>JBOGYJ010000325.1:0-5372 GCA_050696795.1 Solirubrobacteraceae bacterium | reverse complement strand
GAACGGCATCCACCTCGTCGCCCGGCATCTCCCAGAGTGGCCGGCCACCTGCGATCACGCCGGCGCAGACAACGATCGCGTCTATTCCGCCGAAGCGATCCTCAGTCCTGGCAAGCACCTCCGTGACCGCCTCGAAGTCGGTAGCGTCGACGATGGCTGTGGCGACCAGATCCTTGTCGGCCGCTACCTCTCGTGCGGATGTAGCGGCCCGCTCAAGGTCTTCCTCACTTCCTAGGGGGTACGGCAGCCGTGGATCATTCGCCGCTCGATCCACGAGCACCACCGCATCCCCGCGCGCCGCCAAAGCGGTGGCGGTCGCCGCGCCAATGCCACGAGCTGCGCCGAGGACCACAGAGACCCGCGTACTCACGCTGCCTCGCGTCGCCAGTCAGCCAGAAACTCGAGCAGCTGCGACACAGCTTGTGCCAAGAGCCGTTCGCCGGCCGCTGCGCTGGCCGTTGTCGGGTCGCCGAGTACGCCGTTGGCGCTTACCGCGGCGACTCCGGTTGTCTTCAGTCGCGGTAGCAGCGCGGACAGCGGCTGCTGGGCTCCAGGAGCCGCTTCCCGGAACTGAACGTCGGAGCCTCGCAGAAACAGCATCACTGAGGTCTCGGTGTGCCCAGCGTGCGCGTCGCCGGGCCATTGCGGCGACCACGCCCGCACATCGAGCCCCTCAATCCGGAGCAGCGCTGTTGCGAGCCGCAACGCGGTGGCGTTACCGCCGTGCGCGTTCAGGAACAGGACCCGGGGCCATGATCGCGCTGCCGAACGTCCAAGCTGCAAGAGCATCTGCGTGGTGAGGTCGGTGCCGATCGACAGGGTGCCTGGAAAGTCGCGATGCTCATCGCTTGCGCCGTACGGCATCGTGGGAGCGAGGACAACCCTAGGCGCGCGATCAGTCAGCTGCGCCGCGAGTGCGTCCGCGACGTCAGAATCCGTGGTGAGCGGCAGGTGCGGCCCGTGCTGCTCTGTCGCGCCAATGGGCACCACGAGAACGTACCCCTCCAGAGCGGCTGAGCCCGGGGACGTCACACAGCGCAGCGTTGTCAGGCGTCTCTCCCTCACCTCGGAGAGAAATATAGCACTGGGTGTCAAATACCCCGTGAGGGCTGCTCGACCGCTACGGCATCGTATCCATCACCCAGCATCCGATAGCTCGTATCGAGCAAGGCAAGCAAATCCTCGTCCGGATAGCGGACCCACCGAACAAACGCTGCCGTAGACGCTGCGAGCGCCGCGTGACCGATCGCCTGCGCGGCAAGACCATCAACCTTCTGCCCCAGCCTGTTTGCCGCAAACTCTGCCACCACCGTCCGCCACTCCGCATACCTGATCATCGAGTGCGCCTGGAGTGCCGGGATTGAGGTGATGAAGGTCATCCGGATGCGCAGATCCGGCAGCACGCTCTCCGGATACGTATTTGACGCAACAACCGCTTGGCGCAGAGCATCCATGAGATCATCAACCTGCCGGACGTTCTCGAACTCATCACGAAGTCGGTGCAGGACCCACTCAAAGTCGCCCCACACCATGTCGTTCTTGGAGTCGAAGTAGCGAAACAAGGTGCGTCGGCCGACGCCGAGTGCTTCGGCAATGTCGTCCATCGTCGTCTCCTCGAAGCCCCGTTCCACGAACAGTTCAAGGGCGACCTGACTCACGTGCGCGCGGGTCGTCGATGGTGGACGACCCCGGGTTGCCAGTTTACTTTCTGGCACTCGATGCTATAAATATCTCGTGGTCACGGTACGGTAGACATTGTGACCGAAAGACGAAATTGCCAACGCGGGAGGAGAAACCGTGTCTGAAGAGACTGCCGCAAAGGATCGCGCACCCGCCGCCCCCGATCCCGAGGTCCAGGATCAGTCGTCGACCGACGACCTCGTCGAAGAGGAGCTCCTCGTCGAGGACGTCTCGATCGACGGCATGTGCGGCGTCTACTAGCGAGGCAACATGGCTGAGTTTGACGCTGAGCGCCGGTGGGCGCTCGACCCGCGCGTTGCCGTGCGCAAAGAGCCCTTTGGCGCCCTGGCGTACCACTTCGGCACACGACGCCTGTCATTCCTCAAAGATCCAACACTGGTCCGTGTTCTCGAGTTGCTCGACGAAAATGACACGGCGAAGGCGAGCTGCCGGGCTGCTGGCGTGACTCACGAGCGCGAGCCTGCCATCTTGAAAGCGCTGGCCACGCTGGCCGAGACGGGCATGATCCGTTTGGGAGCTGACCATGCGACTTGCTGAGCGTTTCGCCCAAGGCCTTGATGCGCCGATCTGCCTTACGTGGGAGCTGACCTACGCCTGCAACCTCGCCTGCGTTCATTGTCTTTCGAGCTCGGGGCGGCGGGATCCGCGGGAGCTGTCAACCGCGGAGGCCAAGGGAGTGATCGATGAACTTCAGCGGATGCAGGTTTTCTACGTAAATATCGGCGGAGGCGAGCCGACCGTGCGCAGAGATTTCTGGGAACTCGTGGAATACGCCACGGCAAGCAACATCGGCGTGAAGTTCTCTACCAACGGCAGTCGCATCACCCCCGGACGCGCCGCCTGGCTAGCGGCGAGCGACTATGTGGATGTTCAGATCTCGCTGGACGGTGCCACAGCGGACGTGAATGACGCCGTTCGCGGTCGCGGCTCTTACGAGGCCGCGATCAACGCAATCGAAAATCTCGCGGAAGCGGGGATGAAGAACTTCAAGATCTCGATCGTCACAACGCGGCATAACGTCTCGCAGCTCGATTCTTTCGAAGAGCTCGCAGCCAGCTACGGAGCTCAGCTCCGCATTACCCGGCTGCGTCCCTCTGGGCGCGGCGCTGACAGCTGGGCCGACCTGCGACTGCGGCCCGAACAACAGCGTGAACTCTACGACTGGCTTAGCAAGCGGGCCGACAGCGTTCTGACTGGTGACTCGTTTTTCCATCTTGCACCGTTTGGAGACTCGCTGCCTGGACTCAACCTTTGCGGTGCGGGCCGAGTCGTATGCCTGATCGACCCAATTGGGGACGTGTACGCGTGTCCATTCGCGATCCACGACGAATTCCTCGCCGGGAATGTGCGAACGCCCGGCGGGTTTCAGGCCGTATGGCGCGAGAGCGAGCTCTTCAGGCAGCTTCGGGAACCTCAGGCGGCAGGCGCCTGCGCCAGCTGCTCGTTCTTCGACTCGTGCCGAGGCGGCTGCATGGCCGCGAAGTTCTTCACCGGGCTGCCACTCGACGGGCCGGATCCAGAGTGCGCCCTCGGTCACGGTGAGAAGGCACTGGCGACCGTGCAGAGCCAGCCACCTCGAGCTCGCGTCGATCATTCCAAGCGCTTGAGCACGGTCCGGCCGTGCAACGACAGTCCCCTTGCTGAATTGGCCGCGGCCCCCTCGAACTGGTGAAGTAGTGGCCAGTACACGAGATTGGTTCGAGTCGGTCGCTGAGGCAGAGCGGCGCGCGCAGCGCCGCCTGCCTCGATCGGTGTACGGCGCGCTGGTGGCGGGAGCCGAGAGCGGTCTCACGCTCAACGCAAATCAGTCGGCCTTCCGCGAACTCGGGTTCTTCCCACGGATTGCAACCGGAGTGCCTCCGGTACGGGATCTGTCCACGCGCGTGCTCGGTCAGGACCTCGCCTACCCCGTGATTATCTCCCCCACCGGCGTTCAGGCGGTTCACCCCGATGCCGAGGTCGCAGTCGCCCGCGCATCCGCAGCTGCCGGCATCGCAATGGGGCTCAGCTCGTTTGCCAGCAAGCCGCTGGCTGAAGTGGTCGCGGCCAACCCCGCGACCCTGTTCCAGGTCTACTGGATGGGTGGGCGCGAGCGGGTCAAGCAGCTGCTCGCCTACGCCCGGCATAACGGTGTTCAGGGGATCATCATGACGCTGGACTGGACCTTTGCACACCGGCGAGACTGGGGAAGTCCTCCGATTCCCACCAGAATCGATGTAAAGACCGCGTTCAAATTCGCACCCGAGGTGCTCGCGCGGCCACACTGGCTGCTGCGCTTCGCGCGCAGTGGCGGGCTGCCGACCCTCACGGTGCCCAACATGGCTCGCAGCGGAGCGGCGAGTCCCGGCTTCTTCGAGGCATACGGCGAGTGGATGGCAACCCCGAGCCCGACTTGGGAGGACATCGCGTGGGTTCGAGATCAGTGGGAGGGCAAACTTGTTATCAAGGGCGTATCCCACCCTGATGACGCGATCCGCGTGGCGGACATCGGTGCCGACGCTCTCTCAGTCTCCAACCACGGCGGCAATAACCTCGACGGTTCGCCAGCCAGCATCCGCGCGCTACCCGGCATTGTCGAGGCAGTCTCCGATCGGCTCGAGATTCTGCTCGACGGCGGTATCCGCCGCGGCAGCGATGTCGTCAAAGCGCTCGCCCTCGGAGCGTCGGCCGTCATGGTCGGGCGTGCCCCCTTATGGGGTTTGGCAGCCAGCGGCGAAGCCGGCGTTGCGAACGTGCTTGAGATATTGCGAGCTGGAGTCGACGAGACGCTAGTCGGCCTCGGCAGGTCGGCGATCGACCAATTGACCCGAGAAGATGTCATGATGCCCCCCGGCTTTCCGGTCCGTCCCAAGGAAGCGCCGACCAAGACACTCGTCCACGATTCCTGACCTCGCGCGCCGCCTGCTTCTCTCAGAGGCTGCCGGCTCGACAGGTGTGGTGGTGCTGGCACTCCCAAGTAGGGCACACGCGGCGGTACAGCTGAAGTCTTCAAACCAGTTGCCGTCCTGAAGCCGCCGTACTCCTCACCGGTTGAGGCGAAACGGCCGGAGAACCGACGGTTCGGGATCACCCAGGATCAGTGGGCAGAGCGCCTCGCTCGTGGCCGGTGCGAGTGTCACGCCAAGCATCCCATGGCCGGTCGCTGCAAACAGACCTGGATGTCCCGGGACGGTCCCGATGTACGGCGGGCCATCTGGCGCGAGCGGTCGAAGCCCAGCCCAAGCCTTCGCGTGCTCATCATGCTGCCAGCCGGCGAGGTAGCGGGCCGCCTCTCTAGACCGAAGTTGCGGCTGATCACCGTCGGTTTTTGCCCCTGTTTTCGGGTTTTCCCGGGGTTTGGGGGTGTCTGGGTCTTGGCTACGTGATCTTCGGGACGCGCTCGTTGATCAGCTGTAGCGCGCGTGCTTGCAGCTCGGTCGGGGTGCTCAGTTGCGGGAACGTCGCGTCGCTGCCGTTGATGCGGATCGTGTTGCGGGTGCGGTTCTCGAGCTCGTCGAACAGGCTCTTGATCGTGTGGCAGGGCTCGTGCCCGGCGCTGCGGCGTTGGCCGGCCTTGCGGGTCGCGTGGGGTGAGCGGGTGGCTGGCGCGACTGGGTCGGTGCTGGCGCGGGGGATCTCGTCTGTGAAGAGCAGCTCGGCCCATGCGTGGCGTAGGTGCCATTGCACGTACT
>JBOGYJ010000324.1:0-10478 GCA_050696795.1 Solirubrobacteraceae bacterium | reverse complement strand
CCCGCCCCGCAGTCGTTACTAGTGCCTCATCTCTCCTTAGGAGACGTGCAGGTACTTCGCCGGCTTCAGCACCTTGTCGAACGCGATGTTGTCCGACTTGCCGTTCTTCGTCGGCGTTAGCTTGTAGAGCCCGTAGGCGGTGAGCGTCGTGTCACCCGCCGAGTCGATGCTGGTCTTGCCGAGCACCGTGCTGACGTTCTTGACGTGGAACATCGCCTTCACCATCGCGACCCGCAACGCCTTGCCGCTGAGGCCGGCCTTGACCGACTTCAGCGCGTCGAGGCCCAGCTGCGCGGACGCGTAGCCGTAGATCGAGTACGGATCCGGGTTGGAGACGCCGTAAGCCTTCTTGTAGGCCTTGAGGAACGCCACGCCGCCCGGGTAGGACTTCATGTTCAGCGTCGCGACCGTGCAGAGCACCGGGCTGGTTGTCGCCCAGGCCGACGTGCACATGCCGTCGGGGCCGACGATCGTCGCCTTCGGCAGCGAGGCGTGCACGGCACTGACGAACGCGGTGCCGCCGACCGTGGCGGTCGTCGCGCTCAACTCGACGCACTGCGCGCCGTCGGAGGCGAACTTCTGCGCGACCGAGGTGTAGTCGGGCTCCACCTGGGCGTCGCTGGCGACGTCCACGATCTGGATGCCGTACATCTTGGCCGTGGCCTTCAGCACGGCCGCGAGGCCGGCGCCGTAGGCCTGGGTGTCATCGAAGACCGCCAGGCGCTTGCAGCCGGCCTGCTGGAAGGCCAGCAGGTCGGACGCGCCCTGGACGTTATCCGCCGGCACGATGCGCGTGAACGTGCGCTTGCCCGTCGGGAAGTACTTACCCGGCTCACCCGGCTGGGTCACGCCCTTCAGCGACGCGGTCAGGCCCACGTAGGTGTTGGCCGGGCTGTCCTGCGCGATGCCGGCCTCATTGAGGATCGGCATCGACACCTCGGAGGCGCCGGAGTTGAACTCACCGATGTAGTAGATCGCCTTGGAGTCCGCGGCGGCCTTGTGCGCCGCGGCGCTGGTCGCCTCCGCTGTCCAGGCGCCGGCCGCAGCGGTGGCGTCGTTGAGCGACGTGTAGTTGATCGTGTAGTGACCGGCCTTGTCGCCGGCCTGCTTGAGTGCGAGCTTGATGCCCTTGACCGCAGGTCCCGTCTGGGCTGAAGTCGAGCCCGACAGCGGTAGGCCCGAGTACCAATCGACGGCCGAGCTCCCCGCGGCCGCCCTGGCGGTCTTCGCCGACGAACTGGCGACGCCGCCTACAGACGCGGCAACGACTACTGAGGCCGCCACCGCCATCCGGACGGCTCCGGCCTTTCTAATGCGACGCATACATCCCCTCTTTGTTTGGTTACGACTTGGCCTGCGTTCAGCGATGCCGAGCGCAGATGTTACGGGGCAGGTTAACCCTTGGCCATCGCCCTGTGTATATGGTTTCTTGTCCCTACCTTCGCCTTAACGCGGCAGACACAAATGAATCACGATCCCTCGTCATGACTCTCCGGTCGCAAGCATGGCTCATCCGGCGGACGAGAGCAAGTACAGGTCCCCGGGTGTCACGGTTCTGTGCCAGATGGGGACGCCATGGCTGAAGACGTCGACAGCGTACGCGTTGGACTCCACGTTGCCCGTGGCATCGAAGCTGAAAGCGCCGACGGCGTACGGCGAATAGCCGTCGAGCATATTGCTGCGCACCTGCGCTCGGTTGTCCTGCTCGGAGCCGACGTCCCGCAGGGCTCTGAGCACCATCTTGGCCGCCATGTAGCCGTAGTAGCCGTAGGCGGTGGGCCGTTGGTGGTAGGCCTGCATGTAGTTGGCAATGACGCCTGTGCTTCCGCGGCTGCCGACATAGCTCTTCACCGGCCGCGCGGGCGTCATGCAGTAGAGCGAAGCGACGACGTTCTTGGCGATCGTCTTGGAGGTCTCGCTCTTGAAGATCGCGCGCGACCAGCCGGGATTGCAGAAGCGACTGGTGCCGACGATCGTCGGCGACGGGCCCAGCAGCTCACGCAGATCCGCCGTGAAGACGGCCGCTGCGTGGGTGACGTGGCCGACCAGGATCCCGCAGCGCAGGCCCGCTGGTTGCAGCGACTTCGTCACGAACGTGTAATAGGACTTGGTGTCCGTGCCGGGAGACGGAGTCGCAACGTAGCTCATGCCGCTGTACAACTTCGCCGTGGCCACGATCGCCTTGAGCAGCGCGGCCGACTCGGCCGACTCGGTGCCGCCGCCGAATTCCCACGCGGACAGGCGCCGGCAGCCGTTGCTGTGGAGCCATTGAATCGCCGCGCTGGCCTCGACGATGTCATTGGGTATCAGGCGCAGCAATGTGTGCGGGGACTGCGGGTAGTACTTGTGCGGCTCCAATGCAGACGTGACGCCCTTGTATGAGTCGGTCAACCCCGGGTAGCCGCTGCCGGGCGTGATCTGCAGGATCCCGGCCTGATTGAGGATCGGTAGTGAGAGCGCGGTCGCCCCCGAATCGAGGTCGCCGATGTAGGTGATCGTCTGCGCGTTGCGGGCGGCCCGTTCCGCGTTTCGCACGGTCGCGGCCGGGTTCCAACCGTCGATGTTCGTCGTGGTGGTGGTTGTGACCGCGCTGCTGGATTTGTCTCTCATACTCGGCGAGGTGACAGCTCGGTGGCGACGGCGTGCCAACGGCGACGAATCGTCCAGCGACTTGTAGTGGATACGGAAGCCGTGGTAGGACCTGCCTTCAACCGGGTTCAACACGAGCTCGATCCCGCGCTGGATCTGTAGCGACTCGGACCGCTGCGGCCCGCTGTGCGGCAGGCTCGAATAGATCCAGACCGTGTGGTTGTCATGCTTCGGAGGCTTCGCGGAGGTCGTCGTCGTGTCCACCGGCTTCTGCTGCGAGCCACAGGCGGCGATCGCCAGCGCGCAGAGCACGGCCGGCGCAAGCGTCCGTATGAGCAGATTCCCCAATGCCACGTTCAGCCTCCTCATGCTGGAGGCTAGTGCCTCCAGGCTCAGCTCTGCGGGGCAGCTGTGAACGGCACCAGCTTGCCACCGCGCACGTGCGCGAACACGAAGGCGTCGAGGCTCGTGTTACCGGCGCGGTCCAGCGAGTAGCTACCGAGCACCGACGCCACGTTGCGCTGCTTCAGGAAGGCGCTGACGACGCTGGGGCGGTCGTTTGCGTTCTTGCCCTCCTTCGCCAGCACCTGCAGCAGCGCCGACATCGCCGCGTAGCCGAAGATCGCCTCGACGTTGGGCGTATGGCCGTAGGCACGCTTGAAGGCGGAGACGAACGACCTGCCCGCCGCCGGCAGATCGTTGGGCATGAACCCTGGGATCGACACGTAGATGTCATGCACCGAGCCCGAGAGCGCCGAGCCGAACGTGCTCGAGTTCAGCGCCGAGGGACCGAACAGCTTCGCGTTCGGCGCGGCCGTGGCGGCATGGTTGAAGAAGCGCGCGGCGGCAGCCGGTGACTGAGCGCCGAAGAAGACCGCCGCCGCCCCGCTGAGTGACGTGGCGACCGCGATTCCCTGCTTGTGAGCATCGCTGGCGACGGCGTCGGCGATCGCCCTGCCGTAAACGCTCGAGTCGTTGGCGACGTACAGACTCTCCAGCTTGAGCGACGACATCTCGGCCACCAGGGCGCGGGCTTCCTCGGAGCCGCTCGGGACGACCCGCGCCAACGTGCGCCCGTGGGTCGACCAGGACTCGAAGAAGCTCTTGGGGCCGCCGGAGACCGCGGGCGTGGTGTCGGTCAGCTCGAGCGCATTGTCGGTGGGGCTGACCTGCAGCACGTCGAGCGTATTGGTGATGCCGACCGTCTGATCCGACCCACCGGGCGCGACCTCGCCCAGGTAGGCGATCGTGGTCGGGTCGATGATCGCGTCGCGCGCGTTCTCGGACAGCGTCCTGCCGCGCACCGGCTCGAGCACCAGCTTGTAGTCGCTGACCTCCTTGGCGTGCGCGCTGAACGCCCTCTGCTCGGCGTGAACGATGTCCTGGGCGGCCGCGTCGGTGTGCAGGTCCTGAGGCTCGCTGAGATAGATCGAGAGTGTGTGACCCTTGACGGTCCCGGCGCTCGAGGACGAGCTCGAGTTGGATCCGCCGGTGCTACAGCCGGCGATCGCCAAGGCCGCAAGGCACGCGACGCCCGAGCTGGCGAGCGCCCGGGGACGGGTGAGCACTACTGGTCTTTCCGGCTCAGGTGAGGCACGACAGCGCGGGCTGCCGTGACGATCAGAACCAGGACGATCCCGATCAGAAGCGCGTCGAAGCCCGAGACGTTGAGCGCCCACAGGACGATCCAGACGACCAGGCCGAAGGTTCCGGTGATTACGATTGCCATCGGGGCAATCCTATCCAAGGGCCGTGGCGAATGCTCTCACCAGCGAGAGCACTTGCTCGGCGGGAGCGTCGGACTCACCGGCGGCGCGCACCAGCCGGCTACCGACGATCACGCCGTCGGCACCGGCCTGCGCGGCCGCGGCAGCCTGCGCCGGGGTACCGATGCCGAAGCCGACCGCCACGGGCACGTCGGTGTGAGCGCGGGCACGAGCGAGGATGGCGGGCAGGCCGCCGACGTTCCCGCTGCGCTCGCCGGTCGTGCCGGTCACCGAGACGGTGTAGAGGAAGCCGCGAGCGCGGGCGCCGATCTGGGCCAGACGCTCGTCGGGCGTGGTCGGCGCGACCAGCGGCACCAGCGCGAGCCCCCGCGCGTCGAGCGCGGCGAGCGTCGCCGGGGCCTCCTCGAGCGGCAGGTCGGGCACGATCAGGCCGCTCGCGCCGACCGCCAGCAGCATCTCGGCGAAGCGTTCGAGCCCGCGCGCCAGGATCACGTTCACGTAGCACATGACCACGACCGGGACGCGATCGGCGACCTCACGCGCCACGCTCAGTGCGTCGGTGAGGTTGGCGCCTGCGGCGAGTGCGGCAACGTCGGCGGCGTGGATCACGGGCCCGTCCGCCAGCGGGTCCGAGAACGGCACGCCGAGCTCGATCAGGTCGGCGCCGCCCTCGACGTATGCGCGGGCGATCTCACGCGAGCGATCGAGGTCGGGATATCCAGCCATCAGATAGGGCATCAGCGCCGCGCGGCGACCGTCGGCGCGAGCTGACTCGAACGCCTCGGCGATGCGCTCGCCGCCGGTGACCGCGGCGCTCATCCGCCCTGACTCCCGCCGGCGCTCATCCGCCCTGACTCCCGCCGACGCTCATCGCGGCGCGCTCCCCGCGACGCTGTCGTGCTCCGAGCGGTGGCCGAGCTTGCGCAGCGCCTCGGCGAGATCCTTGTCGCCGCGCCCGGAGAGACACACGAGGTCGAGCTCACTCTCGGTGTTGGCCATCGTCCAGGCGAGCGCGTGCGAGCTCTCGAGCGCGGGGATGATGCCCTCCAGGCGAGCGACCTTCGCGAAGGCGTCGAGCGCCTGCTGGTCGGTTATCGCGGAGTAGGTGGCACGCCCCTGGTCGCGCAGCCACGCGTGCTCCGGTCCGCTGCCGGGGTAGTCCAGACCGGCCGAGATCGAGTGCGCCTCGAGGATCTGGCCGTCCTCGTCCTGCATGATCGCCGAGTAGGACCCGTGCAGAACGCCGGCGGGCCCGCCGACGGTGAGCGGCGCGCCGTGGCGGCCGGTCTCGATCCCCTCCCCCGCCGGCTCGACGCCGAACAGCTTGACCTCGGGATCGTCGACGAACGGGGTGAAGATGCCGATCGCGTTGGAGCCGCCGCCCACGCAGGCGATCACGCGCTCCGGCAGGCGGCCGGCCTGCTCGAGGATCTGAGCGCGCGCCTCGTCGCCGATGATGCGCTGCAGGTCGCGCACGATCGCCGGATAAGGCGCCGGCCCCGCGGCCGTGCCGAGGATGTAATGGGTGTCGCCGACGTTCGTGACCCAGTCGCGGATCGCCGCCGAGACGGCCTCTTTCAGTGTCCGCGCGCCGGCTTGCACCGCCACGACCTTGGCCCCCAACAGCTCCATCCGCTGCACGTTGGGCATCTGCCGGCGGATGTCCTCGGTGCCCATGTAGACGATGCACTCGAGGTCGAGCAGCGCGCACGCCGTGGCCGTGGCGACGCCGTGCTGGCCGGCGCCGGTTTCGGCGATGATCCGCGTCTTGCCCATGCGCTTGGCCAGCAGCGCCTGCCCGAGGCCGTTGTTGATCTTGTGGGCGCCGGTGTGGTTGAGGTCCTCGCGCTTGAGATAGACCGGATGGCCGACCTCGGCGCTTATCCGCTGCGCCAGGTACAGCGGCGACGGCCGCCCGACGTAGTTGTGCAGGAGCTCCGCGAAGCGTCCCCGAAACTCGGGATCGGCCCAGGCCTCGACCCAGGCCTGCTCGAGCTCGGTCAGCGCCGGCATCAACGTCTCGGGCACGTACTGGCCACCGTAGGGGCCGAAGCGGTGCTCGACGCGCGAGTTCACGCGGCCTCTGGCGGTGCGTGGGCCGGCTCGGTCTCAGCGTCCTCCGCGGACTCGGCGGTCGACGCCACGGCGGCGGCGAAGGCGCGCATGCGCTCGCCATCCTTGTAGCCCGGGGCCGACTCGACACCGCTCGCGACATCGACGGCGAAGGGCCTCACGGCGGCGATGCCGTCCGCGACGTTCTCGGGCGCGAGCCCCCCGCTCAGGATCAGCGGAACGCGCTGGCCCTTGGGCGGGGCGATGCGGCGATGCTCGGCGGCGAGGCCCCAGGCGAAGGTCTCTCCGGTCCCGCCGGGAAGGCCCGCCCGGTAGCTGTCGAGCAGGTGAAAATCGGTGTGGTAGGCCGCCAGCGCCTGGATGTCGGCGCGTCCTTGGACTCGGGCGGCCTTTATCACCCGGCAGCCCGTCCGTCGAGCAACCTCGGCGCAGAACACCGGTCCCTCCTGTCCGTGCAGCTGCAGCATCGTGAAACCGACGGCATCGGCAATGGCGGCGACCTCGTCGAGCGTCGGGTTGACGAACACCCCGACGACCTCGGCCCGGCGCTTGAGCATCGCGGCCAGGCCCGCCGCGCGGTCCAGCGGGACCGCGCGCGAGGAACCAGGCCACATGATCATCCCCACCGCCCACGCGTCGAGCGAGACGGCCAGTTCGGCGTCCTGCTCGCGGGTGATTCCGCAGAACTTGATCTTCGGGGCCTTCACCCTTGTGATCCTAGAAGTTGTCGAGTCGCGGCCTCGATGTCGGGGGCGCGCATCAGCGCCTCGCCGACCAGCACGGCGTCGACGCCCGCGGCCTCGAGGCGCGCGAGCTCGGCGTGCTCGCGGAAACCGGACTCGGCCACCACCAGCGCGCCGTTGCGCACGCCCGGCAGCAGCTCGTAGGTGCGCTGCACGTCGACCTGGAGCGTTGTCAGGTCGCGGTTGTTGATGCCGACGATCTCGGCGCCGATCTCGTGCGCGGCATCGAGCTCTACCCCAGAGTGCACCTCTACCAGGGTCGCCAGCCCGAGCTGGGTGGCCAGCGAGTGCAGGCGAATCAGCGTGCCGGTGTCGAGCGCGGCGACGATCAGCAGGATCGCGTCGGCGCCGCCGGCCAGCGCCTCGTGCACCTGGTACTCCTCGACGACGAAGTCCTTGCGCAGGATCGGCAGGCTGGACGCCGCGCGTGCGGCGGCGAGATCCTCGAGCGCGCCGCCGAAGTGACTGCCCTCGGTCAGCACCGACAGCGCACGGGCGCCGGCACGCTCGTAGGCACAGACGACGTCGGGCAGCTCGGCGCCTGAGCGGATCACGCCCGCCGAGGGTGAGCGGCGCTTGTGCTCGGCGATCACCGAGATCCCGGGCGCCGCCAGCGCCCCGCGAAAGTCACGGCTTGCGTCTGGGCCGGCTCGCCGCTGCTCGCCGGCCTTCACGAGCGTGGGCAGCGGCACGCCGGCCGCCCGCCGCGCGACCGCGATGCGCGTGTCGGCGACGATCTCCATCAGCACGTTCACGCGGGTGACTCCTGCGGCGCGAGCTCCTGCGTGCGCTTGACGAAGGCATCGAGTTTGGCGGCGGCGGCGCCGCTGTCGATCGCGTGCTGCGCCAGCTTGACGCCGTGGCCGAGCGTGTCGGCGCGACCCCCGGCATAGATCGCGGCGCCGGCGTTGAGCACGGCCAGGTCGCGGGCGGCATCCGTCTCGCCCGCGAAGATCGCGCGGGCGATGCGAGCGTTCTCCTGTGGGTCGCCACCGGGGATCGAGTCAGCCGGGTGACGGGTGAGCCCGACGTCCTCCGGGATCACGGTGTATTCCTCGATCCGGCCGTCGCGGACCTCGATCACCCGCGTCGGCGCGGAGATGCTGAGCTCGTCGAGGCTGTCCTCGCTGGAGACCAGCAGCGCGTGGTCGGTGCCAAGCAGCGCCAGCGCGCCGGCCAGCTTCGGCAGCTTGGCCATGTCGGAGACGCCCAGCAGCTGGCGGCGTGCGCCCGCCGGGTTGGTCAGCGGCCCCAGGAAGTTGAAGGTGGTGCGCACCTTGAGCTCCTTGCGCACCTTGACGACGCGGCCGGTGGCCGGGTGATGGTAGGGCGCGAACATGAAGCCGAAGCCGACCTCCTCGATGCAGCGGCTGACGGCGGCCGTGTCTAGGTCGATGCGCGCGCCCAACGCCTCGAGCAGGTCGGCCGAGCCCGAGAGCCCGGTTGATGAGCGGCTGCCGTGCTTGGCGACGCAGCAGCCCGCGCCGGCAGCGATCAGCGCCGCGGTCGTGGAGACGTTGAAGGTCGTGCGGCCCCCGCCGGTGCCGGCGGTGTCGAGCAGGTCCTCGCCGGCGGTCGGCACGAAGGCGGCGAAGGCCCGCATCGTGCGCGCCAGCCCGGCCAGCTCCTCGACGGTCTCGCCCTTCACGCGCAGGGCCACCAGGAAGCCCGCGATCTCAATGTCGGTGGCCTCGCCGGCCATGATCTCGGCCAGCGCCTCAGCGGCATCGGTCTCACTCAGGTCACGACGGTCCGCCAGGCGGTCGATCGCGCGGGTCAATAGCTCGCTCACCGGCGTCCCTCCACGAAGTTCAGAAGCAGCTTACGACCGTGCTCGGTGAGCACCGACTCAGGATGGAACTGAACGCCCTCCGCCGGCAGCTCGCGGTGGCGCACGGCCATCACCACGCCGTCGCCGGTGGCGCTGCGCTCGAGCACGCCCGGTAGCTCCGGCGCGGCGATCAGCGAGTGGTAGCGCCCAACCTCGATCCCCTGCGGCAGGCCGGAGAAGATCGTCCGGCCGTCATGCTCGATGCTCGAGCTCTTGCCGTGGACGGGCTGGTGACGGACCACCCGCCCGCCCCATGCCTGGACCAGCGCCTGGTGCCCCAGGCAGACGCCGAGGGTCTGGATCGCCGCCTCCGGGAAGCGCCGTGCTGCCTCCAGCGAGATCCCGGCCTGATCCGGAGTGCATGGCCCCGGCGAGATGATCACGCGGTCATAGCCGCGCAGGAGCAGCTCATCGACGCGCATGTGGTCGTTGCGCACCACCTCAATCGTGTGGGCGGGCACGGCCAGCTCCCCCAGGTACTGGACGAGGTTGTAGGTGAAGCTGTCGTAGTTGTCGATGACCAGGATCCGCACCCGTCACTCCCAGTCCGGCTGCGAGCAGGCGGTCCGGATCGCGGCCAGCACGGCGCTTGACTTGGCAACCGACTCCTCATACTCGTTGGCGGGGATCGCTTCGGCAACGGTGCCGCCGCCGGCCTGAACGTGCGCGATGCCGTCCTTCACGACGACCGTGCGGATGTGGATCGCCGTGTCGAGGTCGCCCGTAAACCCGAGATAGCCGATCGCCCCGCCGTACGAGCCCCGCTTATGCGGCTCGACCTCGTCGATGATCTGCATCGCACGAAACTTCGGGGCGCCGGAGAGCGTGCCGACCGGGAGCACCGAGCGCAGCGCCCGCAGCGCGCTGACCCCATCCCGCAGCCGTCCGCTGACGTCAGAGACAATGTGCATCACGTGGCTGTAGTGCTCGACGGCCATGAAGTCCTCGACCGTGACCGTGCCGTACTCGCAAACCCGCCCCAGGTCGTTGCGCCCGAGGTCCACCAGCATCACGTGCTCAGCGCGCTCCTTGGGGTCGGCCAGCAGCTCGGCGGCGATCCGCGCGTCCTCCTCGGCGCTCTTGCCCCGTGAGCGCGTGCCCGCGATCGGGCGGGTGCAGACGTGGCGCCCGCTGACCGTGATCAGCGGCTCCGGGCTGGCGCCGGCGATCTGGAAGTCACCGAAGTCCAGGAAGTACATGTAGGGGCTGGGGTTCACGGCCCGCAGCCCGCGGTAGATGCTGAAGGCCGAGACCGCGACCGGCGCGGACCAGCGCTGGGAGGGCACCACCTGGTAGGCGTCCCCCGCCACGATGTACTCGATGATCCGTGCGACGTTCGCCTCGAAGCGCTCGCGCGTCATGTTGGATTCGAAGCGGGGCTCCGGGCGCTCCCGCGTGGATTCGGGCGCCGGCGGCAGGGGGCCGGCCAGCACGCGCCGGACCGCGGCGATCTTCGCGTGCGCCTCCGCCTGCTCGTCGTCGGGATGAGCCACGACCGTGACCGTGCGCTTGAGG
>JBOGYJ010000323.1:0-5329 GCA_050696795.1 Solirubrobacteraceae bacterium | reverse complement strand
CGAGCGGTACGCGAGGAGCAGACACTCGTCGAGCTCGAGGGAGATCTGCGAGCCGCTGCCGAGTCTCTCGGTCGCTGAACAGGGAGGGGGCGGTCTGCGCCTTGAACTAATCCACATCAGAGCGGCGCTCGATTGGACAGTCAGGACCCGACCACATCCGCAGTGAGACAGGCGGCCAGGATCAGCGAACTCGTCGAGGCGCTGTTCGCCCGTCGTCTCGTCAACGCCGTGTGATCGAGGATACGCGGCGGGTGCTTCACCGAACTAGATCGGGACATCGGCGAGGTCGTCGACCAGCTTCACGGAGGTGTCGCCGATAACCGCGGTGACCTCAAGATGCCCCCCGAGCGCGTGGACGTAGCGAGCGATCGAGGACAGATACAGATCGTCGCTGCTCTCGGGCTGCGAGGCGTTGGGTTGGCTCGTGCCGAGTCGCTCGGCCAGATCGGTGTGATTGATGCCAGCGTGCTCTCGCAGAAGCGCGAGCCGGAGCTTGAGCTGCTCCCGTTCAAGGGCGGCGGGGTTGAGCGGCCGCCGCGCGCGAATCTCCCTCCACGGTGTGTGTCCAGACATCAGAGCAGACCTTCCTTCCCGAGCTCATCCAAGTAGATGACGTACTGATTGTCGGCGACTCGGATGTTCCGCTCGCACCAGCCCGACCAATCGCTGGTCTATTTCCCGCCCAATCACGACTGGGCAGAGGCGAGCCTTGCGTTCCGGAGTCGCGCAGCCGCCAGCTCGATCTGCTCCGGAGTGAATTGGCGCTTCCGGGCATCCCACGCGTAGACGCTCTCGCAGATCGCTTCGGGAGTGGTCGCGCGTTTCTCGGCCATCACCCAGTCAACGGTCGCCAGCAGCTCAAGCCCGAAAGGAGATTCGAACCCGCTGACCAGCTCAGCCACGCGCTGGAAGCGGGCATTCGTGTCGGCTTCACCTGCCAGGAACGCTTCCGCTTGCTCGAGTGCGCCGGGCATGAGTCGAAGTTCAGTATTCGGGTCGTCGCCTGCCACGACGTCAGATACCAGGAGACCGTTCACCTCAGTCAGTACATGCCGCAGGTTCTCCGCGGACGGACCGTGGGGCGCCTTCGCGTAGGGGAGGCCCAGTGGCTCGCCGGCTCGCTGCAGGAAGTACAGAAGCTTGTGAACCTCAAGCAGTGTGATGGTCATGTCCATCATGCCCGCGAGGTAGCGACCGGTCAGCCCGATGAGCGCGGCTCCGCCCGGAGTGAGCTGCGTACGCGTGGCGGCGGGGCTCAAGCTGCCACGGGGTGAGCTTCGATGTAGACGCCTGGACCTGACGGCTTGGGGGCCGGGTCCCCGTCCTCGGCCAGGCCCTCCAGTTGGAAGGCGATCGCTTCACGCATCAGCGTGACGGTCTGCGCAACCGTGTCGGCGGCGGCGACACAGCCGGGAAGGTCTGGCGACCACGCGCTGTAGTTCGTGGTGCCGTCCCCCTCGATGAGGATCAAATAGTCGGAAGCATTGGTCATGGGCGCAAATCCTGCCTGTCGAAGAATGCTCGCTTCAGTCTTGGGCTTCAAGTCCTGCCACATCCGGCCGGCTATTGTCACGCGAGCAGGCTTGGTCGGGTGTTTGAACTGGCGATGATCGCCCTTCGTTGCAACCGGCTGCCAACCGTCCGCCTCGATCAGCTTGATCGCCTCTCTGACTTTCAAAGGCATAGCAGAGAGCGTCTCCATGAGTGTCGGTCACTTCAATGACAGAGATCCGGGTCAAGCTCGCCCCCCTGCCTGTGCTGGGCTCGTCGCTCCGGTCGACCTCAGCGGATCCGTGAACTTCGTGACCAGCTCCGTCGAGGCGGGCCGCGCGTGGAGGTAACGGCTGGTGGTTGTGAGCTGGGCATGACCCATCGCCTCCTTGACGCTCTCACCAGGTCGATGCCGCCGGCGACGAGCATCGAGCCGTAGCTGTGGCAAAGGTCATGCCAGCGCAGCGGGCGCAGGCCGCCAGCGTCACGGGCGCGCTTGTACCGGCGGCGCAGGGCCGAGCTGTCAAGTCGCCGACCGACAAGGTTGCAGAAGACGAAGTCCTCGGGGTAGGTGAAGTGACCGCGCTGTATCAGGCGCTCGAGCGCGGCGGCGGCGGCATCGTCTCCCATCGGGACACGACGAACCTTCCCAGACTTGATAGTAGTCTCGAGGCCATCTGAGACTGCGCGGCCGATCGTCAGCGCCGATCCCTCGCATCCACGTCGACCCGGCGCAAGCGCCAGGAGTCTCGCTCGGACGATGGGGCGCGGTGGAGTCGGTAGCGCAGAAGCCCCCGCATGCGGGGGCAAAGTAGATCCACTGCATGACTAGCTACTGCATTCCCCCCCGTGATCGGGGTATATTGCAGTAGCCATGGATGAATCCGCGAGGGCTCGCATCGCCCCGGTGGCAGAGGAGCAATGGGGGCTCATCACGCGCCGACAAGCACGCAGCATTGGCATCCCGGGGACTACCTGGGAGCGGCTTACCGGTTCGGGTGGCGAGCTCCGTCGCATCGGCTACGGCGTCTATCAGCTCGCGGGAGCGCCGGAACCGGATCACATGGAGCTACGCGCCGCGTGGCTCCAGCTCGCGCCAGAGACGCCCGCTTGGGAGCGCGGACCCGACGATGGGGTTGTCTCGCATCGATCAGCAGCGGAGATGTACGGGGCCGGGCATCTACCCGCTGACGTCCATGACTTCACAGTTGGTAGGAGGCGCCAGTCTCGACAACAAGGCATCAGACTCCACACCCGGCGGCTGGCTGGCAGGGAGTGGATTGTTCTGAGGGGGTTGCCCGTCACGCGGCCGTCGAGGATCGCCTCGGACCTGCTCTATGCGCGCGAGGATCCAGAGGCGGTAGCTCACGTCATCGCCGACTCGATTCGTGCGGTTTACGACTACCCCGGTACGTTCGCGGACGCGCTCGCCGCCCACGCCCATCGATTCGGTTACAGACGCCACGACGGCCTTGGACTGCTGCGATGGCTTCTCGATCTGGTCGGCGACAGAGACGCAAACCTCTGGATGAACGAGGCGCGAGCACACCATGAGCGAGCCACCGGAACTGAGCGGCCTCCAAGGCCGCGGTCGCCTGAGGGCGCCGCACCGTGAGCCCCCACGGACCGTACAAGACCCCGGGTGCATTCCGTCGCGCTCTCACAGACAAGCTCCGCGAGCTCGCCAGCGACAGTCGCTGGGAGCTCCCTCAGCTTCAACGCCAGATGGCGTATGACCGCCTGCTCGAACGGCTCTACACGGTCAACAAGCAATGGATCGTAAAGGGAGCCGTGGCGCTCCTCGCACGCGACATCGGCGTGCGCGCATCCAAGGATATTGACGTCTATCGCGAGGGGGAACGCGCGCCGATCGAAGCGGAGCTTCGAGATGCGGCGACGCTCGACATCGGCGACTGGTTCCGATTCGAAGTGGGGCCGAGACAGGTGGTGTCAGACGGAGGTGCTGGGATCCGGCTGCCGGTTGACGCGTACGTTGGTGGCACGGTGTGGGCCAGCTTCCATGTCGATCTTGTTGGCAGCGACCTTCGGATGACCGGGCAGCCTGAGGACATGCCGGCGCTGGCGCGGGTCGCAATACCAGAGGTTTCACAGAGCGGGTACAAGGTGTATCCGCTCGTCGATCATGTCGCCGACAAAATGGTGGCGACGTTTGACGGCTACGGCCAGGACAAGCGAAACCCATCCACGCGCTTCCGCGATCTGGTCGATCTTGTCGCAATCTCCCTGGCCGCTCGGGTTGACGCGGCGTCGCAGATCAACGCGCTCGAGTCGGAGGCGTCGCGCCGGGATGTAAGTCTGCCCGAACGATTCGATGTACCGGATCGGATCCTCTGGGAGAGCGGATACGCTGCCGAGGCTCGTCGCTCGCTGCTGCCGATCGCGCGCGGTCTCGATGAAGCCCTCGACGTCGTGCGGCCCTTCACTGATTCACTTCTGGACGGGAGTGCACGAGGAAGTTGGGATCCCGAAGCTCGGACTTGGAACGCGTGAAGTCCGCGCGACGCGAGCGGTCGCTCACTCCTCGGAGACCGCAGCCGAGGTTCCGGTCGCCCGGATCGCGTCGGTGAACTTCGCCGCCAGCTCCGTCGCCGGCCTCGCATGCAGGTAGCGGCTGGTGGTCGTGAGCTGGGCGTGTCCCATCGCCTCCTTGATGCTGACCAGGTCGATGCCGCCAGCAACGAGCATTGAGCCGTAGCTGTGTCGGAGGTCATGCCAGCGCAGCGGGCGCAGGCCGGCGGCGTCACGGGCGCGCTTGAAGCGGCGGCGCAGGGCCGAGCTGTCGAGCCGCCGGCCGACCAGGTTGCAGAAGGCGAGGTCCTCCGGGTAGGTGAAGTGACCGCGTTGTGTCAGGCGCTCGAGCGCCGCGGCGGTGTCGTCGCCCATGGGGACGCGGCGCACCTGTCCTGACTTGGTTGTGGTTTCGAGCCCGTCTGAGATCGCACGGCTGATGGTCAGCGCCGAGCCCTGCCAGTCGACGTCAGCCCAGCGCAGCGCCAGGAGCTCACCCATGCGCAGGCCGGCGTAGGCGGAGACCCGTACAGCCTCTGCGTCGCGCTGGTCCTCTTCGGCCTCGGTGTCGAGTCGCTCGTACCCGTGCGGGCGATGGAGGCCGTCGGCGAGTGCGCGGGCGAGCATCTCAACCTCGTCGTAGGTGTAGAAGCGAAGGACCCCGGGTGCTGCCGCCCGCCGGCGGTCCGCGAACTTCGCGGGGTTCACCAGGAGGCTGAAGGCCCCGGGGCGCATGCCGTAGTTGAAGGCGGCGCAGATGATCTCGCGGTAGTGGTTGACGGTGCGTGGCGTGACTCCGCTCTTCGCGACGGTATGGAGGATCTGCTCCACCTCGGCCGTGGTGATCTTGTTGGCCGGCGCGTCTCCGAGCGCGCCCATGATGAAACCGGTCGTCATGCGCCGACCGCGAGCGTGCGGAGTTCCAGGCTCGGCGAGCACAGAACGGTGCGAGCGCATTGTGGTCGGCTTTGCGCCCTTCACGTTTTCGAGCCAGTCGAGGTAGGCGTGGGCGACCTCCCGGAACGTGACGCCGCGTGTACGGCGCTCCTCCGCGATGCGTTCAGCATCTTGCTCCTCGGCGACGTAGCGCGCGACGAGCTCCGCGGCGCGAACGCTCGCCGCGCGCTGGTCGAAGTAGCCGGGCTGGACACGTCCGTGTCGCACCTTGAACTCGCCGGGCGCTGCGTCAGGCTGGAGCCACGCAGGCCCGACCCGTCGCATCACCTGCCGTCCCGCGTAGCGGAACTTGGCCTCGTAGAAGACGCGCCCCTTGTGTTCACGGGCGACCAAATTGAAGAGCGGGTGGGTC
>JBOGYJ010000322.1:0-1924 GCA_050696795.1 Solirubrobacteraceae bacterium | reverse complement strand
CCTTTCGAACGAAGTGTCGGCCTCGGTCCGTGTCTTCGAGAGCTGGTCTGACCTGATAGGAGCGTCGATCTGAGCGCCGATCCCCACCGGGACGTTGTCGACCGGCTTCCGCCATACCGTACCAGTGGAGGTTTGCGCTGATGTCCAGCAGGAGAAGGGGCCCCGGTCCGTCGCATGTGCTGCTCACATCCGACCTTGCGGGCAGCGTGGTCGGCGTCGACCCCCACAAGCAGACGCTGTCGGCGACCGTTCTTGATCCGCGCGGCGGGATCATCGCCTCCGAGCACTTCCGGGTCTCGGGCGATGGACACCGCGCGCTTGAAGCATGGGCCCGACAGTTGGGACCGATCGCCCGCTGGGGGGTGGAGGGCGCGTCGGCTTGGGGTCGGCACACGGCGATCTTCTTGGTCGGCCGCGGCTATGACGTGCGCGACGTGTGCGCCAACCGCACGCCGCGCAACGATCGAGCGCGCCAGCGCGGCAAGTCTGACACGCTGGACTGCGAGCGGATCGCTCGCGAGGTGCTCGCGCACCCGCTGCTGCCCAAGGCATTCAAGCGCGCTGGGCAGGATCAGGGGCCCGACGAGGCCCATGAGCTGCTGGCGCTGCGCCACAACCAGCGCCGCTCGGTTCTTCAAAGCCGCCAGCACCTGGTCAACGAGGCCGAGTCGCTGCTGTGCGACCTGCCGCTGGAGTTGCGCGAAACGCTGCCCGACAGCAAGGCCGTGCGCCCCAGGCTGACTGCGCTCGCTTCTCGCAGCCGCCGCCGGCGCTTTGACCGGCCGACCGCGCTCAGGCTCAAGCTGCTTGACGAGCATCGCGCGCGGATCGCGGCGCTTGACCGCGAGGACAAGCAGGTCACGCGCGAGCTCGAGGCGCTCGTGAACGCCACCGGCTCGACGCTGTCAGAGCTATGCGGGCTCTCGACCGTGCTCGTCACAGAGCTGCTGGTCGAGGTCGGCGACCCCAGACGGTTCACGATCGCCGGGTTCGCGCGGTTCAACGCATCAGCGCCACTGGCCGCATCGACCGCGGAAGGACCCGGCGAGCCGGTCCGCCACCGCTACAACCCCGCCGGCAACCGGCGCGTGAACCGCGTCCTGCACCTGATGGCCGTCACCCAGCTGCGCTGCGAGCCGCGCGCCCAGAAGATCTACGCCGACGCGCGCGCCGGCGGACACACCAAAAAGGAGGCCCGCCGCGTGCTCAAGCGCCACCTCTCCGACGTGATCTATCGCCGGATGACGCGCGACCTCCCAGCCCACGACGCCCGGGAGCAGCCCTCCGTCGCCGCCTGATCGTGCCCCCCGGCACCGCCGCGGGGCAAGCCATCCATCGTGCTGCCCTCTCGCAGGCCCGCAGAATGGCTTACAACACGTCAACCAGCAACCAAAAGGTTGCAGCTAGACGGATATTACTTGACACAGGAGCTTCGTTCGGTCGTTCATGACCCCGGTCACCATCCTCGATGACGTTCTCATCACCATCCAGCGTGTCCGTCAACACCACGCAGGTCGTGGGCATCGCGCTGCTGGATGACGCCTGGGGCAGTAGGCAGCTGGGCCGGCGCCGCTGGTGGCTGCTCTGGTGGACGAGCGGAATTGCGTCGACCACCGCGACAAGCTTCTGCGGTTCGTCCGGACCGGCAGCTCGGACGGGTCTGATCGCGTTGTACGCGTTCAGATCAGAATCGCGCAGCGTAGGATGTCGGAGAGCGGGATGCGGCGGGTCGCATCTCGATGCGGCCGCGTCGAGCTCTTGTAAGGCGACTAGGCCGAAGTTGCGGGTGATGATCGGCGGATTTGCCCCCAGTTTTCTGGCTTTTGGGGGTTTTGGGGCTGTCTGGCTCGTGGCTACGTGAGCTGGGGGACGTGCTCGTTGATGAGCTGGAGCGCGCGTGCTTGGAGCTCGGTCGGGGTGCTCA
>JBOGYJ010000321.1:0-7751 GCA_050696795.1 Solirubrobacteraceae bacterium | reverse complement strand
GCTCAAGGAGACCCGCGCGGGCGACTGGCTGGCTGCGCGCGACGAACCGATCCAGCTGCCGTCGATCAAGCTCCCAGCCGCCGTGATGGCGTTCGCCGTCGAGCCGCATGCCAAGGGCGATGAGGAGAAGATGTTCTCGGCGCTGCGGCGCCTGCAGGAGGAGGATCCGACGATCGACCTGCACCGCGATTCGCAGACCGGTGAGCAGATCGTTGCGGGGCTCTCGCAGATGCACGTGGAGGTGATCGTCGACCGCCTGCGCGACCGCTTCGGCGTCGAGGTCAACCTGCATCCGCCGCGCGTGCCCTACCAGGAGACGATCCGCGCCGGCGCCAAGGCGCACGGGCGTCACAAGAAGCAGACCGGTGGGCGCGGGCAGTTCGGCGACTGCCAGATCCGGATCGAGCCGCTGCCGGCCGGCGCCGGTTTCGAGTTCGTCGACGCGATCAAGGGCGGCGTGATCCCGAACGGCTTCATCCCGGCCGTCGAGAAGGGCGTGCTCGAGGCGATGCAGGCGGGCGTCGTCGCCGGCTATCCCGTCAAGGATGTCAGGGTGAAGCTGTTCGACGGCTCCTACCACTCGGTCGACTCCTCGGAGATGGCGTTCAAGCTGGCGGCGGGCCACGCGATGCGCGAGGCGATGGAACAGGCCAATCCGGTGCTGCTCGAGCCGATCATGATGGTGACGGTGAGCATGCCCGAGGACTGCGTCGGCGACGTGATCGGCGACCTCAACTCGCGGCGCGGGCACCCGCACGGGATGGAGCCCGGGGGGGCGGGCATGACCGACGTCAAGGCCGAGGTGCCGATGGCCGAGATGCTCTCCTACGCCCCGGATCTGCGCGGAATCACCGGTGGTCAGGGTGAGTACACGATGGAGTTCCTGCGCTACGAAGAGGTGCCCGCACATCTGGCCGGCAAGGTCATCGCCAAGGCAGCCGAGCAGGCCGTCAAGGTATAGGCGGCGCTACCGGCGTGGGGGGTCGAGAAAGTCCCTGCATCGGTCGCAACTCTGCAACATGGCGGCGTCCGTCCGCTACGCTCGTTTGGCGCCGCGAGGGACGCGGCAGACCGTAGGACCGCCTCCGCATGAGCCAGCCGCTGAGTATCAGGACCAGCCACGACCACGACGTCTGTGATGTGTGCACGCGCACGCTGCTGCGCGGTGAGAGGACCGAGGTCTTCGTCAACAGTGGCCGCCGCTATACCGTCTGCGAGCTGTGCAAGCCGCGTGCGCTGCATGAGGGTTGGATGCGCGAGGGCGCGATTTCCGACTTCCAGGCCACGGGTGATCGTGTGCAGCGCCGTGGCCGGCTGCTGCGGCGCAGGCGCAAGGGCGAGCGCGAGATCGAACTGCAGGAGCCGGCCGAGCCGCGCACGCTCGATGATGAGCTGTCGTTCGGCGGCGGCTGGGGGATGGCGTCCTCAAGCCCGGCGTCCTCAGGCCCGGCGTCGTCAGGCCCGGCGTCGTCAGGCCCGGCGTCCTCGGGCTCCTCGGCGCCTGAGCCTGTTCCGGCAGCGGCGCGGGGGCGCGGGTCGCGCGTGCGCGAGCCCAGGCACGTGCACGCGATCCCGACCAGCGGCGATCACAAGATCGCGGTGGCCGTCGACGTCTTCAACGGCAGCACGCACCGGCGCACGGTGGCCGGTGTCGCACGCTCGCTCGGAGCGCCCGCCGTCAACATCACGCCCGACCAGACGCATCCGAGCATCGTCTGGATCGTTGTCTCCTGGGAGCTGTGCTGGTACCGCTACGAGGTCGACCTGTCCGACGCCCAAGGCCATACCCGGCTGGACGGGCAGGGCTACGAGCTCTCCGAGCTCGCCGGCCACGAGCTGATCGGCAACGCCAGCTCCGACGACAGCGGCGCCCTGATCCTGCTCTGAGGAGTCGCGGCCGGCCGAAACAGCAGATGACGCACGCCCACCCCAAGCTCGTGCTGCATGTCGATGGCGGCGCGCGTGGCAACCCCGGGCCGGCGGCGATCGGCGTGGTCGTTTCCGATCTCGAGGGTCGGGTCGTGACGACCTTCAGTGACCGGATCGGTGAGACCACCAACAATGTCGCCGAATACCGCGCGCTGCTGCGCGGTCTCGAGCTCGCGGCCGAGCACGGCGCCCGTGAGGTTCGCGTCATCAACGACTCCGAGCTGGTGGCCCGGCAGGTGACCGGCGTCTACCGGGTCAAGCATGCGGCGATGCAGGAATTGCACCGCCAGGCGATGGCGCTGCTGCAGGGATATGACAGCTGGAGCATCCAGTCCGTGCCCCGTGCGCAGAACGCCGAGGCTGACTCGCTCGTCAACGAGGCGCTGGATCGGTAGGCTGCTGCCCGTGACCGATGTGCTTGAAGAGCTCCGTCTGCGCCTGAACGCGGCGGCCTCCGAGCTTCGTTCCGGGAGTCTGGAGCCGAGCGAGACCCTCGCGCTGATCGAGGAATGCGCGCGCCTCGCCGGCGAGGCGGCGTCGCAGGTGGACGGCCGCGTCCGTGCTGCCCTCGAGCCACTGCCAGATCTGCCGGGACAGCTCCCGCTGGCCGCGACTCAAGCGTGACGCCGCCCCCGGCGGACGGCGCTGCGTATCGTCGAGCGGAACAGATGAACGAACCCATGCCCGAACCGGTGCCCGCCTTCCCTGACGAACTGCGCGTGCGCGTCGACGCCTACCTGGAGCAGCTGCGCTTCTCGGTCGATCCCGGCATCGCGGGGCTGCAGGAGGCGATGCGCTACTCGTTGCTGGCCGGCGGCAAGCGCATCCGGCCGGTGCTGGCGCTTGCGACGGCCTCGGCAATCGGCATGGCGCCGGACGAGCTGCTGCCGCTGGCGGCGGCGCTCGAGCTGATCCACACCTACTCGTTGATCCACGACGACCTGCCGGCGATGGACGACGACAAGCTGCGCCGTGGGCGTCCGACCTGCCACGTCGCCTACGGCGAGGACACCGCGATCCTCGCCGGGGACGGGCTCTACGCCGAGGCCTTCCTGCATCTGCTGACGATGCAGCAGGGCGAGCCCGCCAACATCATGCGCGCTGCAGCCGAGCTCGCCGCCGCCACCGGCGTCAACGGCATGGTCGGCGGTCAGTACCTCGATGTTGAGGCCTCCGCGCCAGCGGGCGCGGGAGGCCTGAGGCACGTTCATGAGCTGAAGACCGGGCGTCTGATCCGCGCCAGCGTCGAATGCGTGCTGCTGATCGAGGGTAGGCAAGGACCTGCGACGATCGGACACTTCCAAAACTTTGCGAGCGAGTTGGGCGTACTCTTCCAGATCGTCGATGACATTCTCGACGTGACCGGATCGGACGAGGCGCTCGGCAAGCCGAGCGGCAGCGACGAGCGGCTGGGTAAGCGGACGTATGTGACCGAGTTCGGCCTCGACGGTGCCAGGGGGCTGGCGCAGGAGGCTCACCGCAATGCCAGCGAGGCGCTTGCCAATGCCGCGGGGGCGGGAGCCCATTCGGCGCAGCTCCAGCAGATAACCGACTTCATCGCGCGCCGCAGCTTCTAATCTGGCATCGAAGAAATGTCCGAACTGCTCAAGAACATCGACACCCCCCAGGATCTCCACGGTCTCACCGAGGACGAGCTGGTGCAGGTCGCGGACGAGGTCCGCAGCTACATCATCGATACGGTGGGGGAGATCGGCGGCCACTTCGGCGCCAATCTCGGGTCGGTCGAGATCGCCGTGGCGCTGCATTCGCTGCTGAATTCGCCGCGCGACAAGATCCTCTGGGACGTGGGCCACCAGGCCTACCCGCACAAGATCCTCACCGGCCGCCGCGATCAGCTGCCGACAATCCGCAAGTACGAGGGCCTCGCTCCATTCTGCTCGATCTTCGAGTCCGAGCACGACATCATGGGCGCCGGCCATGCCTCCACCGCGATCGGCTACGGCGTCGGCCTGAAGGAGGCGATGCGCCGCGGTCATGGGCCTGACGGCAACGTGGTGGCGGTCGTCGGTGACGGCGCGATGACCGGCGGTGTCACCTTCGAAGCGGTCACGCAGGCCGGGGGTCTCGGCACGCCGATCGTCGTGGTTCTGAACGACAACGGCATGTCGATCGCACCCAACGTCGGCGCGCTGTCGCGCTACTTCAACCGCGTGCGCCTCAACCCGAAGCTCTGGCACGCGCGCGAGGACGTCGAGACCAGCCTCACCAAGCTGCCCGCGCTGGGGCACACCTTCGAGCGCTTCGGCCCGCCGGTCAAGGAGTCGCTGAAGGCGTTCTGGTCTCCCGGCCTCTGGTGGGAGGAGCTCGACTGGGCGTACGTGGGCGTCGTCGACGGCCACGACATCCGCGCCATCCGGCGTGCCGTGCGCGAGGCGCTCGCCGCCCAGCGCCCGGTGGTCGTGCATTGCGCCACGATCAAGGGCAAGGGCTTCGCGCCCGCCGAGGACGGTGGGCTGGAGGGCATGGAGAAGTGGCATGCCGCCAAGCCCAAGTCGATCACGAACGGCGCTCCCGCTCCTGCCGCCGCCGCTCCCGCTGGAGCGGCGGCCCCTCCGCCGGCCTACACGCAGGTCTTCGGCGAAGCGCTCGTTGCCGAGGCGCGTCGCGACGACCGCGTGATCGGCATCACCGCCGCGATGAACTCCGGCACCGGCCTGAACCTGCTGCAGCAGTCGCTCCCCGACCGCTACTTCGACGTCGGCATCGCCGAGCAGCAGGCGGTGCTGCTGGCCTCGGGGCTGGCGCTGCAGGGCTGCCGGCCGGTGGTGGCCGTGTATTCCACGTTCCTGCAGCGTGCCTACGACCAGATCGTGCATGACGTTTGCCTGCAGAAGCTTCCGGTGGTGTTCGCGATGGACCGCGCCGGTTTGGTCGGTGACGACGGGCCCACGCACCACGGTGCCTTTGACATCGCCTACCTGCGCTGCCTGCCGAACATCGTGCTGATGGCGCCGCGCGACGAGGCGACGCTCGTGCACATGCTGCACACCGCGCTTCTGTATGACGAGGGGCCTGTGGCCCTGCGGTATCCGCGCGGTGAGGCGGTTGGTGTGCCGCTGCCGGCCGAGCCCTCGGTGATCCCGGTCGGGGTCGGTGAGATCCTGCGCGACGCCAATGGCCACAGCGGTCCGCGCGTCGCGTTGCTGGGCTATGGCTCCGGCGTCGGCAGAGCGCTCGGCGCCGCCGACCTGCTGGCCGAGCACGGCATCGCCGTGACGGTCGCCGACGCGCGCTTCGCCAAGCCCATCGACGCGGGTCTGGTCGCACAGCTGGCGGCCGAACACGAGCTGCTGGTGACCGTGGAGGAGGGTGTTCTGAGTGGCGGCTTCGGTTCCGCCGTCTGGGAGACGCTCTCCGATGCCGGCATCAGCGCGCGCATCCTGCGGGTCGGCCTGCCCGACAGGTTCGTCACCCACGGTGCCCCCAAGCTGCTGCACGCCGAGGTTGACTTCACACCCGAGCGGATCGCGGAGCGCGTGCTCACCGCCGTGGGTCAGCGCCACCAGGTTGCCTAAGCAGCGACTCGACGTCGTGCTCGTGGAGCGGGGGCTGTTCGAATCTCGCGCGCGAGCGGCGGCGGCCGTGCTGGCGGGCGAGGTGCTGATCGGGGCGGGACGCGAGCGCGCTTCGAAGCCGGGACAGATGGTGTCCGGCGATGTCTCGCTGGAGGTCGCGGCGCGGCTCGAGTACGTCTCGCGCGGCGGGGTCAAGCTGGCCAACGCTCTGGATCTGTTCGGGTTGGACGTGGCGGGCGCGTCCGCGCTTGACGTGGGCGCGTCGACGGGTGGCTTCACCGACTGCCTGCTGCAGCGCGGGGCTATACATGTCGTCGCCTTGGACGTCGCCTACGGCGAGCTCAGCTGGAAGCTGCGCGAGGATCCGCGCGTGACCGTGATTGAAAGGCACAATGCACGGATGTTGACGCCGGGCGAGCTCCCGTACGCTCCCGGGTTGATCGTCATGGATCTTTCCTTCATCTCGTTGACGAAGGTGCTGCCGGCGGTGCTCGCCTGCGCCGCCGCCCGCTACGACTGCCTGGCGATGATCAAGCCGCAGTTCGAGGTCGGACGTTCGCGGGTCGGCAAGGGGGGCGTGGTGCGCGACCCGTCGTTGCGCCGCGACGCGCTGGTGTCGGTGGGGCGGTCCGCTGTCGGCCTGGGTGCGGTCGTGATGGGCTACGCCAGCTCCGGGCTGCCTGGGCCGAAGGGCAACCGCGAGACGTTCGTGCGGCTGGCTGAACGGGCGCGTCCCGGTGCTGTGGACGATCTGGAAGCGGCTGCCGCGGCGGTCGAGCCCTTGGCGGTGGAGTCTTGAGCGGGCTGGTCGCGACGGTGGTCACCCACCGCCGGCCAGAGGAGACGGGTCCCGCGGTGAAGGAGCTGATCGCGGTCGCGCGGGCGGCGGGCGCGCGGCTGGTCTTCGACCCGGAGGAGGCCAGGAAGCATGGGTTGGAGGCTTCCGAGGGCGTCGATCTGGCCGAGCAGGAGCCGCAGGAGGTGGATCTCTGTTTCGCGCTCGGCGGCGACGGCACGATCCTGCGGGGCCTCCGGCGCTACGCCGGCACCGGCGTGCCCGTGTTCGGCGTCAACTTCGGCGAGGTCGGCTTCCTGGCGATGGTCGAGCGCGAGGAGGCGCTTGTCGCATTCGAGCGGGCGTTCGCGCGCGAGTTCGACGTGCTTGGCCTGCCCGGGATCGCCGCGCGCGTGGGGGAGGGCGACCTGATCGCGATCAACGATGTCTCCGTCGAGCGCAAGCACGGCCAGCGCGTCGCCACGCTTGCCTACTCGGTCGGGGAGGATGAGATCGGCAGCGTTCGCTGTGATGGCCTGGTCGTCGCCACGCCGGCAGGGTCGACCGGCTACAACCTCGCCAACGGCGGGCCGGTGATGGCCTGGGGCGTGGAGGGCATGGTCGTCTCCTTCATTGCCCCACACTCGCTGACCGCGCGCGCCCTGGTCGTGGCGCCCGGCGACACGCTGACGATCGAGAACCGATCCGATGATGAGCCGGTCGACGTGGTTCTCGACGGCCGCCCGGTCGCGGTGTTGGACGCCGGCGGCCGCCTCGAGGCCCGCTTCGTCGACAACCAGGGCTGTTTGGCGCAGCTCGCGGGCGTCAGCTTCTACGGACGCCTGCACGAGAAGTTCGGGCGTCTGGCGACGCTGCGCTGAGCTTCTCCCTGCGCGTTGTTCCATATTTAGAACAAAGCGGCGGACGAACGCCTGTTCGCGTCGTTCCGTCCGGGGCTGGGCGTAGAACTGGGCGCGTGCTCTACGAGCTTCGCGTCGAGAACCTGTTGCTGATGGAGCGGGCCGAGCTGCGGCTGGCCCCGGGGCTGAACGTTCTCACCGGTGAAACCGGTGCTGGGAAGACGCTGCTCGCTCACGCGCTCGACCTCTTGCTGGGAGGCAAGGCCCGCGCCGGCATCGTTCGCGACGGTGCGACTGAGGCATATGTCGAGGGCGTTTTCGAGCTGCCCCCTGGTTTCTCCCCGCCATCGGACCCCCAACACCAGGGGGGTGATGAGCGCATTCCGGCCGACGCCGAGGAACTGGTGCTCGCCCGTCGGGTCTGGCCCGACGGGCGAACCCGGGCCTACGTCTGCGGACGCGCGGCGACCGTGGCCGACCTGCGTGAGCTCGGCAGCCGCATGCTGTCCTTCTACGGCCAGCATGAGCACCGCAAGCTGATGCTGACCACCGCCCAGCTCGATGCGCTTGACGCGTTCTGCGGCGACCGGCAGGTTGCTCGCCGTGCGGAGATGGCGGCGGCGCATGAGCGCGTCCGCGGGCTGGAGACCC
>JBOGYJ010000320.1:0-12422 GCA_050696795.1 Solirubrobacteraceae bacterium | reverse complement strand
CCCGGTGATTATCCGATACCGGCTACGGCGGGCCCCTCAAAGCCGCGCTGGGCTGACGGCTGCTCTCATAACAGATGGGTAACGCTTCCGGTCTCGCGCCTGGGTACGGGCGTTGCGGCCGTCGGGGCTGTTCGCCCAGCCCGCGCTTCTCCTTTGTCGCCCGCAGGGCAGTCCCGCACCGGCTGCTGCTTCGCCTAGCGGCCTGACTGAAGCGGAAGCCACGGCAGCCGTCGCCGAGAAGGTCGACGCGTCCGACTTTTCGTGATTGGGGCAGTCTCAACATCCGACGTCGAGACTGCCCCGTTGCATGGACAGACAGCAGCAGCGCGGTCCTCGTCTCGGTGTGTGGCCGCTGTCCGACAGGAGCAGCGTGGTGAGCATCGTGCCGCCGCTCGGTCGTGGCCGCTTCGGTTCAGCGGCGGCAACGCGATCGGGAGCGCGGACGGTCGCGTGCTTGGATGACGAGGCTCGCGCCGGGCGGCCCTTGGCAAGCCGGGTCGACCACGAGCAGGGCTGCCGGGGTCGCAACGACCGCTGCCTCCGGATGCTCGTCGAAAGCGGACAGCGCGATTGGCTCGCCCCCGCGCTATCGCGTGCGTGCATGGTGCTCGTCACCCTCCGCACGGCTGCCGCCATCTCATCGCGACAGAAGGGCTCGCGCTATCAGTCTGCTGCTTGGTGCTCATCCGACCGTCGGCACCTGACCACACGCCTGCAGCTTCGTGAACGGAGGTCTGTTGATGAGGTGGTCGAGATCGCTGAACCGCTTCTGCTTCTGGCGGTGGCTGTCGGGCAAAGGTGTGACGTCGGGCGGGTTCACGACCATTTCGTCATGCCGCAGAACTTCATTGGTTGTGACCGCCGTTCAGTATGTGGATGGGTTGATCGCGGGATGGTTCGGGCGCTGGTCATACCGACCCGGTTGCGTGTTGAGCGTCACAGGTGGTCATTCCGTAGCGGCGAGCGGAGCCGCTAGGCCCTTCCGCTAGGCCTGAGCTCCCATCCGCGCGGGGCTGCTTGTCTGCATTTCGGCGCCCGACATTGACAGCGAGGGGCGCTCGGGCCGCGTGGTGGCCTCACGCCTGCGTCTCGGCGGGTGCGGCTGTGGTCGCACGCTGTGTCGCGCCCGGCCATCAACGCCCCCGCCTGCGTCTGTTGAGCAGCGCAAACGCCGCGGGCTTGGTGTGCGGCGCGGTCGCCTTGAGGGTGTAGCTTCCGGCGCGATGATTGGCGTCAAGGGCCGGGGCTGCTGCGATCCCGCAGCGATTGGTCTTGACCACGACTACGCGGCGTCGCGTGGTGCGTTTGCGGCCCGTTTGGCGGTCGCGGGCATGGGTGATGAAGCGTCCGCTCGGACCAGCTTTGGGTGCTGTGAAGGTGATCGGCACGCCGGCCACGGGGTTGTCGGCGGCGTCGGTGGCGGTCGCGTGGAGTGCTATCGGAAAGCGGCGTCCCACAGCGGTCGTCTGCGAGGGGCGAGCGCCGGCTGTGAGCTGCGGTCTGCCAGCGAGGTTCGTGAGCGTGAAGCTCACTGGCGTTGGCTCACCGGGCGTGGTCTGTGAATCCGCGCTGGCGTCGTTTGCAGACACGTTATCACTGCCGCTCGAGTCGGTGGTGCCGCTGCCGTTGCCGGTGGCGCTTGTGATGGCGGCTGTCGCGGTGAACGTCCCGCTGGCGCTGTTGGCGGTGAGCAGTGGGGAGCTGGCGATGCCGGCAGTGTCGGTAGTGGCGGTGGCTTCAGTGCCGGCGTCTTGGGCGAAGGTCGCGGTCGCGGCCGTGCTCTGGCCGCACATGGTCGTGCCGTCAGCGATCGTGTAGGTGATGGTCGCTCCGGGCACGGGGTTGCCGTTGACGTCGAGCACTTTCACGCTGAGCGGCTGCGCGTAGTTGCTTGACACTTTCGTGCTGCTGCTGGAGGGCGATTCCGGGACCATGGTTGCCGGCACGCCGTTGGCTGTGTTGGTGAGCGAGAAGCTGATGGACCCGTATTGGGAGCTGGCGGTGACCGTGTAGCTGCCGGCGGTGTCGTTGGCGGTGAGCGCCGTTGCGGTGGCGTTGCCGGAGGAGTCACTGCCGACGGTGACGCTGCTGGCACCGCTGCCGGAGAACATGCCGCTGGCGCCGCTTGTGGGTGCGCTGAACGTGACCGGGATTCCCGCGGCACCAGTGACCGCGCAGCCGTTGCTGTTACTGAGCGCAACCTGCAGCGTGGTCGCAAACCCGGTGTAGAGCGTGGTGATCTGTGGGGTGCCGGCAACGAGGGTCATCTCGTTCGGAGGGTTGGACGCGGCGCAAGTCGCCGATTCCGTGGATGTGCCGGTGTCGCCCGATGCGGTCGCCGCGCCGAGGGCCAGCACACAGGCGGCAGTTGCGCCTGCACCGATCAGCGCCGCTGCCATGGCTCGCCGGGCACGGCGCAGCAGACCGGCGTTTGTCGTTGGCGTCAACGTGCCGTTAGTCGGTCTCGGTCGCATGTCCTGCTCCTTGTTCGATGTCGGAGGTGTGTTATGAGGAGGATCCGGAGCGGATTGCCGGACAGAGGGTCATCCGCTCGTCCCGTTCGGCGCGTTCTGCGAGGAGCTCGCCGGCGCCGATGCCGAGCCGCCGTTCCCGCGCGCGTTCGACATCGGCAGCTACACGATGGCGGCGGACGCGGTGCGCGCGTTGCTGACCAGCGCCGGCCTCACTGACGTTGACGTGTCGGTGGCGGAGCTCGAGGTCAGCTGGCCCGATGCTGCCGCGGCCGCCGCCTGCGTGCTGGCGACGCGCTACGCGCCCTCGCTGGCCGGACTTACGCCCGAGCGCCGCGCGGCCTACGACGCGGCGGTGCTCGGGCGCTTCGTGCCTGCGGAGCCGGGCGGTCCCGTCCGGCGCAAGACCGCTGCCGTGATCGCCCGCGCCAGCGCTTGGAGTTGACTGGGCTCAGCTGCCACCAGCCCGAACCACCTGCTCTTCGCAGATCGGGGTGTCGCGCAACCCGAGGGTGATCGAGGTCGGATCGTTCTGTGAGCCGCCCAGCGCGATCCCGATCTCGTCGGCCCCGGCTGGATCGTCGACGTCCGCGTAGCGGACGCCGTGTCGATGCAGGCAAGCCGCGACCTGTTCCGCAAACCCCAGCGCCTTCGGGTTGGCTGGGTCGTATTGCCACGGCGGCAGCGGCTTGTAGGGCAAGCAGGCCTTCAGCGCCACGGGGCTGGCCGTCTTCCAGCGTGGTACGCCCTTGTGGACATGAGAGCTGTTGATCTGCCCCCGGGCTACGTGCTCGGCGAGGCACTGTTGGTACGGGGCGTAGAGCGCTGCCGTCTGGCTGCTCGAAGCGTCAAGCTGCTCGCGGGGACGGGACCGGGGAATCGGGCTCGTCGTCTTCGTGGGCTTGTGCTCTGGCTGATGAGTGACGGCGGGGGGGCTGTTGGCTGCGGACGCCGGTGCTCCGCTCGAGCCGCAGGCAGCTACTGCGGTCACGACGACCGTGCATGCCGCAACGCTCATCGCGGTGTTCCTGATTCTCATGGTTACTCCTCTGCTGGGTGCTGTGTCAACTGGGTTCCTCGGGGTTGCTGCTCAGGGGCTCGCGAGTGCTTCGGTCGGCGGGAGCCGAGCCGCGCGGATGGCAGGGTTGAGCCCCGCGATCGCGCCGACGGCGATCGCGCCGGCCACGCTCGCGGCGACGATCGCCAGCGGCAGGACGACCGGCCAGCCTTCCCACAGGGCGTACGCGATCGCTCCCAACGAGCCGACGCTGGTTCCGGCTAGCCCACCGAGGGCGGAAAGCGCGACCGCCTCGCCGAGGAACTGCAGACGGATCTGCCTGCGGGTCGCGCCGAGGGCGCGCCGAAGCCCGATCTCTGGTTTGCGCTCGAGTACGGCCACGAACATCGTGTTCGCGATGCCAACCCCTCCAACCAACAGCGACACGGCGGCCAGACCGATCAGCAACCCCGAACTGGTCGACTGTGCCGCCCGCTTCGCAGCCAGAGCGTCCGACGGCGCGCTGACGTTGACATAGCCGGGTTCGAACGGGTAGAGCGTCGGCGCGAGTAGCGCCGAGACCGCGCCGAGTCGGTCGTCCGGGGCTCGTACGTATACGACGGTGGCCCGTCCGTTCCAATGCAGGTCGGCTCGTGCGGCGTTCCAGCCCACAAACACTGCCCAGTCGAGGTCTGAGGTGACCGGCATCGGTGCTGTGATCCCGATTACGGTGAAAGCGCGCGAGCCGATCAGCACGTGGACCGGGCGTGTTCTCGTCGAAGGCTCGTCCACCCCCAGGCTGGTCGCCGCCTTGTAGCCGAGTACAGCGACGGGAAAACCTGCCGTCTCCGGACTCAGGAACCGGCCTGCGTCCATCGATCCGCTCACCACACCGAGCAGATTCGTCGTGCCGGCAAGCACGTTCAGGCCGACCGTCGTCTGCGGGTCGATCAGTGGGTTGCGTCGCACGACGGCCCCCGTGTCGCCCAGCGCGGCAACCGCCGTGACGCTGTGGACGCGGGCGGCCATCGCCGATGCGTCCGCCGGAAACGAGACCGGTAGGCCGGGCTGCGGTTGAGCCTCTGCCTCGATCAGATTGCTGCCGAGCTCGGCAAGCTTGGCCAGCAGTGCTGCGTTGCTGGACTGCGGTATCGCCACCACGAGCACCAGGGTTGCCATGCCGATCGCGATGCCGACCGTCGACAGGACGGCGCGGAGCGGACGCGAGCGCAGCCCAAGGGTCGCGAGTTGGAGCACGTCAAGCGGTGACAGGCGTCCGGGCTGGGGAAGCGGCTGACTCACGCCTGCAGTCCTTCCACACGGCGGATTTGCCCGTCGGCGATCTCCACCCGCGCGGGGAGGCGAGCCGCCACGCTCGCGTCGTGCGTGATGATCACGAGCGTGGTGCCGGCGGCATGCAGTTCCAAGAGCAGATCGAGAACGGCCCGTCCGGTTACTGAGTCGAGCGCACCGGTCGGCTCGTCGGCCAGCAGCAGCACCGGGCGGTGCACCACCGCTCTGGCGATGGCCACCCGCTGGCGCTCACCGCCGGATAGCTGATACGGGAAGTTCCCACCGCGCTCGGTGAGCCCCACGCGATCGAGCGCCTCGAGCGCGAGTACCCGGCGGCGGCTGCGTGGAACGCCGTTGTACAGCAGGCCGGAGCAGACGTTGTCGGTGGCGCTCAGCCTGTCGGACAGGTGGAAGTGCTGAAAGACGAAACCCAGGTGGTGCGCTCGCAGCGCCGCGAGCTGACGGTCCGTCAGCTCGCCGGTCCGGTGTCCGTCGAGCAGAACCTCGCCGGCGCTCGGTCGGTCGAGTGTGCCCATCAGGTGCAGCAGCGTGGACTTGCCCGAGCCGGAGGCTCCCACGATCGCGACGCCGTCGCCGTGCGCGACCCGCAGCGAGACGCCGTCCAGTGCCACGACCGCGCCTGGGTATACCTTGGTGACGCGGTTCAACTCCAGTGCCGGCTGGTCGGCCGCGCCCTCGGCGCCGTGCCTCATGCGGCCGTCACCACTTGCATGCCTGCACGGAGGCCGTTGGCCGAGACCTCGGCCAAATCGCCCGTGATCAGACCGACACGGACCCGCAGTTGGTAGCCGCCGGGAAGCTGCAGGGCGTAGCCCCCACCGGGCCGCGCTACCAACGCCTCGACCGGTACGGCGAGGACGCGCGGTCGCCGCTCGGTCGTCACCGTGACCACCGCGGACTTGGATGCCGGGAGGGCCGCTGGATTGTCGATAGTGGCTTGTGCAGCCAGTGCGTTCCCATCTGGTGACACGCTCCGGATCCGCCCGGTTGCGGGAGTTGCACCTGGGACGGCTATCCGCACCGCCTGGCCGCGGCGCAGGTCACCGCTGCCATGGAAGTTGACAAGCTTTGCCGTCCCCGAGAGCGACAGCACCGGAGAGCTCGCGTGTCCGCCGACAATCCCGTGGATAGCGGCGATACGAGTCGGGCCCGGGAGGATCACGACCTGATCAGGAGCGAGCGCGCCCGTCGGCTCGATGCCGACGGCCGCTTGCCAGCGTCGCACTGCGGCGGCGAGCGTGCGGGTGTAGGCGACGACGTTCGCTTTGGCGGTGCTGCCGCTGTAGTAGCCGAGCGCGGCCAGATTCTGGGCGACCAGTGCGACGTCGGCGCCCCGCATGTCAGTCACGGTGCGGTGCGGCACAGCGCGCTCGGCCCGTCGTAGGGCCTGGGCGTCTGCGCGGGCGACAGCTTCATCGGACTGCACCTGGTGCCGGTCGCTCTGAGTGGAGCCGCCGACCGCCGCCCTGTCGCCACGCGACGCAAGCAGGTCTTGTGCGATCGCCTGCCTGTCAGCCGTAATCGTCTGGTGTTGCGCTGCGCACGACGACGACGCCGTGGTGAAGGTCTCCGAGGTCCCGAAGGTCGTGCCGCCTGCATTCGTCGCCACCAGTGCGTACACGTAACTCGTGTCGGCCCGAAGCCCCGTGAGCAGCGCGCTGACCTGGACCGGATCGTCTCCCGACCCGGCATCGGCGCTCACACTGCTGGAGCCATAGGCGGTCGAGGTGCCGTACTCGAAGTAGTAGTGGGTATCGGAACCACCGGGGACGATCTGGGCCGAAAGCGTGGCCGTGGTGGTTGTCTCGCCGCTGTCCTGCTCGTTTGCCACGGACGGAGCCGTGGGCCTCGGGGTGGTGGTGCCGGTCTGCGGGGTGGTGGTGCCGGTCTGCGGGGTGGTGTCGGAGCCGCTTGTGTCGTGAGCGTGCCGAACCTTGGCACTGCTCGAGCCTGAACTCGAGAGAGCGCCGCCCGGTCCGTTCGATCCCCCGCCCGAGCCCGCGGTGCTCGAACCGTCGCTGGTGGGGCCGCTCGGTGGCGCGGAGGGCGTACCCACGGTCGTCGAAGACGCAGCGGGGCACCCGAGCTGCTCGTCCGCTGTCAGCTCGCGCCTCGCCGCTGCGAGCGCCAGGCGGTCGGAATGCAGCTGCGTGCTCGCCTGCAGCAGCGTCGCGCGGCCGCTGGTTGCCTGCTGGAGCGCCGCCTGGTGGAGCGTCAGCTGGTCTGTGGCGATCTGCCGTCGCGCCGCTTGCAGCGTCTGCCGAGCTGCGACCACAGGGGCAGGTGGAAGATCACGATCGTCGCCGGCATCGGTATCGGCGGCGGGCACCCGCAGCTTGCGGAACAGCGCCGAGTTGCCGTAGAACACGACGACGGGCTGATCGTTGACCCAGTACAGAGGCTGGCCGCGCCGCACCGTGCGGCCCGCCGATGGGAGCGCCGTGATCGTGCCCCCGGCGGGGTCATTGACCGTCCGCCCGACGGTGAAGCCGACGGACCCGTGGAACCTCGCCGTCGTGACGAGGGTCGTTCGGATGACGGCAGTCGTCTGAAGTCGCGGATCCTGACGGTGGGTCGAATGCGGCCCGCGCACCGCCGTGATCGCGCCGAGCACCGCGGCGGCGATGGCGGCGACCACCAGCAGGCCGGCGATCAGGAGGCCGCCTCGGCGCCGATCTCGACGATTCGTCTTCACGGCTGGTGACTCTCACACGCGACTTTGTGGCAACCGTGGGGAACTTGTGTGGTTCCTGTGCGGGTCGCGGCCTCGAGCTGTCGACGGATGTGTGCGGCCTACCATCCCCCCAATGCCGACCGAGATCCTGGTCGCCGAGGACGATCCCAAGCTGGCTGAGGTCCTACGTCGCTACCTCGAGCGCGAGGGCTATGGCGTCGCGCTGGTCGCCGACGGCCGGCGGGCGATCGATCAAGCGCGGCGCCGGCGCCCCGATCTGATCATCCTCGACCTGATGTTGCCGGTCGTCGACGGCTGGGACGTGTGCCGCGTCCTCAAAGGTGAGTCGGACGTTCCAATCCTCATGCTCACGGCGCGTTCAACTCAGGACGACATAGTCCTGGGACTCGACCTTGGCGCCGACGATTACGTGACCAAGCCGTTCGGACCGCGCGAGCTCATGGCTCGGGTGCGCAAGGTATTGCGGCGTGCGAGCACCGGCGTCTCGGGGGAAGCGACGCTGCACATCGGCGCGCTGCGCATCGATCCGGGCCGGCACGTGGTGACACTGGATGGGCGCGTGATCGAATGCACACCAGCGGAGTTCCGTCTCCTGGAGGTTCTCGGCTCCAGTCCGGGACGGGTCTATACCCGGACCCAGCTGCTCGACCACCTGCACGGCTTCTCCAACTTCATCACCGAGCGCACCGTGGACGGGCACGTCAAGAACCTGCGTAAGAAGATCGAGGATGACGCTCGCCGGCCACGGATGCTGATCACCGTCTACGGGGTGGGGTACAGGCTCGACCATCCGGTCTCCCAGCATGCGCCGTAGCCTGCTGGTCCGCCTCTCACTGCTGACGCTGGTGGTGATCGTGCTTTCGGTGGCGGCCACTGCGTGGTTGGCGACACTGATTCTCAACCAGGGGATCAATCGGGCCAACCGGAGCACGCGAGCTGAGGTCGCGACCGTCTATCGGGCGCTCCTGCACTACGGCGCCACGCACCGCGGCTGGGCGGGCGTGACGCCCCTGGTCCAGGATCTCGCGAGCCGAGCCGCGCTGCAGATCGAGCTCGCGGGACTCTCCGACCGGACGCTTGCTGTCGCGCGGACTGGTGCCCGAAGGCTCCCGGCCGGCTCGCCGGTTGCGGTGATCGACCCCTTGCACGTCGATCCGACGCTGTACCCCCGTGCGCCGGCCAGCCGCATCGATCCCGCAGCCGTTGGGCCGTTGAGGCTGACCACTGCCGATCGCGCGAAACTCGACAACCTCACCGAGGAGGTCCTGTCCTGCGTGAGGGCCAAGGCAGGCGGGGGGAGGGTGTCGGTAACAGCCTCGGGCCGTCCGGTCGTCAGCAGCCGCGAGCGGGCGGCCGGGGTGCAATGCGGGACCGCAAAGGTGGCGACGGCCTTCATGCCCGACCAGGAGCCCGCGGCGGATGCCCTGATCGAGTTGACGGATGTCTGCCTAAAGACCGACAGGCTTCCGGACGTCACCGTGCTGGCCAACTTCACTTGGATGCCCCCCTCGCATCGTGTCGCCGCCCGGCGCGCGACCCAGCGTTGCCTCGACGCGGCGCGCCGCGAGCAGCTGAGCGCCTGGGTAGCACCGGCCGCCGTGCTCTACATAACCGTTCCGTCCCGACAGCGCACGGCGCTGGTCTTCTCAGCGCAGAACGAGCGACGCATCGCGGAGACCGCGATGCTCGTGATCGCCCTGGCCATGGGGGCGACGTTACTGGCCGGTGGCCGGCTCGTGCGGCCGCTGCGAGCGCTCACCGCGGCGGCCAGGGGCGTCGAGGCGAACGACGTGACCGAGGTGGTCGAGGTCTCCGGCGACGATGAGATCGCCCACCTGACGCGGGCCTTCAACCGGATGGTGCGCACGCAGGCGCAGATGCAGCAGCAGCGCCAGGCGGCGATCGGTGACATCGCGCACGAGCTGCGCACGCCCCTGGCCAACATTCGCGCGTGGCTCGAGGCGGCACGGGACGGCCTGGCCGCCAAGGATGAGACGCTCATCGGTTCACTCCTCGAGGAGGCGATGCTCCTGCAGCGCACGGTCGATGACCTCCAGGTGCTGAGCCTTGGTGACTCAGGCCGCTTTGAGCTGCAACGGGAGGACGTCAGCTTGCTGCCGCTGCTGCGGCAGGCCGGCTCAGCGCTCGCCGCTCCAGCCGAGGCCGCCCAGGTCTCGATCAACCTGGACGGTCCAGACGTGAGGGTGTGGGCGGATCCGGACAGGCTACGTCAGGTGTTGCGTAACCTCGTCTCCAACGCGATCCGTCACAGCCGGTCGGGCGGCTCGATCGACATCCACGCACGAGTCGACGGATGGGATCTGGTAATCGATGTGCTCGACCGTGGCGCGGGCATCGCTGCGGCGGATTTACCGCACGTGTTCGACCGCTTCTGGCGCGCGGAAAAATCCCGCAGTCGTGCGGCCGGGGGGAGCGGTCTGGGGTTGGCCATCGTGCGCCAGCTGGTGGAGGCACACGGGGGGACGGTCAGCGCCCGCAGCATCCCCGAGCAGGAGACCGTGTTCTCGGTACGGTTGTCGAACTCGATCCGCCCGGGAGCACCCGTCGCCGGGACAGCGTTACCGGCGGATCCTGCGTGAGCTGTCGCCTCTCGCGATATTTGACGCGGCGCTGACGGTGAGATCTGGTCGGAACTACCCAGACCCACTCGCTCTGCCGGACCCAGACACCGTCGGCCACCTGGGTCAGCATCAGTTGAATCCCAGGTATCTCACCCCGGCGCAAGAGGAGAGCCCGTCCAGCCCTCGTTGTGCGTCATCGTCGCCGCTCGAGCAGAACCTGCTTTGTCGCCGGCGGGGCAGCCTCGGCACGGCTGCCGTCTGCCGACACCGATCAGGAAGCAGGAGTAGGTCGAGACGCTCCCTGCCTCGCGATCCGGTCACCCGGGTCCGACTTCCGCTCCGTGTCGCGGGATGCTGGACTCGCTGGGTTCCCCGCGGTCAGATGACGCCAAGACCTTCGGCCTTGGCGGCCTTGAGGACCTTCTGGTCGAAGGAAGCCAGGGTCGATCTGGTGTGCTTGGCGGTCGCCAGGCAATAGGCGTCGGGCAGGCTGACGGGATAGCGCTGCCTAAGCCGGGCCGCGTCGACCGCGATCGCTTCGTTGGGCAGGTGCGCCTCGATGCCCAGTGCTGCGATCGCCTCTCGAGCGTTCGTCAAGCGCGAGGAGTTGGCTGACGGTGCAATCAAGACCTCGCTGAGATTGATCGCGCTGATCATCACGGCATCTTGACGTTGGCGCCACTCGGTCAGCAGATGCCGCGCTTGGGGGTGGTGGGCATCGTTGCGGTCCAGCGCGCTGATCAGAACATCGGCGTCGAGCAGTCGTCTCACCGCCCGGCGTCCTCTCGGTCAAGCCGATCCAGATAGCCGCGCGGATACTCGCCGGTCAAAGCACCGAATGCATCCTCGAAGGCGAGAGCAGCGCGCCGGACGCGAAGCTCGCCATCGCCAGTCGGCTCGACGGTGACCGCCTCGCCCGCCCGCAGACCGGCTTCCTCAAGGGCTGCGACGGGAAGTGTGATCTGGTTCTTTGTAGAGATCCTCGTCATGCCTTTACTGTATCAGTAAAGGTTTGCAGAGGCGAACAGAACAACCGTTCTGCTTTGTCCGCCGACGGGCTATCCATTTGAGTCAGGTTGCACGTCGCCGGCCACCCTCGCAGCCGAGCGCGAGCCAGGCCGCCGACAGTGCTCCGTCGCCTCGAAAGCCGCACGGGCCGTCCGACTGGGGTCTACGCGGCAAGTGCCGTCGGATCAACGGGCGCGTGGCGGCCGGCGTCGAGTTCCACCTGAGCTAAATGGATAGCCCACTGTCGCCGAAGGGGTCAGGGGACGGCGCTTCCGGTTCCTGCACGTCCGGCCCGGAAGAAGGAGCGTCAGCTTACCGCTGGGTAGCATCGTCCTCCCCGACGGCCACTCCCACGACACGAGCGAGCTCGGCCTGGGACGTATCCAATGTGTGGAGGACCCGCCCAGTCGCAGCAGCGGTGGCGATGATCAGCAGGTCGGTGGCCTTGGTCATTCGCTTCTGCGACCGGGCAATGGCGAGCACCTCGCCGTACTGCTCGGCCACCGCCTCGTCTACGAACAGCGGCTCGAACGTAGCGCGGATCGCCGCGAGCCTCGCCTGGCGGGCGGCCCGAATCTCGGCGTCAGCAGCCAGCCGAACGCCCGCTCTCAACTCGCCGAGCGTGATCACGGAGATCGCCGCGGTATCGCTGGGCGCGAGCTGGAGAGCGTCGGCGTCTGCGATCACCACCGAGGTGTCAAGTAACGCGCGTCAGGCGGTCGGCCACGGGTCACCCGCAGGAGCCTCGAGACCGCGGACTTCCTTGAGGTCCGCAGCGAACGCGTGGTCCACCGGCGTTGCGGAAAGCACGTGCATCACCGTGTTCGCGTCGACATCCGCCCTTCGGACCGCCGGGCGCCCGGCCGGGCCGAGTCTCGCTACAGGCCGGCCACGCACCGTGATCGTGAACTCAGTGCCAGCCTCGGCGTTTCGCAACACCTCGCCGATGCTGTTGCGAAGCTCCCGTTGAGCGATCGTCCTGGCCTCCATATGGCTACGCAGCGTAGCACTCCAGTCCGCCGAGCCACCGACTTCTGCAGTGTCGCCGTGGATGCCGTTGTTCCTGCAGTGATGTCGCGCTTCGCCAGCCTTGTGCTGTCTCCGGAATTGGCGAATACGAGGGCGGACGCGCGGTGGCCGGCTCAGACCTGCCTTCGCGTTTCCGCGGGTGTCTCGACCCACACGCTTCGATGGCTGCCTGTGTCCGTTTGCAGCAGCGGCGACGTCGTGCGAGACGGCCGCGAGCGTGCCCGTCTCCACGGAGAGCGGCAGCGTCGGCGGGAGTGCCGCTGTGGCGAAGCTCAGAACAGGGGTTTAGCCCAAGATTTAGCCCACCGTTTGGCCCACCGCCTCCA
>JBOGYJ010000319.1:0-8042 GCA_050696795.1 Solirubrobacteraceae bacterium | reverse complement strand
GGCTCTCCGCTCTCGCCGCTGCTCTCGAACGTCATGCTTGATGACCTGGACTGGGAGCTGGAGAGGCGCGGGCATCGGTTCGTCCGCTATGCGGATGATGGACGGATTTACGTTCACAGCCGCCGTGCAGGCGAGCGAGTCATGGTGAGCGTCACGCGCTATGTCGAGGAACGTCTCAAGCTCCGGGTCAACCATCAGAAGTCGGTGGTAGCCCGGTCGCTGCGCAGGCCCTTTCTCGGGTTTTGTTTGCGGCCTCGCTTGGGAGAGGTCAGGGTGCTGGTGGACCCCAAAGCTCTGCGAAGAGCGAAGGACCGCCTGCGCGCGTTGACCTCGCGGCGTTGGAGTGTCTCGATGGAGCGGCGGATCGGGGAGATCAACCGCTTCACGGTCGGATGGACCGCCTATTTTCAGCTGGCGGACACCCCGACTGTGTTCGAGGACCTCGACGAATGGCTCCGGCGTCGGTTACGGCAGGTGCGATGGAAGGAATGGAAGCGCCCCCGCACGCGGAGGCGTAACCTGCGAGCACTCGGTATCTCTGAAACGAACGCCCGTCAATGGGGCAGCTCGCGCAAGGGATACTGGCGGATCGCGGGGTCCAAACCCCTCGCCGTCGCGATGCCGAACAGATACTGGGCCAGCCAAGGCCTGCAAGGATTCAGCGATCCTTACCGTCGTTTCCGGGAACGCTGAGCGAACCGCCGGATGCGGACCCGCATGTCCGGTGGTGTGGGGGGTGCCGGGGTGAGCCCGGCACCTACCCGATCCTCGCCGACCTTATAGTCGAGCGAGCGCGGCACGCACGCAACCAGGCCGCTCGTGCCAGGGAAGATGGCCGGCATCAGGGGTGATCGTCAACCGCGAATTCGGCAGCAACGCGGCCGTCTGCTCGCTGACCGCAAACGGGATCGGGCTGCCTTGACCCACGATCAGCTCAACGGGCGGCTCGCAGTCACCCAGCCGTTCAGCGAACCCGCTTTGAAGTTCGTCGAACACCGAGGCCATTGTCTCGCCGTTACAAGTGAGGTTAAGAGACAGGCCTGGGGGTAGTGGCGGGGCGTGCTCGGGGTCGGTGAAGTATCCCGGCCATTGCAATGCCAAAAACTCGGTACCCAGCTCGTTTGAATGGTTACCAGCGGCGATCTGCTCGCCGACCTCGGCCGCTCGCTGACGGCTGTGCGGCAATAGCCGCGCTGCCAGCGTCTCAGCCATCGCGATTGCGCCGCCGTCAGCGACAGACCCGAATGGGTCAACCAATAACACACCATCGATCCGCCCGGGAACCGCCAAGGCCGCCTGTAGCGCGAGATGACCGCCCCACGAATGCCCAAGCACAACGCATCGTTCCGTCCCAACACCGTCTAGTACCGAGATCAGATCATCAAGATGCTGCTGGACGGTGAACGGACCGGAGACCGCTGAGGGCGGGTGACCCCGTTGCTGATAGCGGACGCGTCGCCACCCCTCCGTTTCTGAATCCAGAAGGCCCATATAGTCGACGAGGCCGGGACCCCCATGCAGCAGCACCAACGTCCGCCCCTCACCCTGCACGGTGACCGAGCTAAGCACCCCATCAGAAGTCATCGCGCGATCCTAAGCGCCAGCCGAAGCCAAAGCAAACCAGACGTCGGTACCGAGCCAGACAGAACTGGTCGCGCTGCTCATTTGTCACGCAGGTCGCGCAACGCGAGTCGAACGCGATCTCGCTTGCGAAGTGCATGCGCGCTCACGGGGGTGCCGACCTTCCCCGATCCGCGGATCGTGACCGGCCCCGCTGGCGGCATCGGCATCCGGATCGGCTTTGGCCTGAGCTCGGCGATCATTCAAAGCCCCGCGTTCCAGCGTGCGCACCAAGAGTGCAGCCGCTTCTTGGTCACCGGGTCCGGGCCGCCACCTCCGCCCGACGGCACCGGTGATGGCTCGCGCCCTGATCGTCCCGGCGGACCGGTGGGCGCCTGCCGACCTGTTGAGTGACGTTCTCCGGATGCAGCCAACCGCGCCGGTCCACTCGGGTGAGTACGCGAACGGACGGTCACTGGAGTAAGGTGACTCGGCGCTGCTCATCTCGCTCGTCGTCGGCGACCCGCTGCTGTAGAGCGTTGCATTCAAACGCAAGCCCACCCACGCCGAGGCGACGGTGCGGTCCCAGTTGGACGCGCCTGTCGTGCGTCACTTGTTGGTCATGGTGACCGCGACGTGGGCGTTACGCTGACCGCTGATGCGGCCGCCCAGGTAACGCTGGCCTTCGCCGTCTGGCCGTCTGGCCGTCTGGCCGTCGACCGCTGGTGTTGTGACGCACATCGCCAGGTGGGTGATCATCGGCGCGGAGCCGCCGTCGCCGCCGTGTACGTGCGCTCGATCCGCGGCTGGCTGGAACGCGCTCGGCAGCCGGCAGAAAGGCCAGGCTCGCCACGCCGGCCGACGGACCCAGCCGACGTGTCGAACTGAGATTCGGCATCGGGGTCAAGGATCGCTCGTGACCTGCGGACATTGGCGTCGCTCACGGTTGTCGCCAGGGCCGGCGCGGACATGGGCCCGCGCGTCGGTCAGCTCGCGGCGGCGGGATGCGCGGTAGCGGCCGATGATTGGAACGCCGGAGTGGTCGCGGAGGGAGTGCGCCCTTGGTTGTCGTTCAGGGCCAGCCCGCGAGCGGAGACCGGGGCGGACTGGACGATCGATGTTGTCGTCTGTCCGTGGGCCGCGAATCGATCGATGACCTCTTCGAGGTGCTCGATGTCGCGTACGTGCGCGGTCATGATGTAGCAGTCATCTCCGGTGATCCGTCGGCAGTCGACGACCTCGGGTGTGCGCTGGGCGAGATCCCCGACCTGCTGCAGCTGTCGTGGTGCAGGCCGCACGCGGATCACCGCGCTCAGCGTCCCCGCGAGATTGCCGGTGGCCTGCGGGCCAGTCGGACTCATAAGTCCTGGACTGAAAGCAGGGGTCAGCGCCGGCGGCAGGTCTTCCCCGGTCCTCGCCAAACGCACGTTTAGCCAGCCAGTCGAACGCTGCCGGTCTTTCGGCAGAGCGGCCACGAGGTGCTGGCGACCGTTTCAGGCGTCGACGGGTAGCGTTGGCAAGGATGGTCGAGGCTGCCGCTCTGGTTGTTGCTGGGCTATGGAAGGAGCGAGCGCCCTGATCCGGATTCGGTCGGGTGCGATCACGACGATGCCGCCGGTCTGGAGCGCTTGCTCGAGCTGCGGCAGGTTGGTCGTGAGTAAAGCGACTTGGTCGGCAGGTCGATGTTGGCTGCCGTGCCGGAACAGGATCACTGACGGTTTGGTCTCTTTGCGGGCTGCCAGGAGCTGCCGAAGTCGGTGTCCGCCGAGACGACCACGCGATCCTGTTCGGCGGCATGCTTGAAGATCTCCTGGTCTGACGCGGCATGCATCTCGAGGTCGCGAACGTGGACGGCGTCGTGACCAAGACGTGCGAGCTCGTGGGCAAGGATCGGCGAGGGCGCGTTGTCGATCAGGAACTTCAACCCGCGAGTGGCAGCTCACGCTCGCGGACAGCTTCGGCCGCGTAGTGGAGCGCTTCCTGGATATCGGCAGCTTCGAGGTCCGGGTAGGCGGCGAGGATCTCGTCGGTGCTCATGCCCTCGGCCACCATCCCGACGACGGTCGCGACCGGGATCCGCAGACCGCGGATACACGGAACACCGTCCATCTGATCGGCACGTACGGTGATGCGGTTGAACGTCATCCCCGTCAGCGTACCGCGCCCTCTTGGCGCCGACGCGGTCTCGTGGGACGCTCCGGTCGATTATGTAAGCGCTCGGCACCGGGCGCCGCCGTATGCCGGGCTGACCTTATGGGAGGACATCGTGTCCGAGCAGAGATTGACGGATGTCACCGGCCGGCTCAGGTCGTCGGCCGCGACTCCGGGACATTGGGCTGGGTGCGCGCCGCCGAACAAAGGTTTGCGCTACCCGGCCGACCCGCCGACCGTTGAGGAGATCATCCTCGTGATGCGCCAAGCCGGACCAGGACCGTATGCCGACAGGACTCGTGGTCTGATAGCGATCCTGTGGCGCGCTGGCCTACGGATCAGCGAAGCGCTCGCATTGACCGAGACTGATCTGGATCCGAAGACCGGGTCCGTGCTGGTCCGCTCGGGGAAGGGCGGCAAGCGCCGGACTGTCGGCATGGATGACTGGGCGTGGGAGCACGTCGCTCGCTGGGCCGAGCACCGCGTCCAGCTCCCGATCGGACCCTTGTTCTGCGTCCTTGCTGGCCCGACCCGCGGTCGTGGGTGGTCGGCAACCGCGGCGCGAGGTGAGCTACGTCGCCTCGCCGCACAGGCGGGCGTCCGAAGGCGGTTCGCGCCGCACCAGCTCAGGCACGCGCCCGCGATCGAGATGGCGCACAACGGGATCCCTGGCGGAGCGTCCATATCACCCGCATATCCAACATGCCCACCTCGGGATCACCAGCATCTACCTCCAGGGCATCGACACTCGGGAGATCGTCGAAACGATCCACCACCGCCGACCGCCTGTCATCTCGGCCAGCGCCGGACTGCGCCCATAGCCAGCATGAACCACGGGGTCGTGAACGGCGCCTCACGAGCCCGCGTTGCCATCGACCAGCGGATGCGGTCATCCGGCCGGTCGCCCGTGACGATACCCAGGTTGTCCGCACGCAGCCGCGCGGGGCGCGTCGCCAACGCTCGCCGTGGTGGCTGCTCTGTGTCCGAGAGCGGCAGCGCGGAGGCCGCGATCGGGGGGTGGCGAGACTGTTGCTGTCGACGGAGAGCGGCAGTGCTTGCGAGAGTGCCGCAGGGGCGACCGACCAGCACTACTCGTCTCAGGAGCGGCGAGGGCCTCGACTATCCCCAGCCGGCCGACAGGTAGACGTGTTCCTGGGTGACGACGACGTGCCCGTGGCCATAGTCGATCCGGAACCGCACAAGCGGCGATGGGGCGTTGGCCCCAAGCCAGGAGTTCGTCCACTTCGATTCAGGGGTCACGTGCAAGCGGGTCGTCAGACCGGCTGTTTGCAGGAAGCCCGCATACACGTACAGAGCCCCCCGCTTGTCGTGCGCGACATAGGTCCAATGCGGGGCGTTGAGTTTCAGCGGCGCTCCCGCGATCATCGCGGTGACGGTCGCGGGTCGCCGCAGCCACACCGCGAGACCAACGCGATCGCAGCTGATCGAGGTCGGCACGTGGCAGGCGACACCCATGAACGGGTCCTGCTCGAACGCGGCGGCAGGCGACTCGACCACGCCGCCGCGTGGTCCAGACCGCGGGCCGACCGGTCGTGCGCTTCGCGCACCGCCTCCTGAGCCGACGATCACCGCCACCACGCCGGCGACGAGCACGGCTGCGAGCACCGCGATCCAGCGGCGCCGTCGACGGCGCCGGGCGTCCTTGATCACCCCCAGCTCGAAGGGTGCTGGAACGGCGCTGGACCTCTCATCGGGCTGAGTCAGCATGGGCGCCATTAACGCTACTATCGCTAGCATCATGCTGTCTGTCAAGATCGACCGCCGCGACCCGATGCTGCTGCACGACCAGGTCGCCGCAGAGATCCGCCGCGCGATCGCCGACGGCGAAGCCAAGCCCGGCGGCCGGCTTCCCCCCGCACGCGATCTCGCGGCAGTGCTCGGCGTCAACACCAACACAGTTCTGCGCGCGCTACGGCTCCTGCGCGACGAGCGGCTGCTCGAGTTCCGTCGCGGCCACGCGGTCAAGGTGGCAGGCACCCCAGAACGAGGCGCCGTCCTCGCCAAGGCAACCGAGCTGCTGCAGTTCGCACGCCACCACGGCTACCGCCGCGACGAGCTGATCGAGCTGATCCAGCAGCTCCCCTGACATCCGGTCGCGGCTCGATGCACAACACGGCGTCGCCGCTGCTGCGTACCTGCGCCGACACCGAAGCAGGTTCCGGCCGGTCCACGCGTGGGCCCCTATATTCGCCAAACACGTTCAGCGATCTGTCCCTAACGCTGCCGATCGCAGAGCAGCGCGGCCACGAAGTGCTGGCTACCGCTAAAGGCGTCAAGCATCGACGCACCCGGCAGCCGCGCGGGCTGCTGCAATAGTCCGAGAACGAGCAGCCGGGGTCGGGGCTTCCCAGCTTCTGGTTAGTCGCCCAGGCGGGCGTGAGCCGCTCGCTTCCGCTTCGTATCGCGGCGTTGCCGAAGCGGCGGTCCGGTGCTGGTGGCGGGGTTGTCAAGCTCGGCGGCGAGCGAGCAGTGTCGAGTCGTCGATGTCGATGGTTCGTCCTTCGCGGGTGACTGTTCGTGGTCGTTGCTCGACCACGGCCGCCTGGAAGTCATCTGGGAGCGCGGGGAGCAGCTGGTTGGCGAGGAACATTGCCCGGCGCCGGGGATCGGCGGCGGGGATCAGCGTCCCGGCGGGTGGCGCGTGTCCGACGACGAGCAGGTGCCCGCGGGGGGCGACCATCTCAGCGAGGCGGCGCACGACATCGACCATGCCGCCTTCCCGGGGGTGCAGGAAGTGCGTGGTCACGAGGTCATAGGCGCGTCCGTCGGCGGTGAGCTCGCGGGCGTCGACCTGCCACCAGTCGATGTGCTCGGCGACGCCGGCCTGCTCAGCGTGGCGAGCGGCCCGCGCCAGACCGTTCTGTGAGAAGTCCGCGCCGGTGACCGACCAGCCCCGCTGGGCCAGCCAGATCACGTCCCCGCCCTCCCCGCAGCCCACATCCAGCGCGGACCCCGCGGCGAGCTTGGACACCTCGACGACGAGCTGCGGGTTCGGTGCGCCGCTCCACACGTCCTCCTGACCGGAGTAGCGCTCATCCCACGGCTCGGGTTCGAACATCTCCGTGGGCGGGCGCGGGGTGGCGTGCTGGTCGTGTGCGCTCATAGTCGGTCTCCTCAAGCGGTCGGTTGGGGTTTGTCGGGCTGGGCGGTCGTGGTGGGTGCGCGCACGACCAGGAAGAGCAGTAGCAGGGCCATGCCGACGGCGCCGATCCACATTGAGGTCGCCCAGCCGTGCACGAAGGCGTCGCGAGCGGCGTTGATCAGCGCGAGCGCCTCACGGGGGTTGTGTTGTTGGGAGGCGGCGGCGAATGCGCGTCCGATCCCGGCGCTCGCGGGTGCGACGAGCTTGTGCGGGAGGCCGTGCAGAGCGGGGATGATCGCTGTGCGGTAGGCGGAGGTGAGTGCAGCGCCGAGGACCGCGACGCCGATCGCGCCGCCGAGCTCACGGGTGATGTCGTTAAGCGCGGAGGCGACGCCTTGGCGTTCGGCGGGCAGTGAGGCGGTGATCGCCTCGGTGCCGAGCGGCATCGTCACCCCGACCCCCAAGCCGATGAGCAGCATCCCGGGCAGCACCGACAGGTAGCCGCCGGCCACCGAGACCAGGGCGGCCATCAGCGCCAAGCCCGCGCCCGCGATCGCCACCCCGGTCAGCATCGTCGTGCGTGCGCTCAGCCGCTTGGAGGCGGTGGCCGCCACCCCTGAGGCGCCCATCATCACCACAAGCATCGGCAACAACCCGAGCAGCGAGCGGACCGGCGACCAGCCGAGAACCGCCTCAAAGAACGGGAAGAGGACGACGAACACTCCGCCGAGGACCGCGAACAGCACGAGCAAAGCGGTCGCGCCCGCCGACAGCCGCCGATCGGTCAACGCCCTCATCTCCAGCAGCGGATTGCGGCAGCGAGGTTCATGGGCCACGAACGCGACGGCGGCCAGCACGCCGCAGGTCAGAGCGATGATCGTGATCGGCGCCGACCAGCTCCGGGCGGGGCCTTCGAAGATCCCGAGTACCAGGCCGCCGATGCCCACGATCGACAACACCGACCCGAGCACGTCAAAGCGCCCCGTGATCCGCTCAAGCGAGTTGGGGACGGCGCGCACCGTCACCATCAGGGCTCCGGCGGCGAGCAGGACCGGCAGCGCGAACAGCCAGCGCCAGCTGGCCAGGTCCACCAAGACCGCAGACGTGATCATCCCCAGCAATCCGCCGCCGCCGGCGACCGCCGACCACACCCCGATCGCCTGTCCGCGCGTGTCCTCGGGAAACGACGAGGTAATCACCGACAGCGTCACCGGCATCACCATCGCCG
>JBOGYJ010000318.1:0-4126 GCA_050696795.1 Solirubrobacteraceae bacterium | reverse complement strand
GCTCGGCCAGGTGCACCTCCGCGCCGACCAGCTCGAGCTCCTCGACCACGAACCGCCAGCCGGTCGTCGCTTCCAACGCGACCTCCAGCCCAGCATCGCGGAACCGGTCAAAGAACGCGCGCACCCCGGCACGATCGGCCGGCACGATCCGGCCGCGTGAGATCTCGCCGGTCACACTGTCAAGCCACTCCGCCGAGATCTGAGCACGATGCTGATCCAAGCCCATCACCACGCCCATGACCCCAACCCTCCACACCGGCACAGCACGCCAACACCCGCCGGCACGCGGGCAGCGCATCGCATACCGTCAACCACGGTCGGTACCTCCTACTCGAATGGCCGGCCGCGCGGCTGCAATCCGCGCGAGCCACCTATGCCCTTCGACGTGGAGGACCGGCCACCTTCACCGCTCAGTCACACGCCAACCGGGACATGACATCTTTCGCGGCATCGCCGGTGCGGCGCTCGAAGCGCTCCGGATGGCTCTCTAGCGCGTCCTTCACGGCATCCGCGTTCGCGCCGATGCCATCCTTGGCGGCCGGCGCCGCGATCTGCTTACACGTCCGCCACGCGCCGTCGGAGAGCAGCTCGGCGATCTCAGCCACGTAGTCGCGGTCCTCCAGCTCCTCGTGCGACATGGCGAAGCTCTCCTCGTCGGCGTCGAACGCGAGGATCAGCGCCGGGCGGTTGCCGCGTCGGCTCCAGCGGATCTTCGGGAACGAGAGCCGGGCGCGATCACCGTCGAGCTTGTCGAGCCGCAGAAGGCTGTCCACCCGCCCGCGCCACGCGCCGGAAACCTCGTCCAACTCGTCATCGGCGTCGGCCTTGCGCGGGTGGTGCAGCAGCCAGAACGCCACATTCTGAGTGAGTCCCGCCGCGGTCAGCATCTTCACGAACTCACGGGTGTCCTCCGGCGAGCCGACCCCCCTGATACCGAGCGAGTCGAGCGGATCGCCGACAACGAGATCGATCCGGTTCTCCACGACGAAGCGCCGAAGCCGGATGATCGTGTCGGGGATCAGCGACAGGCTGCCCCAGTCCTGGACGTACACGAAGATCTCGCCGGGGATCTCGTGCTCCCAGCGTTTGTGCTTGATCGCGAGCTTCTGCCTGAACGGCTCGCGTGGTCCCTCGTTCTCGAGGATCAGCACACGCAGCGGGGCCGGGACCTTGAAGCCGAGCCAGTCCCGACCCGAGGCGAGATGGAAGGCGGCGTCGATCGTCAGCGTCGTCTTGCCGCGACCGCCCTTGGCGAACAGGATCAGCAGGCCTGCTGCGGGGAGGAGGGTCTCCTGCTCGTCGCCAATGAGTACGCTCGGCGCGTCGCTCTTAGCGGCCAGGAACTCGTCCAGCGGGAGCGCGAACACCGACCCGTCGGATCCCAGCGCATGCGCGTCGTCCCGGTGGCCGTTCTGCTCGGCGACGAGTGCAACGCCGTTGGCGAGATCGGCCTGCTCCGCGGCCCGGAGGCTCGCGAGGGCCTCGGCGTCGAACGGTGTCATGCGGCCCGCCTCGCTTCGGCTGCGGCCGCGCTGGCGATGTTCTCCTCGAGCGCGTCGAGTCGACGGCACCGCGGAAATACGCGAGCGCTATCGACTCCCACAGATCACAATGCTGGGGGGCCCCTTCCGCCACCAGCTGATCGAGCTCGACCGCGATCTGCGAGAGCCGGACCCACGCCAGCCGGCCGGCATCGGACTGTGACCCTGCGGTCGTCGGGCCGGTCATCGCCGCACCCCCGAGTGATCAGGGCCCAGCGATGCGGAGAGCGCCCCGGCGCGCCCCGGAGGCTCTCCGTCGGCTAAGTGGCCGTCTGAGCTACCAGCGGGCCCAGCGCGGCTGGAGCGGGGCGAACGGCGGGCGCGGCTGCGCGGGCGAACGGCTCGCGACCGCACGCGGGCACCACAGCCGCTCCGCAACTCAGCCGAGCGCATCCGGCGATCTGCTGCACCTCTCGACGCTAGCGGCGATGGCCGGCCTCAAACTCAGGCGAGCCGATCGGTGGCGTGTCCGGGAGATCAGCACGTTCGAAGTTCACGACGGGGCCGAGCTTGCCGACGCTGAACAGCCAACCGGCACCGAACGTGACCCTCGGTCCCCGGGGTCACTCTCCACCTGGAGCCGGGACCGCACGCCCGCCGGCAGCGGCAGGCGCCGGAGCTCGTCACGCGCCTCGGCGACGCGCAGCGGTCGACCAACCGCATGCTGTCGGCCCGCGAGCCGAAGCCACCCGAGGCGCACGATCTCTGTGCAGATCGCGCGAGCGTCACTGCCGCAGCTACGCGGCGAACCTGTCACTGCGCCTCATCTCACAAGTCATTCCAGCCACGCAGGCATCTTGGCAAGAGCGTCGGACGGGCCCGGAACCGCAACCGCCGCCCCGATTTGGGAGCGGCGGAAGGGGTGGTGAATGACTGCGAGGCGCAGTGGTTCGCTGATCAAGATATCGGCTCAGGCGGATGCCCATCGACACCCGGGCAACACGCGGAACTTTTCGGACCCGTTTTCATCCAAGCGATCATCCAGACCCCCTAGACGTGCGAAAGCCCCGGTGAAACCGGGGCTTTCAGCAATACCGCTACCGGGATTCGAACCCGGGTTACCGCCGTGAGAGGGCGGCGTCCTAGTCCCCTAGACGATAGCGGCGCGAACTGAGGGGACTAGGGTAGCGAAACCTCGCAAAAGCGGTGCCGTGCGGGTGTCGCATCCCGGTGGACGAGGTGCCCCCGGAAGCGGCGCAATTGCTAACCTGAGCGGCTCACTGCGGCTGTGGTGAAATTGGTAGACACGCAGCGTTCAGGTCGCTGTGCTCTTACGGGCATGGGGGTTCGAGTCCCTCCAGCCGCACCTCACAGATCGAGCTCCGTGGAACACCGCCGGGCTCGATCTCTTGGGGACGAAGCCACGTGGCTGGTGCGGCCTCCGGCGACGCGTTATAGGCTTCCGGCACACGTATTCATGAAAGCGTCGATCCGCATACGCAAGGGCCCGGTGATTGCGGTTGTCGCGGTGCTCGTCGCGCTCGTGATCCTCGCGGCTGTCATATCCGGTAACAGCACCAACTCCTCCGGCTCGGCCTTGGCCTTCTCGCCGACGCTCGATCCGGGCACGCAGCTCCCACGCCGTACCGCGCCCGATTTCACGCTGACGGACCAGTTCGACAAGCCGGTCTCGCTGAGCTCCTTCCGCGGCAAGGTCGTGATGCTCGCCTTCAACGACGCCGAGTGCACGACCATCTGCCCGCTCACGACCACGGCCATGGTCGACGCGCGGCGCATGCTCGGCAGCGCCGGCTCGAAGGTGGCGCTGCTGGGAGTCGATGCCAACCCGGATGCGACCTCGGTGAAGGATGTGCGCTCCTACTCGGAGCTCCACGGGATGACGCACTCGTGGGACTTCGGAACCGGCTCGTCCGATCAGCTCGAGCGGGTCTGGAAGGACTACCACGTCGCCGTCGAGATTGAAGCCGGGCAGATCGACCACACGCCGGCGCTCTACATGATCAGCCCGCAAGGCAAGCTCGAGCGTCTGTACCTGACCCAGATGTCGTACTCGAGCATCTCCCAGGAGGCGCAGCTCCTGGCGCGTGAGGCGTCGAAACTGCTGCCGGGCCACCCCGCGGTGCACTCGCACCTCTCGTACACGAGCGTCCCGTCGATCACCCCAACCGAACACAAGACGCTGCCGCTGGTGAGCCGTGGCTCGGTGAAGCTGGGCCCTGGCTCTCCCAGGCTGCTGCTGTTCTTCGCGAGCTGGGATCAGCAGGTCATGGATCTCAAGTCACACCTCGAAGCCCTGAACGCCTACGCCAGCGAAGCCAAGGCAGGCAAGCTTCCGCAGCTGGTCGCCGTCGACGAGGGCACCGTCGAGCCCAATGCCTCAGCTCTGCCACACCTGCTTACGCAGCTGCATACGCCGCTCGCCTACCCGGTGGCGGTCGACGCGAGTGGACGTCTCGCCGATGGCTATGGCGTGCAGGACGAACCTTGGCTCGTGCTGGTCTCGCGCACCGGCGCACCGCTCTGGTACGAAGACATCCCCAACGCCGGCTGGCTGACGAGCAGCGCCCTGATGACCCAGGTGAGGGCCGCCCTGGAGACCAAGTCGGGGTCGACCAGTCCCGCGG
>JBOGYJ010000317.1:0-2125 GCA_050696795.1 Solirubrobacteraceae bacterium | reverse complement strand
TCGACGTGCTGGCGCTGGTCGTCGCCGACCGGGACCTGATCGGTGTTGTAGAGCAGGATGTCGGCCACCATCAGGATCGGGTAGTTGAAGATCCCGGCGGAGATGAAGTCGTGTTGGTCTGACTTGTCCTTGAACTGCGTCATGCGTGACAGCTCGCCGTAGCCGGTGACGCTGTTGAGCAGCCATTGCAGCTCGGCATGCTCGATCACGTCGCTCTGGCGGAAGAGCACGCAGCGCCCGGGATCGAGCCCCATCGCCAGCAGCACGGCCGCCAGGTCGTAGAGATCGCTGCGCAGCTTGGAAGGGTCGTAGGCGACGGTCGTCGCGTGCAGGTCGACGATGCAGTAGATCCCCTCGCCACGCTCCTGGCCCTCGACGTACGGGACGAACGCGCCGATGTAGTTGCCGAGGTGCTTGCGGCCGGTGGGCTGGACTCCGGAGAAGATGCGCATCGCCAGCGCAGGCTAGCGAGCGCGGCGGGCTGGCAGCCCTCAGCCGCCCGTCAGCCGCTGAACGTCAGCTTCGTTGTCCGCAACGTCGTCTTTGACCCGGGGACCGCCTCCAAGACGGTCAGCGTTGCCCTCAGTTGGTGCCCCGATGCGCCGCCAGCTCGACCGGCTTCCGATCGAGGACGCCGCGGCAGCAAGCGGGCGCCGCTACTCAGGCGAGCGCGCGCCTGCGCTGGTCGCGCTCGGTGCGCGCCAGCAGCAGCTCCGAGCCGGTCTCGCGCTCGAGCGCCAGCGCGGCCTCGAAATGCCGGTCGGCCTGCTCGGGCTCGCCCAGCACCAGGTGCAGCCGTCCCAGCAGCCGGTCGGCCGCGCCAAGGCAGGCCATGCCCTTGGTCGCCGCCAGCAGCGCGCCGCTGTATGGCTGCACCAGCGGCAGCAGTGCTCTTGCCCAGGTCGCGTCCGCTAGCGTCGCGACGGTGTCGCTCAAGGCGACGAGCGATGTCGTCCAGGTCGAGTCGCGGGGGATCGCGGCCAGACCCTCGATTTCGATCTGCCGCAGCTGTTCGGCCGCCTGCGGGAGCTGCCCGGACTCCGCGTGCGCGAGTGCGAGTGCGCAGCGGAACACCGGCAGGTTCGGATTCTGGGTGACCGCCAGCTCGATCGCGGGAACCAGCTCCGCCAGCCGCCGCTGCTCGCGGTAGAGGCAGAAGAGTTGGCCGGTGTAGAGGTTGACGACGTTGGGCTCGTGCTGCGCGTACGCGAGCAGCCTGTCGAGGTACCCGGTCACCTCCTCGAAGCGCCCGTCGAGCAGCGCCCGCATCCCACGCCAGAGCAGCACGTACACATCTGTGTACCAGTAGGCAAGCCGCGGTCGCAGGCGGTCGACCTGCTCCAGCTCGCGATCGAATGCCGCTAGCCTCCCGTTCGCGAGCAGCGCCAGCGCGCGGACGTGGTGGGCGTTGGCGCGCACCTGCAGGTCGCCGTGCTCGCGGGCGAGCTGCTCGAGCTCGTCGGCGAGCGCCAGCCGCTCGCGCGTACGCGGGCTCCACTCCAGCACCTCGGCGTGGACGAACAGCGCCCTGGCGTGGGCCCGCGGGTCGCCGCACGCACGCGCCAGCTCGAGCGCCCGGCAGCTGAGCGGCTCGGCTCCGGGAGCGTCGCCCTCCGAGGCCGCGAGGTAGTCCGCCTGGCCGGCGAGGATCTGGGCGGCGGCCGCGGGATCCAGCTCGCCACGGACCGCCAGCGCATCCGCCAGCAACAACCGCAGGTCCGCCGACGGCTGGCCGAAGGTGTTGAGATGCGAGCCGATCACCGCCGCGCGCGCGAGTGCCTCACCGTCGCCCAGCGCGCGTGCATCCTCGCCGGCCGCGATCGCGGCCTGCTTGCAGCCCTCGATCTCCCGCGCCAGCAACCGCCCCTGAGCAAGCAGCATCCACAGGTCGCAGCGCAGCGCCGAAGCGTCGCCGCCGTCGATCGCCAGGCAGCGCAGGCCCCGCTCGGCGAGTGTCGCCGCCTGCTCGAACGCAAGCTGCGTGAGCGCCTGACGTGCGGCAAGCAGCGCGTACTCGCCGGCGCGAGCGATATGGCCGGGCCGCGCCGCCGCCGCGAAGTGACCGGCGATGGCCGGCAGCCGCCGGCCACCGGGGTCGGGCAGTGCGGCGAGCGCCGCGCCGATG
>JBOGYJ010000316.1:0-8699 GCA_050696795.1 Solirubrobacteraceae bacterium | reverse complement strand
CCCTGGCCGGGGGCCGGGACGAGGTCGAGCACGCCGCCGATCTCGCTCTCGCGGCCGAGGCGCTCGAGCCCGGCCACCGCGAGCACGATCGCGTCGACCTCGCCCTCAGCCAGCTTGCGGAGCCTGGTATCGACGTTGCCGCGCAGCTCAACCAGCTCGAGGTCATCGCGGACGGCCCGGAGCTGAGCAGCGCGCCGCACGCTGCTCGTCCCTATCCGGGCGGCGGGCGGAATTGACGCGATCTCGGCGAAGCCACAGATCGCGTCAAGTGCGCCCGAGCGCCCGGGTATCGCAGCGATCGCAGTCCCGTCGGCCAGCTCGCCGGGCACGTCCTTGGCCGAGTGCACGGCGATGTCGATCTCACCATCGAGCAGGGCGCGTTCCAGCGCCGAGGTCCAGCGCGATTTGTCGCCCAGCGCCTCGCCGCGGTCACCGGGGGTGGTGATCGTGACCAGCTCGACCTCGTCATCGAGCGCCACGGCGACGAGCCTGGCCTGCGCGAGCGCCAGCGCGCTGCCGCGCGTGCCGAGACGGATCACCGCTTGCGCTCGGGGAGATTGCGGATCTCCGCGATGTCCTCCGCCTCGGCCGGCGCGTCGCGGAGTGCCTCTCCGTCGTCGACGGTCAGCCCGAACAGATCCTGGACCAGCGCCATGCGCGCATGCACGCGGTCGTCACGGAGCTCCTTGATGCGCCGCGTCGGCTGGTGCAGAAGACGGTTCACGATCGCCCGCGAGATCGCCTGCACGCGCTCGAGGTCCTGCTCGGAGGCGCTGTCCCACTTGCCGTCGTTCTCGGAGAGCACCTGCGTGACGATCTCCGTCGCGTGGCTGCGCAGCGCTGCCAGGGTGGGCCTGACCTCCAGCGATCCGAGCCAGGTCGCAAAGTTCTGGATCTCCTCCTCGATGATGCCGTCGGCCTTACGCGCTTCGCTCTGGCGCACCCGACGGTTGCGCGCGACCACCGCCTCGAGGTCGTCGACATCGAACAGCGAAACGCCCTGCACCCCGGCACACGCCGCCTCGACATCGCGCGGGACGGCAAGGTCGATGATCAGCAGTGGACGCTGGCCACGCTGTGCCTGGACCTGGTGGAGCTCCTCGACCTCGATCAGCAGGTGCGGCGAGGCGGTCGCCGAGATCACGATGTCGGCGGCGACGAGCGCATCCGGAAGCTCGTCGAAGGCGACACTACGAGCGTGGAAGCGGTTGGCCAGGCTGATCGCGCGATCGCGACGGCGCGTGGCGACGAACACAAGCCCGGCACCGGCGTCGGCCAGCGCGCGGGCGGCGAGCTCGCTGCTCTCGCCGGTGCCGACGATCACCGCGCGACGATCCTCGAGCTCGCCGAGCACCTCCTTGGCGAGCATCGCCGAGACCGACGGCAGGCTCATGTGGCCGGCGCCGATCGCGGTCTCCGTGCGCACGCGCTTGCCGGTACCGAGCGCCGCCTTGAACAGGTGGTTGGTGAACGGCCCCGTGGTCTCGCGTCCGAGCGCGGCGTCGTAGGCGCGCCGAACCTGACCCTGGATCTGGTCCTCGCCGATGATCATCGACTCGAGCCCGGCGCTCACGCGGTACAGGTGACGCGCGGCGTCGCAGTTGCGATGGGAGTAGATCGAGGGCGCGAGCGCCGTCGGCTGGATGCTCGCCTGCTGGGCCAGCATCCCCAGCACCGTGCTCTCGGCCTCTACGGGGTCGTCTACGACCACGTAGAGCTCGGTGCGGTTGCAGGTGGAGAGTGCCACCACCTCCTGGATCTCCGGGACCCCATGCAGGTCGCGCACGAACTCGGCGGCCCGCGCATCGGTCAGCGCCAAACGTTCGCGCACCTCGACGGGCGCGGTCTTGTGCGAGACCCCGATCGCCAGCAGCTCACTCATGCGCCGCCGGCTCCAGCGAGTCTCGGGCCGGCTCTGGTCCGGGGGCAGGCCCAGCGGGGCCGGCCCCCGTGGGCTGCCGCTGCTCCAGCTGGGCGCGTAGCTCGCGCAGCTCGCGGCTGTTGCTGGTCAGCTTGCGAGCCATGATCCCGACGTAGATCAGCACGATCAGCAGGAACACGATGTAGGCGGCCGCGACGTAGGGGCCGGCCGTGTGCAGCGGCAGCGCCGGCGCTTCGGCGAACAGGGCGATCATGAGGGTGAGGCAGTCCTTCCAAGCGGGCGGACCGCGTCCTCACCCAGCAGGGTGCGGCGTAGCCGGCGGGTTTCGATGCGCATCTCCTTGGCCGCCATCTCGTACTTCATCAGCGTGGCGAACAGCAGCGCGATGCCGAGCAGCGAGACGTAGAAGGTGAGCTTCATCGACCCCGGTAGGGCGCCGCCCTCGAGGTTGATGATGCGCGGATGGACGTAGGCGACGGACAGTCGCACGACGATGAAGTTGATCGGCACGAAGGCGCCCGCGACGACCGAGAAGACCGCCGCGTAACGCGCCTGGCGCTCGGGATCCTCGATCGAGAAGCGCAGCGGCTGATAGGTACAGAAGAGCAGGATCACGATCAGGTAGGAGACCAGCGTCGGCTCCGACCATAGCCACCAGTGACCCCAGGAGGCCTTGGCCCAGATCGAGCCGGCGATGATCCCGCCGATCGAGAAGACCAGTGATAGGTGGATCGCGCAGTAGGAGCGCATGTCCCAGACGCGCTCGCCGGTGCGCAGGTAGCCGATCCCGAAGACGCCGCCGAGGCAGTAACCGACCAGCGAGATGATCGCCAGCGGCACGTGGATGTAGAAGATCTTCTGCACGAAGCCCTGCTCGGCGTCCAGCGGCGCGTAGAAGAAGACGAGCGCCAGCGCCGCCGCCACCGTAGCGGCGGTGGCGATCGTGAGACCGCGCAGATGCCGAAGGTGGGTGGTCATACGATCCGTCAGAGCTATGAGAGCTCACTCCTCGAGCAGGAAGTCGAACAGGGCAATCGCGAGGAGCGCGTTGACAAGATCATAGAGCGCAAGCACCGCCAGCCACTTCGCGGGCGGCGAGCCGCTGGCGCCTGAAATCAGCAGCGGCCCGATCCCGCGTGCCGTCGCGATCAGCGCCGGCAGCAGCAGCGGGAGCCCGATGATCGGCCCGATCAGGTCGCGGGCGCGGGTGTGGACGGCGATCGCGGAGACGAATGTGCCGATCACGGCGAATGCGACATCGGCCAGCAGCAGGATCAGCAGCAGGGCCGGCAGCGAGTGCCCGAGGCACGGGGGCGCGAGCAGTAGGGCGAAGGCCGGGATCGCCACGAGTTCGAGCGCGGCCATGAAGATGAACAGCGCGCCGGCCTTGGCGTAGAGCATCGCGGTGCGGTCCACGGGCGCCAGCAGGAAAGCATCGAAGCCGCCCTGCTCGCGCTCGGCCACGAACAGCCGGTTGACCGCGAGCAGCGCCGCGAACAGCAGCGTCACGGTCAGCACGCCGGCCGCGAGCTGGCCGCTGAGCGAGTCTCTGTTCAGGCCGAAGTGGAAGATCACGTAGGTGATCACCGCAAGCAGCCACATCGACGGGACCGTCTCGAGTGTGCGCAGCTCGACCAGCAGGTCCTTGCGCAGCATCGCGCCCGCGGTTCTCATGCGTAGAGGGCCTTCAGTGCTTCGGGGTCGAGGCCCGAGGGCGGGCCGAGGTAGGCGGCGCGCCCTCCGGACAGCGCGAGCACGAGGTCGGCCTCGGCCAGCGCCGCCTGGGGGTCGTGGCTGGTGAGCACGCGCGTGACGCCGGAGGAGCGGCCGATCAGCGGCTCGACCAGCTCGCCCGCGGCCGGGTCGAGGTTCGAGCGCGGCTCGTCGAGCAGCAGCAGCTCTGGCTGGTGCAGCACCGCGCGGGCGACCGTGAGCCGCTGGACCATGCCGCGGCTGAGCGAGCGCACCGGGTCGTCGGCACGCGCGTGCATGCCGACCGCCTCGAGCACCTGCTCGACGCGCTCGGTCGCCACACGATGCAGGCGCGCGTGGTAGACGAGGTTCTCGCGCCCGGTCAGGTCGCGGTAGAGCAGCGGCTCGTGCCCGAGCAGGCCGAGGCGCCCGCGCACCTTCCAGCCCTGGCGTGGGAGCGGCTCGCCGAACAGCTTGACGCTGCCGGCGTGCGGGCGCAGCAGCGTCGCCAGGATCCGCAGCAGCGTCGACTTGCCGGCGCCGTTGCGGCCGAGCACCGCCAGCGTCTGCCCCTGTCGGAGGGTCAGCGAGACGTCGCGCAGCACGGTGCGCTCACCGAAGTGGCGGGTCAGGCCGGCGAGCTCGACCACCGGCCGGCCGCCGGGCGGCGCAGCGGAGCCAGGCGCGTCAGTGGCCGGAGTGCGGTTCGCGTCGTCCATTTTCCCGGTGCAGTGTCGCAACTGCGTGCTTCAGCACCGGTTCAACCACCGGAAACAGCTGTGCGATCGCCTTCGAGCTGCCGGGGAAGTTGATGATCAGCGAGCCGCCGGCCGTGCCCGCGACGGCCCGCGAGAGCATCGACATCGGGGTGTAGCGCAGCGACTGCGCGCGCATCGCCTCGGTCAGGCCGGGAACCTCGCGCTCGATCACGGCCCGCGTCGCCTCCGGCGTGACGTCATCCGGCGTCAGCCCGGTGCCCCCCGTGGTGAGGATCAGCTCGGCACCGGCCTCGACCTGTGCGCGCAGCCATGCCTCGATCGCGCGCACGTCGTCGGCCACCAGGTCCCGCGCCATCACCTCGGCCCCGGCCGCCGCCGCCGCCTGCGCCAGCGCCGGGCCCGACACATCCTCCCGATCACCCGCAGCGGTTGACGTCGAGACGGTGAGAATCGCGCAGCGCATCGCCCGCCGAGCTTATCTCGCCGAACTTTTGACGTCCGGTGAGCGTATTGCGCCCTATACGTCATAAGTTCGGGCGGGCAGCCAGGCGGCCAGCGGTCCGGGCGGCCAGCGGTGAGCGGGGCGGGCGGCCAGCGGTGAGCGGTTAGATGCCCTCGGCGCGCAACCAGTCGAGCGTGGCCTCGAGCCCGGCGGCGTAGCCGACGCGCGGTTCCCAGCCGAGCAGCTCGCGCGCCTTGCGGTTGCTGAAGCTCTGGTCGGTACCCATCACCTGGACGGCCTGACGGGACAGCAGCGGCCGGCTCGTCAGCTTGGTCGTGCGGTGCAGCGCGCGGTAGCCGTGCTCGAGCGAGAAGCCGATGCCCTCTGCGACCCGGTAGGGCAGGCTCAGCCATGGCCTGGCACAGCCGAGCCCATCGGCGAGGCCGTCGGCCAGCTGGCGCCAGGTCACGTCGAGGCCGTCGGTGATGTTGAAGGCCTGTCCGGCCGCCTGCTCGTGCTGGATCGCGAGCAGCGCGGCGTCGATCAGATTCTCGACGAAGCAGAGCCCCGCCAGCGCGCGACCGCCATCGATCATCAGCATGCGGCGGCCGCGGAGCGCGCGGGCGATTTCGCGCATCACCTCGCGCGAGCCGGGGCCGTAGACGGTCGCGGGCCGCAGGATCGCCGTCCCCAGACCGCGCGCTGCGGCGCGCTGCACCTCCGCCTCGGCGTCGAGCTTGGTCTGCGCGTACCAGTTGCGGAAGCTGGTCGGGGTGTGGGTCTCGTCGACCTCGCGGTCGCCCGGATACGCGTAGACATCGGTGCTCGAGAAGTGCACGAAGCGTTCCACCGACGCGTGGATGCAGGCGTCCAGCAGGTTGCGGGTGCCGGCGACGTTGACGTCGTGCAGCTCGTCGGGTGTCGCCCAGTCGGAGACCTGCGCCCCGCAGTGGAACACGTAGCGGCACCCCTCGGCGGCGCGTGTCAGCGTCTGCGGAGCGGTCAGGTCACCGGTCGCGAGCTCGACGCCGAGCGGCGTGAGCGCCGTGGTCACGCTGGTGGAGCGCACGAGGCAGCGCACCTGGTAGCCCTCGGCCACCAGCCGCTGCACGAGGTGGCCGCCGATGAAGCCGGTCGCCCCGGTGACCAGGCAGACGTTGTCCTGTGAGGCATCCACGTGCCGGCCACTGAACTGCGTGCTGGTGAAGGCCGGAGCCGGCTCCTGCTCGCGCCGGCGCAGCGTCGAGACGGCGATGTCGCGCACGACCGACCAGTTCTTACCGCTGCCGCCCTCGCAGTCGTCGAGCACCTGGTCGAGCGCGTCGAGGAACTGCCCCGCCTCAGCGTCTGAGAGCGTCAGCGGCGGCAGCAGCTTGACGACGTCGTTCTTGCCCGCGGCCATCGTGATCACGCCGTGGTCGCGATGCAGCGGGATCACGATCAGCTGCGGGAAGAGCCCCTCGCTGGCCAGGCGCATCATCCGCACCCCCAGCTGGGCCTTGCGTGAGCGGGGTGCCTGCAGCTCGATCCCGATCATCATGCCCGCGCCGCGAACCTCCCTGATCAGCTCGTGGCGCCGCTGCAGATCGCTCAAGCCCTCGACCAGCGCAGCGCCCGTCTCCGCGGCACGCTCCACCAACCCGTCGCGTTCGATCACCCGCATCGCCGCCAGCCCGGCCGCCATCGAGAGGCGGTTGCGGCCGTAGGTCGACTGGTGCACGTAGCTGCGCTCGAGCGTGCCGACCGCGCGCTGGAAGATCTCCCGGCGCGTGACCATCGCCGCGACCGGCATGTAGCCACCGGACAGAGCCTTGCCGACGGTGACGATGTCAGGATGGAGCCCCGGGGAATGCTCGAGCGCGAACCACTTCCCGGTGCGGCCAAGCCCGGTCTGGATCTCATCGATCACCAGCAGCGTGCCGTAGCGGCGGCAGAGCTCCTGCGCGGCCTCGAGGTAGCCGGGCGGTGGCAGCGTCACCAGCCGCCCCTGGATCGGCTCGACGATGAAGGCGGCGACGTCCTTGGCGCGCAGCTCGGCCTCCAGCCGCGCCGGGTCCCCATAGGGGACCCGCGCACAGCCGGGCAGCAGGGGCCCGAAACCCTCCTTGAAGAACTCGTCGCCGACGATCGAGAGCGGCCCGAGCGTGACGCCATGGAAGCTCGACTCGCACGAGACGAACCGCGGCCGCCCGGTGGCGGCGCGCGCGAATTTCATCGCCGTGTCCACCGCCTCCGCGCCGGTGCTGGTGAAGAACGTCGCGTCGAGCCCGTCCGGCAGGCGCTCGGCGAGCGCCTCGGCGAGCATCCCGGCGAGCACCGAGTAGTGCAACTGGACGCCGTCGACGAGTTCTGTATCGAGCACCGCCTGCAGCACGGCGCGCACGTCGGGGTGGCCGTGGCCGAGGCTGGCGAAGCCCTCGCCACTGTGCATGTCGAGGTAGGCACGGCCGGCGTCGTCGTGGAGGAACGACCCGCTGGCGGAGCTGTAGGCCTTGTCGAAGCCGAGGATCCGCAACACCGCGACCAGCGAGGGATCGAGGTAGCGCGAGGCCAGCTCGAGCGTCTCGCCGGCGCGAGCCTGGGCCTCGGCGACTACGCCGAGCGGGTCCAATGTCCCGACCTGCCGCCCGACTTCTCGATCAACTCGACCCGTTCGATCGTCGCGCCGCGCTCGACTCCCTTGACCATGTCGTAGATCGTCAGCGCGGCCACCGACGCCGCGGTCAGAGCCTCCATCTCGACGCCCGTCCGAGCCGTGGTACGCGCCTCCGCGCGCAACTCGATCAGACCCGCGTCCGCGTCGATCGTCGCCTCGAGACCGACGAACGAGAGCGGCAGCTGGTGGCAGAGCGGGATCAGCTCGTGCGTGCGCTTGGCCGCCTGGATGCCGGCGATCCGGGCGACGCCGACGACATCGCCCTTGGGCGCGTTGCCGGCGGCGACCAACCGCGCGGTCTGCGGTGTGACCCGCACCACCGCGCGCGCCACGGCGACCCGCGCCGTAACGTCCTTGTCGGAGACATCCACCATCTCCGCACGCCCGTCGGAGCCCAGATGCGTCAGGTCAGTCAACCGGCTGGTAAGGGGTCGTGACACATTTATTGACGTCTTTGACGGCGTCTGAACGCACCTGGCTGCGCCCGTCTCGCGGCAGGTACCTCGGTACCCGCCTTGCGAAAGGGTATTGCCAGGCACGCCCAGTCACTCGTCAAATCCTGCCACTAAATGTGCCACGACCCCAAGCGCTCTGGGCCGCCGCGATCAGGTCCTTGACCGCGGCGACGTCGCCGTCGCGCAGCAGCGCGACCGGATCGGGCTCGCCGTTGACGATGCCCTCGAAGAACTCCTTGCGGTCCTGGTAGGTGGGCAGCGTGCCCTTGGCCCAGCCGCGCACGTCGTTGAGCAGGATCGCCAGCGTCGCGTAGGGCTCGCCGAAGAGCTCGCCGATCTCGCGCTTCATGCGCTTGGCCAGCGCCGGCGAGGCACCCGCGGTCGAGATCGCCACGGCCAGCGGGCCGGTGCGCACGATCGCCGGCAGGATGACGTTGCACAGCGGCGGCACGTCGACGACGTTGACCAGCATCGCCCGCTTTTCCGCATCGTTGAAGACCGCGATGTTGACGTCGGTGTCGTCGGTCGCGGCGATCGCGATCAGGCAGCCATCGAGGTCGCCCGGCTGGTACTGGCGCCGGTGCCAGACGATCGAGCCTTCGGCCGAGAGGTCCCGAAGTCCCGGATGAGCGTCGGGCGCGACCAGCACCACGTCGGCGCCGCAGGCCAGCAGCCCCTCGACCTTCTCGAGCCCGACCTCACCGCCGCCGACGACCAGCGCCCTGCGCCCGCTCAGCCGCAGGCAGGCGATGTAGAACGGGGTCGCGAGCATGTCGCGCACGCAGGACTGATCGCAGATGCCCTTGCGGAACTGGCAGACGCTCTCCTTGCCGCTGTAGGCCTGGGCCGGCAT
>JBOGYJ010000315.1:0-15644 GCA_050696795.1 Solirubrobacteraceae bacterium | reverse complement strand
ATCCTGACCTACGCGATCCTGCTGATCGCCGCGCTGCCGGTGATCGCGGCGGCGGTCACCATGCTGCTGCTGGACCGCCACTTCGGCACGCACTTCTTCGAGCCCTCGGAGGGCGGCTCGGTGCTGCTGTGGCAGAACCTGTTCTGGTTCTTCGGGCATCCCGAGGTCTACGTGATGGTGCTGCCCGGGTTCGGAATCATCTCCGAGATCCTGCCGGTGTTCGCGCGCAAGCCGATCTTCGGCTACAAGGCGATCGCCGCCTCGACGATCGTGATCGCGTTCCTGTCGACGCTGGTCTGGGCGCACCACATGTTCACGGCGCCGCTGCCGCTCGTGGTGCTCGGTTTCTTCATGCTGAGCTCGTTCCTGATCGGCATCCCGACAGGCGTCAAGATCTTCAACTGGACCGCCACGCTGTGGCGTGGGTCGATCGTGCTGACGGCGTCGATGTACTGGGCGCTCGGCTTCCTGGTCGTGTTCCTGATCGGTGGCATCACCGGCATCTTCCTGGCGACCTTCCCGGTCGACTGGCAACTCAACGACACCTACTTCGTCGTCGCCCACTTTCACTACGTGCTGATGGGTGGCTCCGTGTTCTCGATCGTGTCGGGCATCTACTACTGGTATCCGAAGATGACCGGCCGGATAGCCGACGAACGCCTCGGCAAGATCGCCTTCTGGGTCACGTTCGTCGGCTTCAACATGACGTTCTTCGTGCAGCACGCGCTGGGCCTCTCGGGTATGCCGCGACGGATCTACACCTACCAGCCGGACATGGGCTGGTCGACCTACAACCTGATCTCCTCGATCGGCTCCTACATCCTCGGTCTCGGCCTCTTGATGTCGATGTTCAACTTCGTCCGCAGCTACAAGCACGGCAAGATCGCCGGGCCCGACCCGTGGAAGGCCAACACGCTCGAGTGGTACACACCATCGCCACCGCCGGTGAACAACTTCGACTCCATCCCGCGCGTGCGCTCGGTGGAGCCGATGCGTGACATCCGGCTCGAGGTCGAAGCGCAGACGGGCCGGCTGCAGAAGAACGGTGGCTCGGAGCAGTTTGCCCGGGTGTAGTCCGCGCCCGGCCCCGCTTGGCCGGGCGCTGTCCCGGCCGCTAACGCACGCTTGATGCCGCTGCCGGTACCCTGACACCGCTGTGAGTACGCCCTCCTTCAGCGCGGTAGAACCCATCGCTCGCGCCTCGCGCGCGCGGCAGCTCGTGTCTGACTACGTCGAGCTGACCAAGCCCAAGGTGCAGTCGTTGCTGCTGTTCACCACCGTGACCACGATGGAGATCGCCGGCGACCCGAAGGTCGGCAAGATCGCGCTGGCGTGCATCGGCGGCTACATGTCGGCGGGTGGCGCCGGTGCCGTCAACCACTGGTATGACCGCGACATCGACGGGCAGATGGCCCGCACCGCGTCGCGGCCGATCCCGTCCGGTCGTGTCTCGCCGCCGGCGGCGCTGATCTACGGCTGCGCTCTCGCCGCCGGCTCGTTCATCCTCATGTGGCTGACGCTGAACTTGCTATCCGCAGCACTAGCCTTCGCCGGATTCGTCGGCTACGTCGGCGTCTACACGATGTGGCTCAAGCGCCGCACCTGGCACAACATCGTGATCGGCGGAGCCGCCGGCGCGGTCCCGCCGATGGTCGGCTGGGCCGCGACCCGCGGATCGCTGTCGTGGACCGCCGTCTACCTGTTCGCGATCGTCTTCTACTGGACGCCCCCACACTTCTGGGCGCTCAGCCTGCTGATGAAGGGCGAGTACGAGAAGGTCGGTGTCCCGATGCTGCCGGTGGTGCGCGGCGAGGCCATGACCCGCCAGCAGATCCTGCTGTACTCGCTGCTGCTCTACGCGGTCACGCAGTTGCCCTTCTGCGCGGGCGCATTCGGGCTCACCTACCTGGTGGCGTCGGTGCTGCTGGGCCTCGCCTTCGTGGCGCTGGCGGTGGTGCTCTATCGCCGTCAGGATCGCCGCAGCGCCCTGCGGCTCTATCTGTACTCGCTGGCCTACCTGGCACTGCTGTTCGGCGCGATGGTCGCCGACATCAAGCTTTAGCCGGATGCCTGAGCGGGACCGCTCGAATCCGTGCGTACCCCCGCTGGTGACCACTGGCTACGAGCCAAACAGGTAGGATGCTGAGAGATGGACAAGAAGCTTGCACGCAAAAACATCCGTGCCGGCCTGATCGCCGGAGCCATCTGCGCAGCCATGTTCGGCGCAACGTTCTTGGTCGCGGCAATCTACCTGCACTCATGAGCACCACCGAGCACGGGCTGAGCGCCGCGGATCCCGCGGAGATGCACCAGACGGTCGCCGAGGCCGACGCGTTGCCGCCCGTGGGCGAAGAGATTCACGTGCCGGGCGGCTCAGTGCTGCCGCTGGTCGTAGCCATCGGCCTCACGCTGCTGGTGATCGGCAGCACGATCTGGTGGGCGTGGTCCGCCCTCGGCGCCGTCATCACCGCCGTGGGCGTCTGGATCTGGGTCCGCGACGCTCGACGCGAGCTCGACGAGCTGCCCGAGGAACATCACCACCACTAAAGCGGGGCCTGGATGAGGACGTTTCAGAAATACCGCATGCGCACCCCTTCGACGGGCCGTGAGGTGATGGTGTTGGCCGAACCCGACAAGGTCTACGTGGATGCGGAGACGGGCGAGAAGCTTCAGCCCGTCGCGCAGCTCCTGCCGCTTGCGCCGACCGCCTCAGAGCTCCCCTGGGCGATCGAGAACCTGCGCTTCTGCAACCACTGCGACCAGCTCGCGCAGCGCGACCTGCTCGACTGCCCGTGGTGCGGCCAGCGCATGGATTCGATCGCCGGCTGAGCGGGGCTTCCACTCGAGGGCACGATGCAGCTTCCGGTCCGCAGCCGCCGTCTCCGCGCCACCGTTACCGGCGGCGCCGCGGTGCTCGCCGCGGTGGCTCTCGCAGCCTGCGGCGGCAGTGGCGTCGGTAACAACGACACCACCGGCGCTCCCACACTGACGATTCCGACGACCAGCACCGCCGCGCCGTCGACGGGCACGACCTCGTCGAGCACCGGCTCGAAGAAGAGCTCCTCCTCGATCGGCACGAGCAACAACCCGGCTGCCGGCACGACGGCGGGCACGAGCTCGAACTCAGGCGCCGTCTCGAGCTCGAGCTCGAATGCGAGCTCCGGCACCAGCAGCACGACCTCGAACGGTGGAACCGGGCTCGGCGACAACACGACGCCCAGCGGCGGTGCCGGCGTGACGACGACCAACACCACCAGCGACACCACCACGCAGCCGGCCGGCACCTCCACCAGCGGCGGCGGCAGCCTCTGACGGCCGCCTCTGACGGCCGCCTCTGACGGCCGCCTCCAACGGTCAGGGGACGATCACGGCGGAGCCCTCGAAGCGCCCGGCACGCAGATCCGCGAGCGCCCGCTCGGCCCGCTCGAGCGGATACACGGTGACGGTGGTCCTGACCGGCACCTGCGGTGCCAGCGTGAGGAATTCCTCTGCGTCGCCTCGTGTGAGGTTCGTGACCGAGCGGATGCTGCGCTCCTGCCAGAGGTCGTCGTAGCGCAGCGCGGGGATCTCCGACATGTGGATGCCGGCACAGACGACCGTGCCGCCGCGATCGAGCGCGCGCAGGGCCTGCGGGACCAGTCCGCCGTCGGAAGCGAAGATGATCGCCGCACCGAGCGGTTCGGGTGGCTGCTCCGTGCTCGCACCGGCCCAGACGGCTCCGAGCGACCTGGCAAAGGCGGCCGTTGGATCGTCTCCAGGCCGCACGAACGCGAACACCTCCCGGCCCTGCTGCACGGCCACCTGGCAGATCATGTGTGCCGCCGAGCCGAAGCCGTACAGGCCGATGCGGTGCGCGTCGCCGGTGAAGCGCAGCGCGCGGTAGCCGATCAGCCCGCCGCACAGCAGCGGCGCGGCCTGCTCGTCGCCGAGGTCGTCCGGCAGCGCGAAGCAGTAGCGCTCGTCGGCGACGGTGTACTGGGCAAAGCCCCCATCGATGTCACGTCCGGTGAAGCGTGCCCGCAGGCACAGGTTCTCCTGCCCGGAGCGGCAGAACACGCACTCGCCGCAGGTCCATCCCAGCCAGGGCACGCCGAGTCGGCGTCCGTCGTCGCTGCGCCCGACGATCTGATGGCCGAGCACGACCGGCAGTCGCGGAGCGGCGATCTCCCCATCGCGCAGATGCAGATCGGTGCGGCAGACGCCACAGGCGCGGACGGTCAGCGCGATCTGTCCGGCCGCCGGCTCGGGCTCTGGCAGATCGCAGACTTCGAGTGGCGTGCCCGGCCTGCTGAGGACGGCCGCGCGCACGACGGCCTCAGGCGGCTGAGGCTCCCGCGGCCCGATCGATACCGGATCCGCGCAGCGATCCGCCGAGCCGGTCGAGCAGATCGGAGACGATGCGCGCCGTGGCCCCCCAGATCATGTGCTCATCGACGACGTAGGTGTCCGTCCGGATCGCCGCCCCGCGGCGCACGAGCCGGCGCCGGCCGTAGCCGGCTGCGACTGCGGGCAGGGACAGATCGATCACAGCCGCCACCTCGCTGTCGCTCGGGGTCCAACGGAAATTGCTCGGCACGATCCCGACGAACGGGTGAATCGCGTAGCCGGTCACGACTGTCGGGATCGGCTCGAGCGCGCCGATCACCTCCACGGAGTCGGCCGGTAGGCCGACCTCCTCGTGCGTCTCGCGCAGCGCCGTGGCGACCAGATCCGCGTCGCCCGCCTCCCGGCGGCCGCCGGGAAAGGAGATCTCACCGGCGTGGCGTGGCAGGTCATGATGGCGCCGGGTGAAGACCGCGTACATCACCCCGCGGTTCATGTGCAGCGGCACCAGCACGGCGGCCTGAACGCTGGCGCGAACCTCGATGGCCGCGGCCTGGTCGGTCGGCAGCAGCAGCTCGCGTAGCGCTGCCAGCTGGGGGTCGGTGCGGCTCATGGCCTGACTATATGGGCCGAGTAAAACGGGCTCAGTCCGTCAGTGGGTTGAACAGCAGCCCGGTTGGGACCTTCGGGAAGAAGTACGTCGACTTGGGCGGCATGCTCTCACCCGAGCTCGCCACATCCTGCACCCGTCGCACCGGTGTCGGCGCCATGAACAGGGCCGCGTCGTATTCGCCGTCGAGCACCAGCGCGATCGCCTGCTGATCGTCGCGGGCATAGCCGAGGCCATCGAGATGATCGATCTGCTCGTCGGTCATGCCGAGTGCGCCCTTGAGCAGCAGTACCTCGGTCACGGCCGTGTCGAGGTGACGGTAGGGCTGCGAGCGCTCGGGCATGGCGGCATCGGCGATCGCATGGTCCCTCAGCACGAGCCGGTACGGGCGCTTGTCGCGCGCATCGATGTAGCCGAGCTCGATGTCCTCGTTCTCGGGCGGAGGCAGCTGCTCGGGAACGTCCAACGGGGTCATCGTGAAGTCCGCCTCGATCGCGCGTCGCAGAGCTTCCCACTGAGGGTCGGTGAGGTTGCGCACCAGCCGGTGGGTGGGGAAGACCGTGAGCCCCGGATCCTCCAGCGCCACGAGGCACATCAGCACGTAGCGGTGCGGGCCGTCACCACCGACCTCATCGGCGTAGACGCGCGCGGTCTCGTAGCGGTGGTGGCCGTCGGCGATCAGCAGCTCTGCGTCCGCAGCGGCATCCTGGACGGCGGCGATCACGGCCGGATCGTCCACACGCCAGATCCTGTTGACCGTGCCATCCGGGTCCACGCTCCGGCCCCACGGCGGATTGGCGGTGCTCGGCGCCAGCGCGTTCCACGCCCGCTGCTCGGGGTCGGAGAACAGCGCGAAGATGGGGGAGAGGTTGGCCTTGGTCGCGCGCGTGAGCCGTAGGCGGTCCTCCTTGGGGCCGGGGTGCGTGCGCTCGTGCGGACGGATGCGGCCGGGACCGTAGTCATCGACGCGTACTCGCGCTAGGAATCCGCGGCGTGTGCGCGAGCGCCCGTCGGGCCCGACGTAGTCCTGCTCGATCGGCCAGAGCGTCGGCTGTTCGTCCTGCACCACCGCGCCGGCGGCCTGCCACTGCGCGAGGGTCTCGGCCGCGTGCTCGTAGGGATCGCGGCCGCCCGCCGCGAGCGGGAGGTCGATCGCGACCACGTTGTACGGCGACTGCTCGAGCAGCGCCGCGCGCCCCTCGTTGTAGATCACGTCGTAGGGCGGCGCAACCACAGGCTGCAGCCCCCCGGTTCTGTCCAGCGCGTAGTGGAGCGCGCGCAGCGGTTGTACGTCAGCCATGCGTCCAGCAGGCTAGCGAGTTCGGCTCGGCAGCTCTCGTCCGGGTCGCCGGTCTCGACCCGGCTCGGCAGACCTCGTCCGGCTAGACTCTGGCTGCCAACGGGGTGTGGCGCAGCTTGGTAGCGCGCTCGCTTTGGGAGCGAGAGGTCCCGGGTTCAAATCCCGGCACCCCGATAGTGAGCGGAGCAAGCGCCAAGAGCTTGCGCCTTTGGGCGGTGGCAATCGCTGTCTGCGTCGGCTGCTGGGGCAGCCAGACGGCGGGTGCCGCCGCGGGCGCTTCCGGACGCGCGGGTGCCGGCACGGCTAAGGGCGCGGCCGCCGAGACCCTGGCCGTGACCGCCTGGCTGCCCTACTGGGAGATGTCGGCGGCGCTGCGCTCGACGCTCGAGAACTCCGGCGTGATCGGCACGGCCAGCCCGTACTGGTACGACATCTCCGGCGACTCGCACGTGCACGAGGAGCAGGGCGCGGGCTCACAGACGGTGATCTCGGAGCTGCTGGCCCATCACGAGCAGCTGCTGCCGATGGTCACCGAGGCGTCCGGGATCAACGAGTTCGCGCGGATCCTAGAGAGCCCGGCTAAGCGCACCGCCTTGGTGCGAACACTCGTCAAGCTCGCCTCGCACTCCGGCTACTCCGGCCTGGATATCGACTTCGAGAGCTTTGCCTACGACCCCCGGCACCGGACCGCGCTCGATGATCAGCTTGCGACGCTCTTCCCGGAGATGATCTCCCAGACCTGTGTGGCGCTGCACGCGATCGGGCGCGGCTGCCAGGTCGCGGTGATGGCACGCACTAGCGACGCGCGGACCTACGCCCACGGCGATATCCCCACCTGGATCTACAACTACAGGGCGCTGGCCGCGGCCGCCGATCGGATCCAGGTCATGGCCTACGACTACCACTCGCCCGGTGGCCCCTCCGGCCCGATCGCGCCGCTGCCGTGGGTAAAGCAGGTGATCGCCTACGCTCGCACGCAAGGGTCGCCGAGCCGCTTCGAGCTCGGCGTGCCCGCCTACGGCTACGACTGGTACGGGCGCACGAGCGCGACCGCCGTCTACGCCGGCCAGGTCGGGGCGCTGCTGGCGCAGGTGCATACGCGTCCGCACTGGGACCCCGTGGACGGCGAGGAGACGTTCAGCTACCGGCTGCACCACCGCAGGCACACGGTCTGGGTCGTGAACGCTCAGGCGGATGCGGAGCGCGCCAAGTTGGCTGCAGTCGCGGGTTTTTCAGGCGTCGCGGTCTGGGCCGCGGGCTATGAACAGCCCCAGCTCTGGTCAGGTTTGGATCAGAGCACGCCGCGGTAGGAGCTAGGAGTGATGATGACACGTAACGGCAAACATACTGGCGGCACACATATTTTCGACAGCATGCCTCAAACCCTCGTCCACGGTGCGGAGGAGGGAGCCACGAAGGTCGCGGAGGTGGTCGAGAGTGCGGGCGCGCGCATGGCCAAGGGCGCAGGGCAGGTCGCCAAGGGCGCTGGAGCGGCCGGCGGCAGGGCGAGTGAGCTCTCGGGCCAGCTCAAGGGGCAGGCCGGTGGCAAGGCCAGCGAGCTCTCGGGCCAGATCAAGGGCCGCGTGGCGCAGGCGCCGATCGACATCAAGGATGCGAAGCACGGCATGAAGGACGCCCAGCTGAGCATGCGCAAGGCGAGGTTGGGGATGCGCGAGATGATGATGCGCTCGGTATCGCGCGGGATGATCAAGCGGCGGTCGCGGCTGCTTCCCAGCGGCGACGCGATGCTCAAGGCGCAGCTGGTCAAAACCAGCCGCGAATTGGCGCACGAGTCCTCGGATCTGGGTGCCGCGGTCGAGTCCTTGAACAAGGTCATCAAGACCAACCGGCGCGCGGCCACCAAGGGCAGGACGCGCCTGATCGGTGGCGCTGCGCTGGGCGCCGCGCTCATGTATCACCTCGACGCCGAGCATGGCCGTCAGCGGCGTGCCGCCACCGCGCGCGCGGTGACCAGCATGTGGCGCGGCCAGCGACAGACCCCCGCCGCCTGATCGACGACAAGCTGCCGGCCGTCTGACCGGGGGCTCAGCCCTCCGTGATGCGCGCCCTGAGTAGCTCGACCGTGCGGGCCGGGTTCGTGCTCGCTTGCACCGTCACCGCTGCCTCATCCTCGTCGGGCGGTTCCAGCGCCTCGAGCTGCGAGGAGAGCAGGCTGGGCGGCATGAAATGGTCACGACGGCTCGCCATTCGTCGTTCGAGCTCGGCTCGCGAGACCGACAGGTAGACGAACAGCAGCTCCGGCCGCCGCAGCAGATCCCGGTAGGAGCGCTTCAGCGCCGAGCAGCTGACCACGCCCTGGCGCCCGGCCGCGATCTCGCCGTCGATCCAGCTCGCGATCTGTTCGAGCCACGGTCGGCGGTCGGCGTCGCTCAGCGGCTCACCAGCAGCCATCTTGGCGATGTTCGCGGCAGGGTGCAGGTCGTCGCCCTCGGCGAAATCCCATCCAAGCCGCTCGGCCAGGCGCCGGCCGATCGTCGACTTCCCGGCGCCGGAGACGCCCATCACCACGACGGCTGCGATGGCCATCGGCTACTGGTCGTGGCGCACGCGCTCGAGGCTTGCCTTCAGCGCTGTCATCAGATCGGGGGCGGCCTCTATCTCGCCCGGCTCCTCGACCCGAGGCAGCTTCTTGCCGCGCTTGCGCTTGCTCTCGACCAGGTGCAGGAGCCGCTCGCGGTAGCGGTCCTCGTAGCTGTCGGGGTCGAAGTCGCGTGCCATCGCGTCGATCAGCTTCACCGCCTGCGTGACCTCGCCGCGCTTGGGCTGACCGGTCGTGCCGGTCGGGATGGAGTCGATCTGCTCGGCGCTGCGCAGCTCGTCGGCGAACAGCATCGTCGTCAGCGCGAGCAGCTCGTCGTGCTCGCGAACCGCCACCAGATATTCGTTGGAGCGCAGCACAACTCTTCCGATCGCGGCCTGGTTGGTGCTCGCCATCGCGTCACGCAGCAGCCGGTAGGCGCGCGTGGTGCCCTCGGACTCGGAGCTCGGCACGAGGTAGTAGGGGTGGTCGAACTGGGCCGGATCGATCTCGTCGAGGTTGACGAACTCCTCGATCTCGATCGTGTGCGTTCGCTCGGGCGCGGCGGCGTCCAGCTCCTCGTCGGTTAGCGTCACGAGCTGGCCATCGAGATCATAGCCCCGCCCGATGTCCTCCCACGCAATCTCGTGGCCGTCGGCCTCACAGATGCGACGGATCTGGATGCGCTCGCCCGTCTCGCCGTCGACCTGATGGAAGCGCACGTCCAGATCGCGCGTGGCGCTGACCATCCGCACGGGCACGGCGACGAGCCCGAAGCTGAGGGTTCCGTTCCAGATCCCGGCGGGCATCAGCGTGTGCCCGCCTTTGGCTTGGCGGGAGCACGCCGGCGTCCCGTGCCTGCCGCAGCGGCCCTCGGGCGTCGCGGCCTGCCGGTCAGGCTCGCCTCCAGCGCCGCGATCAGATCCGGAGTCTCCTTGGGCGCGTGCACCTCAGGTACGCGCAGCTCCTCGCCCGCGGCCTTCTGCTCGATCAGCGCCATCACCGCCTGGCGATGGCGGTCCTCGTAGTGATCGGGCTCCCAGCTCTGGGCAAGCGAGTCGACCAGGCGCGCGGCCATCTCCAGCTCACGCGCTGTCGGCTTGCGGCTGAGTGTGGGGACGTCGAGGTCGCTGCTCGAGACGATCTGATCGGCAAAGCGCATCGTGTACAGGCGCAGCGCCTGCTCGTGGGCAGCTAGTGCCACCAGTTGCTCGCGGGTGCGCAGCATGAAGCGCCCGACCCCGACCTTGCCCGTCTGCTCGAGCGCGGCGCGCAGTACGCGGTAGGCGTGCTCGCCGCCGTCCTGCGCTCCGAGCACGTAGGGACGGTCGTAGAACAGCGGGTCGATCTGATCGGCGGGCACGAAGTGATCGAGCTCGATCACCTTCGTGTTGGGGCCGCGGGCGGAGGCGACCTCCCGCTCGTCGAGCACCACCTGTTTGCCATCGGAGATCTCGTAGGCCTTGCGGATGCGCTCGCCGGGGACCTCCTGGCCGGACTCGGAGCCGAAGCGCCTGTGCACGATCTTGCCGCCGTCGGCCAGGTGCACCTCGCGGAAGCGCACGCGCCGCTCCTGCGCGATCGAGTACAGCTTGACGGGGAACACGACCTCGCCGATCGCGACCGTCCCATTCCAGATCGAACGTGGTGCTGCCAAGGCCTTCAGTCCTCCAACGCGGGCAAACTCTGGCGCAAAGTCAATATCTTCCCGAATAGGTCGCCGCGCTCTGCAATCCGGGTCAGCACTTCCTCGGGCCCGAAACTCAGGACCTCGGCGCGCCCCTGTTCGCGGCATGCGGCGATCTCGTCCCAGCTCACCGGCGTCGACACGCGCGGCTGCTCGGTCGCGCGCAGCGAGTAGACGCACACGGTGGTCTTGTGCTCGTCGTTCTGACTCCAGTCGATCAGCACCTTGCCGCGGCGCTGAACCTTGGCCATGCGCGAGACGACCAGCTCGGGGTGGCGTTCCTCGAGCAGGCCCGCGACCGCGTGCGCGAACGGCTTGGTCTGCTCGTAGCTCACGTCCGGACGGTTCAGCGGCACGCACACCTGAATGCCCTTCGAGCCGGAGGTCTTCGCGCACGCCTCGAGCCCGAGCTGCCCGAACAGCTCGCGCAGCTCGAGCGCGACCTCGCAGCACTCGACGATCCCCGCGGGCGCACCCGGATCGAGGTCGAAGGCGACCATCGTCGGCGCCGTGACGTCAGCGGCCCGCGACAGCGACGGGTGCAGCTCGATGTCGGCCAGGTTCGCCAGCCAGACCAGGGTCGGCAGGTCCTGGCAGAGCGTGTACGGGATCTCCTTCTTGGCACCGTCGCTGGGGACCCGCGCCGTCTGGATCCACGCGGGCCGGTGCGGCGGCGAACGCTTCTCGTAGAAGTACTCGCCCGCGACGCCGTCCGGATAGCGCTTCAGGGTCAGCGGGCGGTCGTGCAGGTGGGGGAGCAGCACCGGGGCGACCCCGGCGTAGTACGAGATCACGTCGACCTTGGCGAAACCGCTGGGGTAGAGCACCTTGTCCGGGTTGGTCAGCTTCAGCTGACGCCCCTCGACCTCGACCTCGACGCCGCCGCGCACCTTGCGCCCGCCCGCCAGCCACGCCCGCACATCCGGCCGCTCGGTCTCGACGGGAGCCCGGTCAGCCGCAGACGTGGATGCCCGCGACTCGACAGCGGGAGAGTCGCCGGCGGGCGGTGGGCCAGCGGGCCCACCGCCGGGGAATACCGCCAATCTCTCGCGCACGACCTCCTCGGGGCGCTTGTCGTCCCGCAGGCCCTTGTACGAAGGCTGGCGCAGCGTCTCGGCGTGGGTCCACTCGCTGAAATCGACCTCGCAGACGAGCTCCGGCTCGACGAAGTGCGAGTCCTTGGGCGGCTGGCGGCCGGCGAACGGCGTCGTCCGACGCGCGAGCGGCTCGAGCAGCCCCGCCAGCCGCTCGAGCTCGCGCGTATCGAAGCCGGTGCCGACGCGCCCCACGTACTGCAGCTCGCCGTCGGCGTCGTAGACCCCCAGCAGCAGCGCGCCGATCCTGCCCGTGCGTCCGCCCTTTCCGGACCTCCAACCACCGATCACCGCCTCCTGGCGGCCCCAGTTCTTGATCTTGATCCAGGCGCTGTGGCGCCCCGACACGTAGCGCGAGTCCAGCCGCTTGCCGATCACGCCCTCGAGCCCCTGCTCGCGCGTGGCCGCCAGCAGCGCCGAGCCGTCGCCGGCGAAAGACTCGGGCACGCGCCAGCGAGCGGCCTCCAGCTCGAGCGCCTCGAGCCGTGCGCGACGCTCGCCGTAGGGGAGCGTCAGCAGGCTGTGCCCGTCGAGCCAGAGCAGGTCGAAGATCATGTAGGTGACCGGCGCGCTCTGCGCCTGGCGCCGGACCGCGGTCTCGCCGCGCAGGTGCATGCGTGGCTGCAGCAGCTGGAAGCTGGGCCTGCCCTCGCCGTCGCAGGCGACGATCTCACCGTCGAGGATCGCCCGGTGCGAGCCGAGCGCACGGTTCAGCGCCTGCAGCTCCGGATAGGCGACGGTGACATCGTTGCCGGTACGGCTGAGCAGGCGCAGGCGACCCGGTTCGGAGTGCGTGACCGCGCGCACGCCATCCCACTTGACCTCGAAGGCCCACTGCGATTCGTCGGCCGGCAGCGTCGCGAGCTTGGCGAGCATCGGCGGGATGAACTCGGGCATCTGCTCCGCATCGGCGTCGAGTGGGGGGTCCATGCGGTGGATCATCCAGTCGCGCGGCTCGCGACCGGCGTGGAAGAGGGCGTAGCGCCCGGTCAGTCGCTTGCCCGTGAACACGACGATCACCTCATCCCTGCGCCACTTCTCGCACTGGTAGGTGCCGTGGTCCCAGATGCTGACCTCACCCGCGCCGTAGTTGCCGGTCGGAATGGTGCCGTGAAAGTCGATGTAGTCGAGCGGATGATCCTCGACGTGGATCGCCTTGCGGTTCTTCGTCGGGTCGTCCGGGATCCCGTTGGGGATCGCCCAGGATGCGAGCACGCCGTCGTGCTCGAGCCGCAGATCCCAATGCAGTCGCCGCGCGTGGTGCTCGTGAACCACGAAGCGCTGCCCGTCGGGCCTGTCCTCACCGTCGCCCGAGGGCTCCGGAGTGGCGTCGAAGCGGCGCTTTCCCCGGTAGCTGGCGAGCTGCTCGGGCTGCTGTCGCTGGCGCGTCGCCATCTCAGGCACCAGCTACCCAGCGGCCGCCGCGGCTCACGCCTGCGCGGCTCCCTCGGCGGCGGCCGGGCGCTGCCAGTTGGCCAGGCCCTCTGGCGGGAACGCCTCGCGCGCGAGGATCAGGAACTCGGAAACCGCCGGTGGCAGCCTGCGTCCCGAGCGCCAGGCGAGCGTGATGTCGCGCGTCAACGACGGCTCGACGAGCCGCGCGACGGCGATCGGATCGTTGGTGCCTACGCCGATCGCGTGCGAGCGCGGCAGGATCGCCACCCCGAGCCCGCGGCCGACGAGGCGCCGGATGCGTCGGCTCTCGTTGGATTCGAGGAAGATGCGCGGCGTGAAGCCTGCTTCATCGGCGGCGCCGATCAATAGCTCGCGCAGCCGCGCCCCCTCGCGATAGCTGATGAACTCCTCGCGCGCGAGATCGGCCATGCGGATCTCCTCGCGACCGGCCAACGCGTGATCGTGCGGTAGCACCACCACCAGCTCCTCCATCAGGATCTGCTGCAGCGCCAGCCCGTGGCTCTCAACCCGCTCGGTCACCGATAGGAAGGCAAGGTCCAGCGCGTCGACGCGCAACATCTCCGCCAGCGCGTCGCTGTTGTCCTCGCGCACGGTCAGCTCGACCCGCGAGTGCAGCTCGTGGAAGCGCGCGAGCACAAGCGTGATATCGACCGGTCCCATCGTGTTCATCGCGCCCACGGTGACATGTCCGGTCTGGACCCCGCGAACCCGGTCGAGCTCCTGGCGCGCGGACTCGAGCTCCGTCAACACACGCCGCGCACGCGCGACCAGCAGCCTGCCGGCGTCGGTGATCGAGACACGTCGGGTGGTGCGCTCGACCAGCGGCACCCCGAGCTCCTGCTCGAGCTTCTGGATCTGCTGGGAGAGGGCCGGCTGGGCGATGTGCTCGCGTTCGGCGGCGCGCGTGAAACTCTGCTCGTCGGCGAGCGCAACCAGATACCGGAGCTGCCGCAGTTCCATAGCTAAAGCTTATATGTCTTTGTCAGTTCTCGTCTTGGACTTCTGGGCGGGGCTGAGCGATTATTTGCAGCGCAGCACCCTCTCCTCCCTCAGAGCGCGCTCCGTACCGGCCTCATATCCCGCCGAACGGAGCGCTCTCGCTTTAAGCGTCTGCTTCCGAGGGTGGCCTCGCTTGGCCACCCTCGGGCATGCGCGTCGCGGTATGGCGAGGACCGCCTGCTCGCGCTCTATCGCCTGGTCTCGAGCGCCCAGTCGGTGTGCTCGGTTCCGTACCGGGTCTTGACGAGGAACCTCAACGTCAGCCGCTCGCCAAGCGACTGCTTCGGGAACACGAGCTCGTCCCGGTAGACGCCGTGCTTGAACCTGAACGCGCCGTGCCGAGGCTGCGTTCTGACGACCACTCCGGCGAACATGAACTGGTATCTGACGGTGCCGGTGAGCTTCCTGCGGCCCTTGGTGATCGTTAGCTCGACCGGCCAGCGCTTGCCCGCGATCGGGGTGTGGTTGGCGATGTGCGACCTGATCGTGAAGCCGGCCGCCAGCGCCGCGGTGGGGAGCACGAGGCCAACAGCGATCATGCCGAGCGCGATACCAAGAAGCGGCCGGCGCAATCGCCTGGCGGAGAGCTTGCGGAGCCGATGCAGCATTGGGATCCTCGTTTGTGACGCCTACTACAGCCCGACCATCGTCCTGCCTCAGGAACTATATGCCGCGCGTCAGCATGTCTAAGGTCCTGATAAAGCCTCGCGCCAGCGGGCCCGACATGACAGCATGGCTCGCGATGTCTGCAACAGAAGCCGCAATCGAACAAACGCTGCCGCGACGCATCGAGAAGCCCTGGGGGCACGAGATCTGGTGGGCTGCCACCGATCAGTACGTCGGCAAGATTCTGCACGTGAACAAGGGTCACCGCCTCTCCCTTCAGTACCACGAGAAGAAGGACGAGACGGGCTATGTGCTCTCCGGTCGCCTGATCCTGGTGCAGGGTGACAACGCGGACAACCTCAGCGAGCGCACTGTCAGTGTCGGCGACGTCTGGCGCAACACCCCGGGCACCGTCCATACGATCGAAGCGCTCGAGGACTCAGACGTCCTCGAGGCATCCACGCCCCACCTCGACGACGTCGTACGCCTGCGCGACGACTACGGGCGCAAGGGCACCAGCGACATCTGACGCGACGAGCCGGCGGGCCCGGCGCGCGTCGGGCTGGCGCGCGTCGGCCACAATTACCCCGTCGCGCACAGGCCCCCGTAGCTCAGTCTGGATAGAGCGGCGGACTTCTAATCCGTAGGTCGCAGGTTCGAATCCTGCCGGGGGCGCTTGAAAAGTTCCTGCAGAGAGGGCCCTTTTGTGATCAGATAGGGATGCCTGGAGCGTGTCATTCGGAGCGGGCAACCGTTGCGGGCAACCGTCGACTCCACCCAGGTCCCGATCGGACACCAGATCGGCTGATGCACCGGTGCCCCTTCGCGCGCCAACCGAGGCACTCCGAGTCGATGTGCAGATGCTCGTCAACAAGCGAAAGAGGACCGCCTCGCGCTGCCGAATCCCGCCGGAAGCAGAAGCGCCGAGTCCGGTTGGCGCGGCTCCCGACACTTCGTGGAAGCAGGTCTGTCATTGACGTCGTTGAGGCTGCCGAGCCGCTTCCGCATCTGGCGGGATGCACGTCTCCGGCGGATCTCGCGGCCGACACCTGCCTTCGTGTTGGCGCGGT
>JBOGYJ010000314.1:0-3032 GCA_050696795.1 Solirubrobacteraceae bacterium | reverse complement strand
GTGCACGGCGTAGCCGTGCACCCCGGCATCCGCCCAGCGACGGTCTAGCTCGACGGTGAACAGGACGTTGGCGGTCTTGGACTGGCCGTAGGCGAGTATGCCCATGTCGTCGTATCCGGTGGTGAAGTGCGGGTCGTCCCAGCGGATGTCGGAGACGCGGTGGGCGCCGGAGGTCAGGTTGATGACCCGGGCGCCACGGGCGGCACGCAGTGCGCTCCGCAGGCCCAGGGTCAGTTGGAAGTGGCCGAGGTGGTTGGTCGCGAGCTGGGCTTCGTAGCCGCGGGCGTCCCGGACCAGGGGGCCACCCATGATGCCGGCGTTGTTGATCAGCACATGCAGCGGGCGGCCGGAGTCAAGGTAGCGGGTGACGAACGCGTCGATCGACGTCGGGTCGAGGAGGTCGAGCGGGCTGGTCTGTACTCCCGCGATCCCCGCCAGCTTGGCGGCGGCCCGCGCGGGGTTGCGGGAGGCGACGGTGACGGAGGCGCCGGCCTTGGCCAGCGCGCGGGTGCTCTCCAGACCCAGCCCGACGTGACCGCCGGTGACAACGACGTTCCTGCCGGACAGGTCGATGCCCGCCAGGACCTCGTCGGCCGTCGATGCCGCGGTGAAGCCGGACCCGATGGGGTGCTGGTTGTGTGTGGTGATCTGTGTCATGACCACAGTCTGCGCCCATGCGCCCGTACTGTGAATGATCGCGCGTGCGCTATTCATGCGCCATAGTACGAACATGGTCATGGATCAGCTGTCTGACGTGTTCGACCTTGTCGACGTCCACGGAGTGCTGACCGGCGGCTTGGCCGCGACCGGAAGCTGGGTTGCGCGCGCCGTCATCGAGGACCCGCTCAAGCTCTTCGCGATCGTCAACGGCCACGCTCGGCTCAGCGCCGAAGGTCTCGACGCTCCGATCGAGCTCGAGCCGGGTGACGTCGCGATCGTCAACAACCGCTCGTGGCTACAGCTCGAGGGCGGCAGCGGCGAGGGCGGCAGCGGCGAGGGCCCACCTCGCGAGATCCTCCCCGAGGAGACAGATCTCCATGCCACCCTCACCGGCGCCGATCGCGCCAGCGACGACGTCATCATCGGGGTACGCGTGGAGCTCAACCCGACCGGTCGCGCGCTGCTTTTGCAAGCCCTCCCACCGGTAGCGCACGTGCGCGCATCACACACCAGCGCGACCCCCCTGCGCGACAGCCTCGACCGGCTGTTCGACGAGGTGGCCAGCAACCGGATCGGCTCGGCCTTCGCGATCCGGCAATACGGCCAACTGCTGCTACTGGAAGTACTACGCGCCTACATCGACCAGACCCAGCTACCCGCCGGATGGCTACGGGCGCTCACCGACGAACGACTACGTCCAGCGCTCACCCTCATGCACACCCAACCCGAAAAGCCCTGGGGCCTGGATGAGCTGGCCCATGCCGCCGCGATGTCGCGAACATCGTTCGCCGAACGCTTCCGCACCGTGGCGGGCATACCACCGCTGACCTACCTCAACCGCTGGCGAATGCTGCTGGCACAACGATCTCTGAGAAACGGCGACACGCGCGTCGGATCGCTCGCCACGCAACTCGGATACTCGTCGGAAAGCGCATTCAGCAACGCGTTCAAACGGCAGGTGGGAGTATCCCCGCTGCGCTACCGGCACCGAGCGCGCAAGCAACCGTCCCACACGACCTGACTGTGCGCCCAATGCTCTGCTCCTCCGCGGTCTTCGGTGCGCGTGATCCGGTGGACGGGAAGCATCGACGGGAACGGTGGAACGAAAGCGAAAGCGGATCCCCATCCGCGTGTTCAGGCGGCTGCGTCGCGCTCGGGCAGATCGGGGACTGCCGTGGGCCCCGCGAGTCGGTAGCGCATCCCGCCTGCTCGCTTGGCGGCATACATGGCCGCATCCGCTCGTCGGATCGTGTCTCTGAGCGCCAGTCCGGGCGCGGCATATGCCACTCCGATGCTGGCCCGCGGCGCGTGACCATCAAGGCGCGCGAAGTGCACCGAGTCCAGGATTCGCTTGGCGACGCGCGCGCCTGCGTCGTGGTCTGAATCGAAGAGGACGCAGACGAATTCGTCACCGCCGACGCGCGCCACGACGTCGCCGGAGGGCATGACCGCGGCTAAGGCGCGTGCAACCGTCACGAGCAGTTCGTCTCCGGCGGCGTGTCCGTCGCGATCGTTGACTGCTTTGAGCCCGTCGATGTCGATAGCCAAAACGGTGAGCGGTCGGCGCCCTCCCCGCTCGCGGACCAGTTCTCCCAGTCCTCGGCGGTTCACGAGCGAGGTGAGCGGATCGGTAAGCGCGGCGCGCTTCAGGTCTCGGTGCGTCAGCGCGTTGCTCAATGCCAGCTCCATGATCTGAGCGATCGTGACGCACCGCGACAGCTCGTGATCGTTGACGGGCCGGTTTCGGCCCGCAACGGCGAGCACCCCGTGCAACTCCCCGCCTGCGACGACCGGCACCCACCCCCCGTACCCGACGCCCTGGCTACGGTTGACCGCGCGTACCGCTGGGCCAAGCGCGGCGGGATCGAGCCGCCCCGATTTGGCCGCACGGGTACTGACCACCTCGGCGAGGTGTGGATGCTCCGCCAGCGGCCAGCTCTCACCGACCCAATCGCCCTCCGCGTCGAACTCCGCATCGATTCGCACGGTGCCATCCTGGATCCGACAGTAGTTGGCACGCCGCGCGCGCACGCCGGGTGGCGAAGCCATCTCTGCAACGAGCCGGACGGCGGTCGCGATCACCTGGTCGGGATCAAGCGTCGCGTTGAGCTCACTGGCGGCCGTTGCGAGCACCCGCGTTTGACGCAGCGCTTCGTCTCGCTCACCGAGCGCATCGCGAAATGCGCGCCGCAGGCTGTAGGCGCCGAGCATCACGATCGCCCCCGTCGATCCCCACCGAAGCTGTTGGCCGATGTCTTCCATGAGGCGTCAGGCGGTCCCTAGATCCGCGTGACCCAGCGCCTGCCGATCGGCGGCGTCGTGCGCTGGCGCCCCGGTGGGTGCTTCACCGTCCGGAAGCGCGCAGCAGCCGA
>JBOGYJ010000313.1:0-5731 GCA_050696795.1 Solirubrobacteraceae bacterium | reverse complement strand
ATCTGCTCCTGCGTGATCAGGCACTGCTCGACGCCGAGCACCGTCTCACCGATGATCCGCACGGTTCCGGCGTCGAACACGAGCGCGTCGAGCGTCACGTTCACCGAACCCTCGAGCGAGTTCTCGATCGGCACCACGGCGCGGGCGACGCCGCCGCTCTGGACCGCCAGGACGGTGTCGTGGATGGTCTCCTGCGGGACCAGCTCGAGCGTTGTTGCCCCCGGCGCGCTGAGCGCCGCGGCCTGGGTGAAGGTCCCCTCGGGACCCAGGTATCCCACACGCATGAGTCACTCAGCTCGCTGCCGCATCCGGCTGCGCCCCCGTCGTCCCGGAGCCCGTCGTCCCGGAGCCCGTCGCGCCAGGGCCCCCCGTCCCCAAACTGCCGGCCCCGGGGCCCGTCGCGCCGAGCGCGAGCCGCACCGCCTCGCTCTCCTCGGGCGACAGCTCGAGCTCCGGCTGCCCGTTGTGGATCTGCTTGGCGTAGAGCCGGGCTGTGTCGCGGTGATGGATCGAGGAGAGCACGATCCCCGACCGGCTGGCGTCGAGCAGCGCGATCGAGGTCGATTGCCGTCCCGACATCTCGCCGTAGGCGTCGTAGCGCACGAGCGCGCGGTGGGCGACGACCCCGTCGAGGCGCGTCTCGGCGTGGTCCATGCGGTGGTCGAGCCGCGTGCCGAAGTCCTCGACGTACTGCGCCAGCGACTCGAACGAGGACTGTAGGTGGGCCGCGTGCGCCACGAGGTCATGCGCGCTATCGCCCAGCACGGCGCGCTGTGCGGCCCTGAGCTTGCGCATTGTCACCGTCAGGGCGATCGACCAGCCGATCGAGACCACCGCAACGGCGCCCGAGGCAAGCGCGACGATCCCCGCTGTGCTGTTCAGGTTGTCCACAGACGCAATATAAGCCGACTGCGAGCGGTTCGATCGCTCGACCGTGAGCGAACCCTGGATCAGGTGAAGTGGACCGTGAACGTGGCCGTGTTGTTCTGGGTGTTCTTCTCGCCGGGGACCTTCGCGACGGTCGCGATCACCGTGTAGGGGCCCTTCGGCGGCGGCGAAAGCAGATGCACTGTGCAGCTGGACGTTTCGCCCACGGCGATGGTCGGGATGGTCGAGGTCCCGGTATCGCTGACGTCCTGGACCTTGACCGAGCAGCCGACAGCGTTCTCAGCGGTCTGGCCGCCGTTGGTGACGTTCAGCACCCAGCTCTGCGCCTCGGAGGCGGGAAGCGTGTACGAGCCGCCGTTGTAGAGCTGGCTGGCACCGACGGTCGCGTAGTTCAGTTGGTCGCCGTGCGTCAGGCCGGGCTGGTCGTTGTTGACATTGGCCTGCGCGGTCGAGAGCTGCGCCCCGATCTTGTCCGCGATCCAGGTTTGGTTGAGCCAGCCGAGGTCGCCGATCACCTGCGCGTCGTTGATCTGCTGCTCGCCCGCGCTGGTCCCGATCGGAATGCTGTTGGCGTTCAGCACCTTGGCGATGTCCTCGGTGACGATCGTCTTGTAGATCACGTCTGAGCTGTAGAGCTGTGAGGTGCCGAGCGAGATCTGGTGGACCGCGTCCTTGCTGACCTTCTTGTTCGCGGCATCCGTCGCGTTTTGGGCGATCAGGAGGAGGCCCTGCTGCCGCAGCGCCATCACTGTCACCAGCGCGGATTGTGCTCCCGCCATCTGGCTCGGCGCGTGCAGCGCCTTGGCCGTGCCCAGATCGTGGCGGGCGATGGTCTCGGCGTGCGCCAGAGCGTTGCCGATTCCGCCCAGGTTGCGGCTCTCCAGAACCTTGTTCCCGAGCACGTACTGGGCGTTGGTGGTCGACCCGGAGATCAGCTGGTAGACCTTTTCGTTGTAGTTCTTCAGCGCGTTGGTGGTCGCGCTCGAGTCGCAGCTCTTGACCAGCAGCGCGATCGCAATCACGATCACGACGACTACGCCGGCTGCTATAAGCCGGCGCGTCTGCACTTCCTGCTGATGTTGGTTGCCTGGCGGCCGGCCCGACCCGCCCGGTGGGCGACCAGACCGCGCACGCGGCGGACCGGCTGCTCGCGGGCGTCTTGTCTCCGGGCGGGGTTGCGGCTCGTCGGCCTCGTCGAAGAACGACAAGTGGTTTTCCTGCTCCTTGCGGGATCTTTAAGCGGTCCCCAGTAATAGCGGCTATTCCATAGCGTCGGCAACTTCGCAAGCAGCCGTGCAAGCGCTGTCGCACCCGCTTCCTGCGCAGGGACGGGCGCTCACGGTCCGAACACCTATTAACACGTGAGAGCGAGCCAGCTTCCGACCAACGCCCTGGGCGACGAGCCGACGGCCGTCAACGCCTCACGTGCCGGCACGCGCCGGGACTCGGGCGAGGAGCGCACGCGCGCGCTCCGCACCCGGCGCATCACCGCCGACACGGCCGCCGAGCCGGTGACGGTGATGGATCGCTATCACCTCACCAAGCGGCTGGGCAGCGGCGCCTTCGGCACGGTCTGGTCGGCCCGCGACGAGCGGCTCGACCGCGACGTCGCCGTCAAGGTGCTTCCCCGCGAACGCGTGATCCACGCACGCTTCGAGCGCGAGGCCCGCGCCGCGGCGCGGCTGCAGCATCCGGCGATCGTCACCCTGTACGAGGCCGCCGTCGACGACGAGGGCGCCTACCTCGTTTCCGAGCTCGTCCGCGGGCGCACGCTCGACGCGCTGCTGCAACAGGGCAAGCTGTCCGACCACGAGATCCTCGAGATCGGCGTCTGTCTCTGCGACGCGCTCGCCCACGCGCATGCTCAGGGGGTCATCCACCGCGACGTCAAACCCTCCAACGTGCTCGTCCCCAGTGGCGGCGGCGGGCGGGCGGGCGGGATCCATATCGGCGACCGCGCCAAGCTGACCGACTTCGGCGTCGCCCATGTGGTCGGCGGGGCCACGCTCACGCACACCGGTGACGTCGTCGGCACGCTCGCCTACATGGCGCCCGAGCAGGCCGACGGCGGCGAGGCCGGTCCCGAGGCCGATCTCTACTCGCTGGCGCTGGTGCTCTACGAGGCGCTCACTGGCGTCAACCCGCAGGCCGGGAGCCGTCGCCAGCGCCCCGGCTCGTTCGTGCCGCCGCTGCGCCGCCAGCGGCGCGACCTCGGTCGCCGCCTGGCCGCCGGCATCGACCGGGCGCTACGACCCCGCCCGTGCGAGCGGGGCAGCCTGCTCGATCTGCGGGCGACGCTGCTGCACTCGCTGGAGGAGGCGGACGACACGCCTGGGGTCGTCGCACCTGGCTGGCGCGCCCGGGAGGACGAGCAGACCAGCGTCTACGACGAGCCCGGTCCAGAGTGGCGCGCGCACGGGGACGCTCCCCGTCTACGTATCTCCGGTGCCCGTGGCCCGCTGGCCACGGGCACCGCCACAGCGCTCCGAGCGACCTGGCTCCCACGGGCGGCGAATGCCGCCGGCGCGGGACTCGGCGCCGCCTGGCTGTGCACTCACCTTTGGCACCACGCGCCGGTGCCGCCGGCGGTCGCGGCGCTCGCCGCGGCCGTGGCCGGGCTGCTGATACCGCTGGTCGGTGCCCTGCTGACGGCGGTTGCGCTGGGTGTCATCTCGCTGGCGGGTGCGCTGCCGGCGGTGGTCGCCCAGGTCGGCCAACGCTGGTGGCAGCGGGCCCTGTTCGCGGCTGCGGGCCTCGGCGGGCTGGTCGGCGTCTCGCACGCGACGCACCACGACCTCTACTGGCTCCCGGCCCACATCCCGCCGCACCGCACGCTCGAGCTGGCCGCGTTCGGCGTGTGGGCCGCCGCAGCGGCGATCCAGCCGCTGCTGCGCATGCGCCGCTTTCCGGTGCTCGAGCTGATGCTCTGCATAGCCTGGTCGGCGGCGCTCGTGATCGGTATCGAGGCCGTGGGTTTGAGGTCCCCGGTGGGCGAACTGCCGGGCGCGCTGCTGGCCACAGCCATCGTCGCGTGGCGGCCAGTCTTGGCGATCATTGATGAAACCGGCTACGCGGCGGGTATACATGAGTCCGTTTCGTAGCATGAGTGGTTGGAGAAGCAGGATCTCATCCACCCATCGAATAAGGCCTGCAAAACCAGATGCCCGTCCTCAAGAGCCTCGAGAGCATGATCGCCGGAGTCGTGGAAGGCACGTTCAGTCGTGTCTTCCGCTCCGAGGTGCGCCCGGTGGAGATCGCGCGCAAGCTCGCGCGCGAGATGGAGGAGCACCAATACGGAACGTTGTCGCGCACCTACGTGCCCAACGAGTACCGCGTCTACCTGTCGCCACGCGATCGCGATCGCTTCGGCAGCTATGAGGACGCCCTGGCCGACGAGCTCGCGGGCTACCTGCTCGAGCACGCCCGGCGTGAGCGCTTCGCGCTGCTCTCGCGGCCTGTGATCGAGTTCGAGACCGATGAGCGCCTGCGGCTCGGGGAGTTCGGCATCGAGACGGCCGTGGTGCAGCCGGAGGAGGAGCCGGAGCCCGCGTACGCCCCCGACCCGGAACCGGTCGGCCGCACGATGGTATTCAGCGCCGCCCAGCGGATCGCCGAGCCGCTCGAGGAGCACGCCGCCGTCCGTCAGCAGCGGGCGCTGCTGATCTACGGCGGTCGCCGGCTGACGGTCGGCCCCCGCGGCGCCACGCTCGGGCGCAGTCGCGAATGCGAGATCGTGGTCGAGGACGCCAATGTCTCACGGCAGCATGCCGAGCTGCGTCCCCGCGGAGGCGCCTGGGTGCTCAGCGACCTCGGCTCGACCAACGGCACGCGTGTCAACGGCCGCACCGTCAGCGGTCCCGAGGTCGTGCGCGCGGGGGACGAGATCGAGGTCGGCTCCTCCCTGGTCACCTTCGAGCTCGAGTAACCAGATGCTGCAGCCAGTCTCCGTCGGACTCAAGTTCGGCTTCCTGATCGTCCTCTACCTGTTCCTGTTCTGGGTTGCGGCGAGCACGCTGCTCGACCTCCGCCGCGGCTTCGGTGGGCGCCGCGACGGCGGCACCGCCGTCGGGGAGGCGACCAGCATCCACCAGACGGTCGACCCGCTGGCGGCACTGGAGGGTGACTTCGAGCCGCGGCTGGTGGTCGATCATGCCGAGGGCCATGAGCCCGGCGTCGCCTACGACCTGATGGAGCCCGTGACGCTGGGTCGCGGCAACGTGGAGCTGAAGCTCGAGGACGGATTCGCGTCCTCGCGCCATGCCCAGATCACCCGCCAGGGCCGGACCGTCGTGATCGAGGACCTAGGCTCGACCAACGGCACCTATCTGAACGGCCAGGTGCTCGCGGGCCCGCAGCCGCTGCACGATGGCGATCGCATCCGCATCGGCGACTCCGAGTTCACCTACTTCCAGTGACACTGACCCGCTGAGATGCTGAAAGCCGCAGAGACGATCGTTCGCACCGATGTCGGCCGTCAGCGCCGCAGCAACGAGGACTCGAGCTTCGCCAGCGCGCCGGTGTTCGTGGTCGCCGACGGGATGGGCGGCGCGCAGGCGGGCGAGGTGGCCTCCCAGATGGTCGTGGAGGCGTTCAGCGAGGGGCTGCCGGAGCGGGGGACACCGGAGGAGCGGCTGTCGGTCGTGATCCAGCGCGCCAACCGTGACATCCATGCCCGCTCGCACAGCGACGCCGCCAGCGCCGGCATGGGCACGACCGTGACGGCGGCCTATCTGGACGAGGACTCGGTTGCGCTCGCGCATGTCGGCGACAGCCGCGCATATCTGCTGCGCGACGGCGAGCTCTCGCGACTCACCGAGGACCATTCGCTCGTCGAGGAGCTGCT
>JBOGYJ010000312.1:0-5444 GCA_050696795.1 Solirubrobacteraceae bacterium | reverse complement strand
GGACGCACCCGAGCCGTCCCGGCGTGAGTTGCGCAGGGCGGTGCTCGACGAGCAGATCGGCATCCCGCTGGCAGATGCGCTGGGGCACGTCACCGAGCGGATGAAGAGCGAGGACTTTCAGCACGTGGCGATCGTCGCGTCACTTCAGCGTGAGACCGGTGGCAACACCGCCGAGGTGATCGAGCTCGTTGCCAAAACCGTCCGCGAGCGGATCGAGATCCGACGGATGGTTCGCGGTCTCACCGCGCAGGGTAGGCTGTCCGGCGGGATCCTGTCGATGTTGCCAGTCGCGATGCTGATCTTCATTTCGCTGATCAATCCGCACTACGTCCATCCTCTGTTCCACAGCTCGGTTGGCCTGATCGCGCTCGGGATCGCACTCGGGCTCGTGGCCGCGGGCGGCTTGGTAATCAAGAAGATCATCGAGATCAAGGTCTGAGTTGCGATGACTTACCTCTATCTCGCCCTCGGCGCCATCTGCGTGGGGATTGCCGTCTGCGCCTTCGCGCTTGCGACTCGCAGCCGCCGCGGCTCCGCCGTCGAGCGCGTGGAGTCGGTGATCGATTTCGCGTTGAACGCGGGTCTTCACCAGACCGGCACGGACGTGAGCATCTACCTCGACAACGAGCCGAGCCAAGGGGCCCTCGAGAAGCTGGTGACACGCCTGGGGAGCCTGTTCTCCGGGCGCTACACGGCAATGAGCGAAGAGGCGATCCGCGAGCAGTTGATGGCCGCCGGTCTGTACACGGCGTCGCCGCGCACGGTGATGGGGTACCGCGTGCTCGCGCTCGTCGGGGCGCCGGTACTCGCGTTCCTCGCGGTAGGTGCACACAGCATCCTCGACATCGCGATCATCCTGCTGGCGGTCTTTGCGGGGTGGGTGCTGCCCGTGACCTACGTCCAGCGGAAGGCCCGGCACCGGATCGAGACAATCGATCGCGCTCTGCCTGACCTGATCGACCTGATGTGTGTGATGATCGAGGCGGGACTCTCGTTCCCCGCGTCGATGCGCCTGGCGGCGGATCAGTTCGGGCGGCCCCTGACCGATGAACTGCGGCTCACGCTGCAGGAGCAGACCATGGGCCTGAGCATCTCCGAGGCGATGACGCACATGGCTGAGCGCGCCGACACGCCGGCGGTGAGAGCCTTTGTCCGCGCGATGTCGCAGGGCGATCGAATGGGCATCTCGATGGGCCAGATCATGCGCAACCTCTCGCACGAGATGCGCAATAGGCGTCGCTCGAGTGCCGAGGAACGCGCGCAGAAGACGCCGGTGCTGATGCTCTTCCCGCTCGTCTTCCTGATCTTTCCGGCGCTCTTCATCGTCTTGATGACGCCGGCTGTCATCAGCCTCATCCATAACCTCCAGGGCGGGGCCCTCTAGCGTCCTCTGTCCGCCGCGGCCTCTCCGTCGAGCGCAGCGGTGGCACGAGCAGGACGACATCGATGCCGCCGTGCGGCTGCTTGGAGCGTCCGACGGCGCTGACTGTCGAAACTGACTGTGTGGCACCCGCAGTAGCTGCCGGAGGTGGTGGCGGGGGTGGCGATGGCCAATGGTGAACCGTCGTGAACCGCCGCTTAAACGTGTGAGGGGCCGGTCCCTTGTGGAACCGACCCCGTGGAATCTCGAGTCACACGTTTGTGAGTCCGACTCCGAACTCAGAAGTTATGGCAGGCTGTTGCCGACCGTCGACAGTGCGTTGGTCACCTTGCCGCCCAGGAAATTCAGAGCGACGATCGCCACGATGGCGATGAGCGCGAGGATCAGGGCGTACTCGGTGAGGCCCTGACCGTCGTTCTCCTCGATCATGCGAGTGAAAGCAAGCTTCATGTTGATGAAGAGCTTCAGCATATAGTTGTCACCTCCCCCCCATGAGTCCGAGTGGCCTTTATTCCTCCGTGCGCTGAGCGCAAGAATGGAAGCCTTGTGAGTAGTGCATTCCGACGCTGCTTCCGGGCATCGTGGGAACGTCATCGGTGGAAGTTGTGCCGGACTTGAGGGGTGAGGGTCCAAACCCTGGACGCCTGTTTGACCAAATCGCCGGAAGTGCGCGCAAAAGCCTGCATACAGGCGATTCGTGGGGCTTTTCCGCGCGGTTGGCAGCCGCCCTCGCTGTTTGCCTGACTCGACGTTTGTATGGCTGCTGACCTGAAATACACGATTTCACCCCTCACAGGCGGCCGGCGCGCCGGCCCCGACCGCTGTCGCATGAACCCCCAGCGCTTGGGTTTGAGCCATCTCGCGGCTCAAGCATGCCGCCGCCTATGACGAATAGACGGGTATGCCCAGCGATGCGATCAGCGACGCGGCGCGCGCGCGAGCCCGTGGCGCTGTTACGCGCGCGAGTGATCATCGGGGCGCACTGAGCCTCACGCGTCTCCCCGACTGGCTCGAGGCGCGCGCGATGTTCGTGATTGCTGTCTCACTCGTACTTGTCATCAGCCTCATGGGCATTCCCAGCCATCTGAGCCAGGACGGCTGGCTGGGCTTGATCGGTGGCCGCGTGGTTGCGGCACATGGCATTCCCACCCACGACTACTTCGCCCATATGACTGATGGTGTGCGCTGGGTCGATCAGCAGTGGCTCGCGCAGCTGCTGATGTACGAGCTCGCTCGCGTGGGCGGCCTGCAGCTGCTCACCGTCCTGTATGTACTGATCACCGTCGTGGCGTTTGGTGGCGCCGTCGCAGCCGCGCGCCGGCTCGGGGCCGAGGATCTGCATGTTCTGCTGGCCACGCTCCCCGGTGCGTTCTTCTATCTGGTCACGGCGGTGTCGATCCGGACGCAGGGCTTCGCGTACCCCTTGTTCGTGGCCACCCTCTGGCTGCTGGCATCCGAGGTTCGCAGCCCGGTGCGCCGGCGTCGCGTGTACCTGATCTTCCCGATGCTCGTGCTGTGGGCGAACCTCCACGGCTCGGTCACGATGGGTGCCGGACTGGCAGGCCTGTACGGCCTGGTCATACTCGCCGGCAACCTCCGCACCCGCGGTTTGCGCGGCCTGGCCGATGGCCGCGCCTGGGCGTTCATCGCGATCGCACCGCTGACGCTGCTGGCAACTCCATACGGGCTCGGCATGGCTCACTACTACAGCGTCACGCTTCTGAATCCGCAGTTCAGCCGGATCGTCACCGAGTGGAAGCCGATCACGTCCGTGCCCGCCCTGGCGGGGCCGCTGCTTCTGCTGATCGCGCTGACAGCAGCCGCGGTGATCCGCGTGGTGCTCCGTGCCCGTGCGAATCAGGGTGAAACCGGGGGCAGCACGCCGAGCGAGCGGTCAGCGGCGGTGCCGGCACTTCCGACGCTCTTCGACGTGCTCACCCTGCTGGCGCTGGCCGTCGGCGCCGCCATGGCTGTCCGTAACGTGACGTGGTTCGGGCTCGCGCTGGTCGTGCTGCTGCCCACAGTGCTGACGCAACTGGGCCGCGGCAAGCCGGCACCGCTGCGCCGTGCGCGCGTGAACAGGGTCCTTGCGACAGCAACGGCGCTGCTCGCTGTGGTCGTCGCGGTCGCCGTCCTCGCCCGTCCCACGGCCTGGTTCACCAGCAGCTATCCGAGCCAGGCGGTCCCGACGCTGCGCGGCCTGATCGCGCGCGATCCGCACGCGAAGATCCTGGCCGACGTCCGCTATGCCGACTGGCTGATTTGGGAGGACCCGCGGCTGTTCAGCGGGCGGGTCGCCTACGACACCAGCTTCGAGCTGCTCTCGACGTCACAGCTGGTGGCGATCGGTGACCTCTCCGCCAACACCGCTAACGCGCGCCGTACGGTGGACGGCTACCAGATCTGGATGCTGTATCCAAGCAACCACTCGACCAACCGCGTGCTGCTGCACCGTCCAGACGTGCGCGTTGTGAGTCGGACGCACCGGGCAATCATCGCCACGCACGCGTTTGTGTCAAGAGCATGAGCGCGACGCGGCTGGATCTCCCGCAGCTGGGTCGCGGACGCTTCGGCCGCGGATCTCCGGATGGGTACGGCACGAAGGCCCTGCAGCCTGGCTGCAGTGCCGGCATTGCCGCGAAGCTCTGGGCAGCCGCGCTCGGCCAGGAGTCGTCGTGAGCGCCGGGACACTCACAGACCTGCACACAACACCAAGAGGCGCGGCACCGTGACGAGGGTCACGACCACAGGATTGCGTCGGGCGAACCTGGAGCGCGCTGCCGGCCAGCTGCTCCTGGGGCTGCTGCCCTGCGCGCTCACGCTGTGGGTCGCGATCGCATCGGTCAGCCACCACTGGGTCGCCCAGGACTTCTCGCTGGCCTACTACCCGGCCGCGCACAGGCTGCTCGACGGGGGCGATCCGTACGCGGCCACACACGCCCAGATCGTCAGCGGCGCCGGGTTCGTCTACCCGGCGCTCTCGGCGCTGCTGCTGGCGCCGCTGGCGCTCGTCTCCAGCGGTCTGGCCGATCACATCTACACGCTGCTCTGCATCGTGCTGGTACCCGCGACGCTGCGCGTCAGCGGCGTCCGCGACTGGCGCGTGTATGGCGTGACGTTGCTCTGGTACCCAATCATCATCGGCTGGCAGGGCGAGAACATCTCGGTGCCGCTGATGTTCCTGACGGCACTCGCCTGGCGCCACCGTGACAGGCCCTTCATGGCCGGCGCAGTCACAGCCGTAGCGATCAGCATGAAGCCGTTCCTTTGGCCGCTCGGGCTCTGGTTGCTCGCGACGCGGCGCTTCAAGGCGGCCGCGTGCACGCTGGCCTGTGGCCTTCTGTTCAACCTCGTGGCCTGGGCGACGGTTGGGTTCAATCAGATCTCCACATATCTGCATCTGACGGGGGAGGACACCCGTGCGCTCTGGCGCGGCGGCTACAGCCTGCTTGCGCTTGCCCACCACCTGGACCTGAGCCGCAGCACCGGCTATGTGCTGCTCGTGCTCGCGGCGGCCGTGCTGGCGGTCGCCGTGTTTCGCCGTGGGTTCAAAAAGCCAAGTGACGACGGCCGGGCCCTGATCGTGGCGGTGGGGCTGATGCTGGTCGCCTCGCCGCTGGTCTGGATCCACTACTTCGTGCTGCTCACGGTGCCGCTGGCGATCACGCGCCCGCGCTTCTCCTGGGTGTGGGTGCTGCCGGTCGCGATGTGGCTGTTGCCGCCCGCGACCAAGGTCAACGACTGGCAGTTCGCGCTGGCCTGGGTGCTCGTCGCCGGCTGCCTGGCGGGGGCCCTCCGCGACGGTTCGGTAGGGCGGCGGTTAGCGGACCGCCGCCCGCAGGCAAAGCGTCCCACGAGCCTCGCGACAACGGGCTAGGAGGGCCAGGATGGACCCCAGGAGCGGAGCAGGCCTGATGTTAGACTGGGCTATGGCCGCATCCCGTACGCATCTGTCGCAGAAGAGCCTCGCCCAGCTCCGTTCGGAGCGCGACAGGCTCCGGGTTTCAGCCTCATGGCCGACTACTAGTATGGGTAGTCAGCTGATAGTCCAGGACAACGAATC
>JBOGYJ010000311.1:0-16561 GCA_050696795.1 Solirubrobacteraceae bacterium | reverse complement strand
TGACGTTCCGCACCTTGCATCCCTGCTCGAAGTTCCCGTCGATGCACTCGAACTCGATCGTGTCCGGCCACCACTCCGTCTGGCGGGCCGGATCGGAGGCGAGCGCCCAGACCGCGTCGACCGGCGCGTCGATGAACGCCTGCTGGGTGCAACGGGTCACGGGGTGATTGTGGCACCGCCGCCAGCCGGCCCGTCTTGGGGGCTTGGACCCGCTCCTATAATTTCCCCGTCCCCGAGTGAGGAGCCTCCGTTGCAGCGGATGACCATTTACGGCGTCAGCTTCGACATGGTCGGCAAGCAGCCGATCGTGTTGCTCAAGACGGTTGAGAACAACAAGTTCCTGCCGATCTGGATCGGACATCCAGAGGCAGCGGCGATCCTGATGAAGCTGCAGGGCGCGGCGACCCCCCGCCCGATGACGCATGATCTGCTCTCCGACGTGCTCGGCGAGCTCGAAGTCGAGTGCACGCGCGTCTCGGTCACCGAGCTGCGCGAGAACACCTTCTACGCCTCCATCAGCCTGCGGTCGGGCGGCCGTGAGCTCGAGATCGACTCGCGTCCCAGCGACGCCCTGGCGCTGGCGGTCCGTTCCGGCGCTCCGATCTTCGCCGCCGACGAGGTCATCGCCGAGTCCGCGATCGAGTTCGAGCACGAGGTTGAGGACACCGAGGAGGTCGTCGAGAAGTTCAAGGACTTCCTCGACACGGTCAAGCCCGACGATTTCCTCGGCGAGGAGTAGCCAGCTTCACCCCCGGCGCTCGAACTTTTGACGTACAGGGCGCAATCCGCTCACCGCACGTCAAAAGTTCGGTGTGCGAGGCTGGGCGAGGGTTACGCCGCCGCTGCGACGATCCGCGCGATCAGCTCGTCGAAGCCGATGCCGGCCGAGTCGGCCGCCTGCGGCAGCAGCGAGGTCTCGGTCAGCCCCGGGATCGGGTTGACCTCGAGTACGAAGGGCTCCGACGAGGCGGCATCGAGCATCAGGTCGACGCGGGCAAACACCGAGCAACCGAGCAGCTGGAACGCCTCCAGCGCGAGCTCCTGGACGCGAGCAGTCACGCCTGGCTCCAGCGAGGCCGGGCAGATGAAGCGGGTGCGCCCGATCTCGTAGCGCGACTCGAAGTCATAGAAGGAGTCGGCCTCCGGCACGGCCTCGACGATCGGCAGCGCGCGCGCCTCGCCGTCATCCTCCAGCACCGAGACCGCCAGCTCGCGCCCGGCCACGTAGCGCTCCAAAAGCACCTTGCGGTCGTAGGAGAAGGCGGCGATCAGTGCGGTCGGCACGTCGTCCTGGACCCGCGCGAACTTGATGCCCAGCGCCGAGCCCTGCGAGGCGGGCTTGACCACGATCGGGAACTCCAGGCGCGAGCTGATCGCGGGCAGCGCCTGGGCCGCGCCGAGCGCGCGGAACGCGGTCTCCGAAAACGCGAAGAAGTCCGGTGTGGGAATGCCGGCGTCGCGCATCGCGTGCTTGGCCAGCACCTTGTCGGAGGCGCGGATGCAGGCCGACACGCGCGAGCCCGTGTAGGGGATGCCGAGCGCCTCGAGCAGTTCCTGGACGGTACCGTCCTCGCCGTCGCGGCCGTGCAGGACGACGAAGGCAAGCTCGGGGCGGTCGGCCAGCAGCCGTTCGACCAGGTCGTGGCCGACGTCGACCTCCAGCACCTCATGCCCCAGCCGCCGCAGCGACTCCTCGACGCGAGCGCCGGAGCTCAGCGACACCTGCCGCTCCAGCGAGCGGCCGCCCTTCAGCACCGCGACGCGACTCATCCGGCGCGCTTGTGCGACAGATGCCGGACGTTGTCGAGCCCGTGCTCCGCGGTGGGCTCGGCCTGGGCGGGCGAGCGGTCGGGGCCGGTTTGGGCCGGGGCAGGTCCCGCTGGACCAGCCCCGGAGACACCGCGGTCGGCAACCGTCTGCCCCGTGAGCGTTCCGTAGAGCGCCACCTGCTCGCGGATCACCTCGCCCAGCCGGCGGACGCCCTCGCGGATCTCGTCCTTGCCGACGCCCGAGAAGTTCAGGCGCATCGACGACCCGCCGCGGCCGTCGACAAAGGCGGCGCGGCCCGGGACGAAGGCCACGTGCTCCTCGATCGCGCGCGCCAGCAGGTCGGTGGTGTCGATGTAGTCGGGCAGCGTCACCCACAGGAACAGGCCGCCCTCGGGGTGCGTCCAGCTGGCCTCGCGGGGGAAGTGCTCGGCCATCGCGTCGAGCATCACGTCACGGCGCCGGCGGTAGAGCTCGGACAGCGAGCGCACGTAGTTCATCCACGGGCCCGACTGGAAGTACTCGGCGATGAAGTACTGCGAGACCGACGAGCAACAGAGGTCGGCCGACCCCTTGCCGAGGACGAGCTGGCGCAGAACCGGTGGCGGTGCCACCAGCCAGCCGATGCGCACGCCGGGCGAGAGGATCTTCGAGAAGGTGCCGGCGTAGAGCACGAAGTCGGCGTCGAGTGAGTACAGGCTCGGGATCGGCTCGCCCTCGTAGCGCAGCAGCCCGTAGGGGTTGTCCTCGAGCACCAGCAGCTCGCGCTCGCCGGCGATGCTCAGCAGCTCGCGCCGGCGCTGCAGCGACAGCGTCACGCCCGCCGGGTTGTGGAAGTTGGGGATCGTGTAGATGAACTTGGGGCGGCGGCCCTCGCGATCGAGCCCAGCCAGCGCCTCGCGCAGCTCCTCGATCTGCATGCCGTCGCGATCCATCGGGATCTGGATCACGTCGGCCTCGTAGGAGCAGAAGGTCGGCACGGCGCCGGGGTAGGTCGGCGCCTCGGCGATGATCACATCGCCCGGGTCGATCAGGATCTTGCAGACCAGATCGAGCGCCTGCTGGCCGCCGCTCGTCGCCAGAATCGAGTCGGGGTCGACGCTCATGCCCTCGGTCTCCATCACCAGCGCGATCGCCTCACGCACGTCGCTGAGGCCCTCTGTCGGCCCGTACTGCAGCGCCTTGGCGACCGAATCGGTGGCGACCCGCCCCATCAGCTCGCTGAAGAAGCCGGGCGCGAACGTCGAGGTGTCGGGCAGGCCGCCCGAGAACGAGATGATGTCGTCGCGGGCGGTGAGCGCCATCAGGTCGCGCATCGCCGAGGACTTCATGACGCGAGTGCGCCGCGCGAACAGCGCGCCATAGCGCTCGATCTCGTGCGCCGCCGAGCGCGGCTTGCGGGGCGGCTCGCTCACGCGCCCGCGCCTCCGTCTGGCGCCCGCTCGTCTATCGTCACGCTCGATCACGGTACAGCACGGTGCATCTCGCCTTCGACATATTCCAGGGCATTGGCATTGCCGCGGCGATTGGCATCAGGCCGTTCCTGCCGAGCGTCGCGGCGGGCGTGCTCGCGGCCCTGGGCGTCGAGCTCCACTTCGATCACACCTCGTACAGTTTCCTGCAGTCGATCCCATTCCTGCTGGCGATGGTGGTCGGCATGGCGCTGTTGGTGGTGCTCGACCAGGGTCCCTGGGGACGAGCGCTGCGCAGCCGCGCCGCGGACGCGCTGCTCGGCCTGATCTCGCTCGGCCTCGGCGGACTCTTCTTCGCGGGCTCACTTGTGCGAGATCACCATTCCGCTTGGCCGGGCTGGATCGGGGGCGTGGTTTGCGCAGGCGTCGGGCTCGCCGCTGCTCGCCCCTTCCTATCGCGCCTGCGCTCGCGGCTCGACGAGGGGGCCGCCGCCGTGGGCCTGCCGGTGATCTCCGACGGCTCGGCGCTGCTGATCGCGGTGCTCTCGATCGTGGCGCCACCACTGGGCGTGATCGCGCTGCTGGCCCTGCTGTGGCTGCTGTACGCGGGGCACGGGCGCAGCGAGGCCAAGTACGCGGGCCTCAGAATCCTGCGTTGATGCAGTGATGGCATCGGCGCCGGACCGAGCGAGGCAGAATCGATCCCACCCGCCCGGTGGCGTACGGACGTACGCGAGCGACCGAGGACGCAGCGTCGCGAAGGCCCGCCGCCGATGAAGAAGCTGGTGCTGGTTGTGATCGACGCGATGAAGCCGGAGATGCTCGACCGCGCGATCGCGGCGGGGCGGGCGCCGGCGCTTCAGCGGATCGCCCAGCAGGGCGTCTACGTCAACGACGTCGTCGCTGCCTTCCCCTCGGTGACGCCGGTCTGTGCCGCCACGATCACCACCGGGGTTGGGCCGGACGAGCATCTGATCCCGAGCATGAATTGGTACCACCGCGCCGAGGAGCGCTACGTCGAGTACGGCTCGAGCTTCTCCGCCACCCGCCAGTTCGGGGTCGTGCGTTCACTGACCGACACGGTCTACCGGATGAACGCCGAGCACCTCTGCGCTGACACGCCGACGGTGTTCGAGTCGCTCGACGATCTGGGACTTCGCACCGCGGGTACGACCTATCTGATCTACCGCGGGCGCCACCAGCACGACGTCGCCCAGGAGTCGGCGCTCGCACGGCTGGTCACGTCGACCATCTTCCGCCGCCCGATCTTCGGCCCGCAGGAGCTGTTCTACGCCGACCTCTACGCCAGCCGCCGCACCGGTTGCCGCGGCCAGCTGGGGATGCCGGGCGTGCGCGACCAGCACACCGGCTGCGTCGGCTCCTACCTGGTGGAGCACGACCTGTTCGACTTCATGTTGTTCTCGCTGCCCGACAACGACGCCTGGTCGCACCGCAACGGTCCGCACGCCCAGGTGACCTCGATCGCCGCCGCCGACCGTCAGCTCGAACGGCTGATGCACGCGGGCGGCGGTCCCGACCGGTTCCTCGAGGATCACGCGGTCCTGGTCACGTCCGATCACTCGCAGGCACTCGTGGAGGCCCGCATCCGGCTCGATCTTGCGCTCGTGGATTTTCACGTCGCCACCCCCAGCGCGAGTGCCTCGGCCGGCGCGGAGCTGGCGCTCAGCCCGGCGCAGCGCTCGGCGATGATCTACGCGCTCGACCTCGAGCGGCGCGACGAGCTGGTGGCGGGCGCGGTCGAGGCGGTGATCGAGCTCGAGGGCGTCGACCTGGCGATGTGGCTGCGCGACCCCGATGTCGCCTCTCCGGAGGCCGTGATCCGTGCCCCCGGCGGGGCCGAGCTGCGCTTCGCGCCGGGCGGCGAGCTGAGCGACCCGCGCGGGATCAGCTGGAGCGTCGAGGGGGACCTGAGCGTGCTGGCCGCGCGGATCGAGGACGGGCGGCTGCTGTCGCCTGACTATCCGGATGCGCTCGCTCGCGCGTGGTCGGCGCTGCGCTGTGCGAACGCCGGCGACATCCTGCTGTCGGCCGCGCCCGGGTATGAGTTCGTCGACTGGGGTGGTGCCGATCACGTCGGCGGCGGCAGCCATGGCTCGCTGCACCGGACAGACTCACTGGGAGCGCTACTCTGGTGCGGCACCGGCCCTGACTCGCGCGGCGCGCGCGAGCAGTGGTCGCTACGCGACGTAACGCCGATGATTCGCGCGCATTTCGGATGACTGGCGACCTTTTGCGACGTGTCGGCGTTGCCGCACGCCGAGCTGAGTCTCGTTGTCGGAGGCGAGTCCTGATGCGCGGCGGTGTGCCCAGATGTGTCTACTCCGGATAGCATTGTGAAACGCGTGCCTGACGATATGACCTCCATGCTCGAGCTTCCGCCTTCCGCTCGGGCGCTGGCCCGTTTGCGCAGCGCCTATCGGCGCTTTTCCTATGAGGTCCGCCATCCGGAGAACCACAAGCAGCTGATCCGCTTCCTGTGCGTCGGCGCATCGGGGTACGCCGTCAACCTCGTCGCGTTCTACATCCTCGTCCACCCGTTCTCCGCGGCCGACACGCTGGCATTCGTGCTCGCCGCCCTGATCGCCTCGACGAGCAACTTCTTCTGGAACCGTCATTGGACGTTCCGGGCCAAGCAGGAGCATCCGGGCCGGCAGGCCGTGCGATTCTTCTTCGTATCGTTCCTCGTGCTTCTCTTCGCGACGGGCATCTATCGGCTGCTGGTCGATGCCGGGATCTCGCAGCACACCGTGGCCGACGGCAGCGCCTGGATCATCGCGACACCGGTCTCCTTCATCGTGCAGAAGCTCTGGAGCTTCAAGGCCTGAGCCGCTCCGTCCACGTCCGCCGGCCACTGCGCCCGGCGGTCGTATGCGCGTTGCTGTGCGCCGTGCTCTGCCTGGTGCTTGCGGCGGCGCTGCCGTCCACCGCGCTGGCCGCCGGCAACCCGCCCGGTCAGCCGGCGCCGATCTCGGCTCCGCCCGGCACCCCGGTGCTCGTCCAGTCGATGAGCCAACCGCCGGCCGGGTTCCACCTGACCGGCGATCAGGTGCTGGCCACCGCCAAGAAGAACCCGGTCTACATCACCGAGATGAAGAAGCACTCGCACCTGGTCCCGTACGTCTACACGCGCGGGCTCGGGGTGTGGCAGGTGAGCCTCTTCACTCCACCGGCGCCGGCAGGCCCCGTGAAGCAGATCGAGATGCTGCAGCTCTATGTCTCCGATCAGACCGGCGAGGTCACCCAGGTCTGGACCGGCTACCAGGTCGCCTGGACGATGGCGCGTGGGTACCCCGGGGCCTTCGGCCGCAAGATCAACGCGCTCTACATCTGGTTGCCGCTGTGCGCCGTGTTCCTGCTGCCGTTCATCCCCTGGCGCCGGCGGCCGACGCTGTGGCACCTGGATCTGCTGATGCTGCTCGGCTTCTCGGCCTCGCTGGCGTGGTTCAACAACGCCGACCTGGGGCTGTCGGTGCCGATGGTGTACCCGTTCATGGGCTATCTGCTGGTGCGCATGCTGCTGCTGGCGTCGGGTCGCGGACGTCCGCGCGAACCGCTGCGCGTGGTGATCCCAACCGTCTGGCTGGCGGTTGCGCTGATCTTCCTGATCGGCTTCCGCGTCGGGTTGGACGTGACCAACTCGAACGTGATCGACGTCGGTTACGCCGGGGTGATCGGCGCCGACAAGATCGTGCACGGCACCCAGCTCTACGGGCACTTTCCGGCCGACAACCCGGCGGGCGACACCTACGGGCCAATCAACTACTACGCCTACGTCCCCTTCCGGATGATCTTCGGCTGGAGCGGCGCGTGGGACAGCCTGCCCGCCGCGCACGCCGCGGCGATCACCTTCGACCTGCTGACCATGCTCGGCCTGCTCGTGCTCGGCTGGAGCCTGCGCGGGCCGACAGAGGGCGTGGTGCTCGCCTACCTCTGGGCGGCGTACCCGTTCACCTCGTTCGACCTGATGTCCAACTCCAACGACGCGCTGGTGGCGTTGCTGATCGTCGCCTCGCTGGTCGCGATCCGCTTTGCCTCGCTGCGGGGCATCCTCGGCGCCTTTGCGGGGCTGACGAAGTTCGCGCCGCTGGGCTTGGCACCGCTGCTGTGGCGCGGCACCGGTCCCTGGCCGCCCAGGCGGCGCAGCGTGATCGTGTCCGCGCTCTGTTACGGGGCCGCGATCGCCGCGGCGATGCTGCCGGTGCTGATCTCAGGCGACTTCCACTACTTCTGGAACGACTCGATCGCCTACCAGGCCTCGCGGCCGGCGCCGTTCTCGATCTGGGGACTGTGGGGCGGTTATCACCAGACGCTGCATCTGCCCGAGCACATCGTGCTCGGCGCCGCCGTCGCGCTCGGCCTTCTCTCACCGGTGCTGCCGCGCGGAGAGCGCACGATGGTCGAGGTCGCGGCGCTAGGTGCCGCGATCATCATCGGTCTGCAGATGGGCATCACCTACTGGTTCTTCCTGTACGTCATCTGGTTCTTCCCGCTGGTGGTGATCGCGCTGGTGCTGGCGCACCCGGACGGGCGCGAGCAGCCCGAGGATGTGCGCATCGCGGCGCTGATCCGCGCGGGAACGCGGCCCGCGCCCAGCGTCTGATCCGCGCGGGCACGCTGCCCGCGCCCAATCGCCCAGCGTCTGATCCGCGCGGGCACGCTGGGCCGCGAACCTCACTCGACGGTGACGCTCTTGGCCAGGTTGCGTGGCTGATCGACGTCGCGCTCGAGCGCGATCGCCGCGTAATAGGCGAGCAGCTGAAGCGGCAGGCCGAGCAGGATCGGATCGAGCTCCGGCTCGCTCCTGGGAACCAGGATCTGGTGGTCGGCCAGGGCTCCGAGCGGGCGGTGCGCGATCGCGAGCACGGGACCGCGACGCGAGTGGATCTGCTCGAGCGACGCGAGGTTCTTCTCGTAGAGCTCGTCGTCGGGAACGATCGCGACCGTGGGAAGCTCGGGCGCGACCAGCGCCAGCGGGCCGTGCTTGAGCTCGGCGGCGGGGTAGGCCTCGGCGTGGATGTAGGAGACCTCCTTGAGCTTCTGCGCTCCCTCGAGCGCCACCGGGTAGCCGCGCACGCGACCGATGAAGAAGGCACTGCGGGCCGAGCTGAGCCACTCCGCCAACCGCCTGATGTGCTGCGTGTCCCGGATCGCCTCGGCGGCCTTGGCCGGGAGCTCGCCGAGCGCGCCGATCAGGCGCTGCCCGTCCGCCGGGCCGAGGTCGCGCAGGCGGCCGAGGTGCAGTGCGAGGAGCGCGAACGCCACCGCCATGCAGGTGAAGGCCTTGGTCGAGGTGACCGAGACCTCGGGGCCGGCGTGCAGGTAGATGCCGCCGTCGACCGCCCGCGAGATGCTCGAACCGGGAACGTTGACGATGCCGAGCACGCGGCCACCCTTGCGCACGACCTCCTCGACGGCGGCGAGCGTGTCGGCGGTCTCCCCGGATTGGCTCACGGCGACGTACAGCGTGTCGGGCTCGATCACGGGATTGCGGTAGCGGAATTCGGCGGCGGGCTCGGCGGAGGCCGGCAGCCGGGCCAGCGACTCGAGCATGCCGGCGCCGACGACGCCCGCGTAGAGCGCCGAGCCGGCGGCGATGATGTGCACCCGGCGGAACGCGCGCAGCTCGCGGGCCGAGAGGTTGAGGCCGCCCAGGCGCGCCGTCGCGAAGCGAGAATCGAGCCGCCCGCGCAGGGTGGACCCGATCGCCTCGGGCTGCTCGAAGATCTCCTTGAGCATGAAGTGCTCGAACTCGCCGCGCTCGTAGTCCTGGGCGGCCACGTCGATGCTGGTGGCGGTCTTGACCGAGGGCTGCGCGTCCAGGGTCGTGGTCGAGAACGAGTCGGCGGTGACGGTCGCCAGCTCGCCGTCATCGAGGTGCACGACCTGCTGGGCGTGGCGCACCAGCGCGGCCATGTCCGATGCGCACAGCATCTGACGCTCACCGACCCCGATCAGCACCGGGCTGCCGTTCCGCGCCAGCACGATCCGGTCGGGCTGACGGGCGTCGAGCACGGCCAACCCGTAGGCGCCGTGCACCTTGTGCAGCGCGCGCCGGACGGCCTCCTCGAGGTCGTCGACGTCCTCGAGCGCGATCAAATGCGCGAGCACCTCGGTGTCGGTCTCGCTCGCGAAGCTGATGCCGTCGGCCTCGAGACGCGCCCGCAGCAGGCCCGCGTCCTCGATCATGCCGTTGTGGACGACGGCGATGCGGCTCTGCATGTCGGTGTGCGGGTGCGCGTTGGTGTCGGTCGGCAGGCCGTGCGTGGCCCAGCGCGTGTGCGCGATGCCGACGTTCCCGGTGATGCGCTTGGGCATGCCCGCGGCGAGATCGCGGACCTTGCCGGCCTGCTTGTGCACGCGCAGCGACCCGTTGCGGGCGACGGCCACGCCGGCCGAGTCATAGCCTCGGTACTCCAGGCGGGCGAGTCCTTCCAGCAGCACCGGCACCGCGTTCTGGCGCCCCACATATCCGACGATTCCACACACGAGCGGGCTCCTTCTATCCGTAGATGACGCGTCTGATCTGGCGTTCTGAGAGCTGGGGCCCTGGCACACGGCGCTCGGCGAGCTCGCGTGCGATCGCCGCGAAGCTCACGGCGTTGGCGACGCCGCCGGCCTGCAGCTCTCGATGGCGGCGGCACACGAACGCCTCGGTCGTCTCCGAGAAGTAGGCGAGCACGTCGTCCACCAGGCGCGCGGCCTGGCCCCGTGAGACGCCCGAGCTCTCGAGGTGATCGAGCAGGGGAGTCAGATCCTCAGACACCATTCTGCACGCAGTTTCGTCATTTCGAGAAGGTTTGCCAAGAGATTTGCCCGAGATCGGGCAAATCTCTTCAATTTGGCTGGCCTATCCGGCGGCGATCAGAGCTGCTCCTGGACGCCGGCGATCGAGACCGCGCGCAGCGGCTCGGCGGCGCACTCGATCAGCGCGCCCTGCAGCCACGGATCCTCCTCTGAGACCTCGAAGCGAACCGGCATGCGCGTCAGCATCGCGTCGAGTGCCTGCTGGCGCTTGACGCCGAGCACGCCGCCGCGAGCGCCGGTCATGCCGACGTCGGTGATGTAGGCGGTGCCACCGGGGAGCACGCGGGCGTCGGCGGTGGGCACGTGCGTGTGCGTGCCGACGACCGCCGTCACGCGTCCGTCGAGATACCAGCCGAGACCGACCTTCTCGCTCGTGGCCTCGGCGTGCATGTCGACGAGGATGTGATCGACCTTGCCCCGCAGGGCGTAGAGCGCCGCGTCGGCCTCGGAGAAGGCCGGCAACGAACTGTTCATATAGAGGTTGCCGGAGAGCGACACCACCCCGAGTCGCACGCCCGACGGTCCCGTGACCACACAGGTCCCGTGACCCGGCTGGCCGCGCAGGAAGTTCGCCGGGCGCAGGATCCGGTCCTCCTCGTCGAGGTAGCCGTAGACCTCGTGCTGGCGGTAGGTGTGGTTGCCGAGCGTGATCGCATCCACGCCTGCGGCGAACATCTCGCGCGCGATCTTGGAGGTGATGCCGTGGCCGCCGGCGGCGTTCTCGCCATTGACCACGACGAAATCGATCCGGGTGCGATCGCGCAGCCGCGGGAGCACCGCCAGCAGCGTGCGGCGGCCGGCGCTGCCAACCACATCACCGACAAAAAGGATGCGGAGTCCGTCGCTCATGTGCGCATACTTCCAGGTAGATGGACGAGACGGAGGTGCAACCCGACCCGGTCACTGCGGCCGAGCCCGAGGCGGAGGCCGAGGAGGAGTCGGGGTCCGAGCCGCAAACGCTACCGCAACAGCTCGTCCAGCCCGTGATGGTGCCGCGCTGGGTGCAGATGGTGCTGCTGCCGCTGGCGCTGCTCGGGCTCTGGGAGCTGGGACACGCGATGGGCACCGTGCTGGTGGTCGTCGTCGCCGCGGTCGTGATAGCGGTGATTCTCAACCCGCTCGCCAAGCAATTCCAGCGGGTGGTGCCGCGCGGGCTCGCGATCGCGCTCTCGTACCTGGTGATCCTGCTGATCTTCGCCGGCATCGGTGCGCTGCTTTCCGCACCCGTCAGCGACCAGCTGACGCACTTCGCCAACAACTTCCCGGCGTTCGTCAAGCGGGTCAACCACGACCTGCTGAACATCCAGCACTTCTTCGACACCCACGGCATCAAGGTGCATATCGCGCAACAGGGCCACACCGCGTTGCAGACACTGCAGAAGCAGGTGCTGAAGAGCTCGGGCTCGATCCTCTCCTTCTCACGCAACGTGCTCGGCCAGCTCGTGACGATATCGGTGGATCTGATTCTGGCCTTCGTGCTGTCGGTCTACATGCTCGTCTACGCCCGCGACATCGGCGAGCTCGCTCGTCGCTGGATGCCCTCCGGTGACGGCACCCCCGGCGACGACTATCCGCTGCTGATCCAGCACGCGGTGTCCGGTTACGTGCGCGGCCAGCTGCTGTTCAGCCTGATCATGGGCGGCAGCGCCGGCATCCTGCTGGAGCTGCTGGGACTGGTGGGCGTCTTCCGCGACGGCGCGCACTATGCCGTGTTCTTCGGGCTGTTCTACGGGCTGATGGAGCTGATCCCGTACGTCGGCCCGATCATCGGCCCGATCCCGCCGATCGCGGTCGCGCTCGCCACGCAGCCGATCGCCGCCCTGTGGCTGCTGATCGCGTTCGTGGCGCTGCAGCAGCTCGAGGGGCACGTCGTCGCCCCGCAGGTGTTCCGCATCTCGCTACGGATCAACCCGATCCTGGTGATCCTGGCGCTGCTGATCGGCTACCAGATATATGGCATCCCAGGCGCGCTGGTGGCGCTGCCGGTGGCCACGATGCTACGTGCGACCGCGCTCTACCTGCGCAAGCACCTCGTACTCGAGCCATGGTCAACGGGGCATCCGCGGCTCTGAAGGCCGAGCGGCTGACGCATCGCTTCGGGGAGCGCACGGCGCTTGCCGACGTCAGCTTCGAGGTGGGCGCTGGCGAGCTGGTCGCGGTGATCGGGCCCAACGGTGCCGGCAAGACGACATTGCTGTCGGTGCTCGCCGGGGTTCTGACGCCGGCGGATGGCTCCGTCTGGCGGGCGGGCGGGATCAAATCCCGTCAGACGGGCTGGGTGCCTCAGCGACCCGCCCTCTACTCGAAGCTCTCGGTGGCCGAGAACCTGCGCCTGTTCGCGCGGCTCGAGGGCGTGGACGACCCAGACGCCGCGGTTGCGCTGATGCTCGAGCAGACCGGTCTCCGGGACCGCGCCGACGATCAGGTCAGAGACCTGTCAGGCGGCAACCAGCAACGGGTGAACATCGCGATCGGGCTGCTCTCCGACCCACAGGTGCTACTGCTCGACGAGCCCTCCTCGACGCTTGACCCGCGCCAGCGCGCGCGGCTATGGGAGTTCATCGCCGGCCTCGCCGGTGGCGGCACGAGCGTCGTCTACTCGACCCACGACGTGCTCGAGGCCCAGCACCACGCCGACCGCGTTCTGGCACTCGACGAGGGGCGGCTGGTGTTCGTCGGGAGTCCCGCAGCGATGGATTGGACGTACTGATGCGCTGGCTGCTGGCCAAGGACCTGCGCATCCTGCAGCGCTCGCCGGTGCTGCTCGGCACGCTTGTGATCTACCCGATCGTGATCGCGCTGCTGATCGGCTTCGCGATCTCGAGCCCGCCCGGACGTCCCCGCGTCGCCGTCTACAGCGGCGTGCAGGCCGGTCACGGCACGGTCGCCTTCGGCTCCCAGCGCGTCAGCCTCGCCAAGTACGCCAGGGAGCTGTACAGCTCGATCCAACCGCTGCACGCTGCCTCTCCGCGGCAGGCGGTCGCGGACGTGCGCGACGGGCGCGCGCTGGCGGCGCTGATCATCCCGGCCGACATCGACCAGCAGATCCAGCAGCTGATCGAGCACGGCACCGGTAACCCAACGGTCCAGATCGTGCTCAACAGCCGCAATCCGCTCGAGCACGAACTCGTGCAGCAGGCGATCCAGGCGCGCGTCGACGACGTCCAGTACGCCGTCAGCCGGCAGGTGATGAAGCTGGTGATCGTCGACTTGCAGAAGGTGCTGAGCGGCGGCAGCGTCGGCTTCCTCGGGCACGCGATCCATCTGCTCGGGCTCAGAGGTATGCGCGCGATCGTGCAGACCACAATCGCCTCGCTGCCGCGGCGCTCGAAGCTGCGTCCCGCGCTGCAGCAGGTGGCCGCCTTTGCCAACGTGGCGATCGATGGTCTGGCGCTGGCGGGTCCCGACATCGGTGGTGTCGCAACGCCACTGACCGTGCAGCAGTCAGACGTCAGCGGCCGCACGACGCCGGCCTCGTCCTATGCGATCGCGATCGCGGCGGTCGTGCTGCTGATGTTCGTGACGCTGCTGATCGCGGCCGGAATGCTTGCGCTCGAGCGCTCCGAGAACGCCTATCGGCGCCTCGTGCGGGGCCTCGTCAGTCCGGAGCTGCTGCTGGCCGAGAAGGTCGTGCTGGCGTCGGTCTGCGCGCTGACGATGACCTTGGCGATGTCAGTGGTGATCTCGATCTTCGTGCCGCTCGACTGGGGCCGCTTCGAGCTCTGGGTGCTCGCGCTGGGGATCGGCGGCGTCTCGTTCGCGGCGCTGGGAGTGGCCGTCGGCGCGCTCGCCCGCGACGTCAGCGTCGCCTCGCTGCTGGCCTTCCTGATCTCGCTGCCGGTCGCGTTCGTCGCGCTGGTTCCGAGCACCGCCGTCTCCAGCGCGCTGAACGCGGCGCTCGGCGTGATCTCGTTCGTGTTCCCGTTCCGGGCGGCGCTCGAGGCGGTGTCCAACGCCTTCATCGCGAGCCGGCCCGCGATCGGGCTGCCGCTGCTGCACCTGGCGCTGCTCGCGGTCGCATTTGCGGCGTTGGGCAGGGTCGCGCTCACGCGGTTCGGCGAGCGCTGAGCAGAACCCCGGAGCTCTACGCGCTCGGTTTCACCCACAGCCAAGCTGCCAGGCCGAAGCCCAGCACGGCCACGACCCAGCGCGTCACGGCGCGTGGCAGGGCACGGGTGAGCGCAGGGCCGAGGCGGGAGCCGACCAGGGCGCCCGCGGCGAGTGGCGCGGCCGCCGCCCAGTGCACCGGCCCGAGGAACGCGAGCAGCACGCCCGCCGGCAGCGTGATCGCGCCGTTGGTCATGTTCTTCAGCGCGTTGGCGCTCGGCAGGTCGCGCTCGACCAGCACCAGCAGCAGGGCGAGCGTCATCACTCCCGAGCCCGCCCCGAAGTAGCCGCCGTAGACCGCCAGCAGGCTCAGTGCCACAGCCAGCAGCAGTTCGCGCCGCCGCCCGACGGGTGCGGTGTGGGCGGGCCGCAGACCGCGCAGCCATGGCTCGGCGATCAGCGCCACCGAACCGGCCGCGATCAAAAACGGCACGACCTGCGCGAACGCGCCCGGCGGCGTCACCAGCAACAGCACCGCCCCGGCGCCGCCGCCAAGTGCCATGAGCGGTAGCCAGCGCCGCAGCCAGGGCCCGCGGCCGGCCAGCTCCTGGCGCGAGCCATGCGCGGAGCCGGGCCAGCAGGCGTTGAGTGCGACGATGTTGGTCGCGTTGGCGGCCAGCGCCGGGAGCCCGACCGCCAACAGCGCCGGGTAGGAGATCAGCGATGTGATGCCTCCGGCTGTGCCGACGACGCCGGCCAGCAGGCCGGCTGCGATCAGGAAGATGATCTGCAGCAGGCTCAGCGGACCCGCCGGGCCTCAGCGCCGGCCTGTGACGCGCCTGAAGCGCCAGATGCACCAGACGCTGATCAGCAGCAGGATGATCGGCGGGACTGCGCCGGTGACGCCGGCGATCGCGAGCACGAGCGTGACGATTCCGACCACGCCGGTGCCGCCTCCGAGCAGCACGAGCCGGTAGGCCTCCTTCTCGCGCTGGCTGCGCGGCCTGTAGTCGCCGCGTTTTTCGATTCCCGCCATCGCCGCAGAGCATAGTGCCGGCGCGCCGCCGTGTCATCGAGACGCTGCGCGCCGCCGACCGCCTGAGCTCGTGTGAAGCGCCGGGGGCACGCCTGACCGGCGTATGCTCGGTGCAGCATGGCTTTTCCCAAGACCCGTATGCGAAGGCTGCGGGCCACGCACCAGTTGCGTGGGCTCGTGCGCGAGACGCAGCTCTCCGCGGCTGACTTCGTATACCCGCTGTTCGTCGCCGAGGGCCTCGAGGGGCGCGCGCCGATCTGGACGATGCCGGGCGTCGACCGCCTGTCCCTAGCCGAGAGCGTGGCGGAGGCGGGCGCCGCCGCGCAGCTCGGTATCCCGGCTGTGATCCTGTTCGGCATCCCGGCACGCAAGGACGCCGAGGGCACCGGTGCCTACGACGACGAGGGCATCGTGCAGCTCGCGACGCACGCGATCAAGCAGGCCCACCCCGAGCTGATCGTGATCACCGACCTCTGCCTGTGCGAGTACACCGACCACGGGCACTGCGGCGTGATCCGGCCCGACGGGCATGTCGACAACGATCAGACACTCGAGCTGCTCGCCCGCGCCGCGGTCTCCCAGGCCCAGGCCGGAGCCGACATCGTCGCGCCCAGCGACATGATGGACGGGCGCATCGGCGCGATTCGCGAGGCGCTCGACGAGGCCGGCTCCAGCGAGACGCCGATCATGGCCTATTCCTCCAAGTTCGCCTCCGCCTTCTACGGCCCCTTCCGCGCCGCCGCCGACTCCACCCCCGCCTTCGGCGACCGCCACAGCTATCAGATGGATCCGGCCAACGGCACCGAGGCGGTGCGCGAGTCGCTGCTCGACGTCGACGAGGGCGCGGACATGCTGATGGTCAAGCCCGCGTTGCCCTACCTCGACATCATCCGTCGCGTCAAGGACGTGACACAGCTGCCGCTGGTGGCCTACAACACGGGCGGGGAATACTCGATGCTCAAAGCGGCGGCCGCGGCCGGATACATGGACGAGCGGCAAGCGGTGCTCGAGGCGCTCACCGGGATCAGGCGCGCGGGAGCCGACATCATCATCACCTACCACGCAAAGGATGCGGCGCAGTGGCTGACGTAGCGCACACAGACGACGGGATCACCGAGTCCACGGGCTCAAGCTTCGGGCCGAAGCTGCGTTCACGCAAGGAGGGCGCGGCCATCCCGCTCGACGACCTGGACAAGCGCCTGCTCAACCTGATGCAGGGCAGCTTCCCGATCGCACCGCGGCCCTACCAGCACGTCGCCGGCGAGGCCGGGATCACCGAGGAGGAGGCGATGGCGCGCGTCCGGCACCTGCTCGACGAGCGCATCATCCGCCAGGTCACGCCGATCTTCGACACGCGCGCGCTCGGCTACAGCTCGATGCTGGTGGCCGCCAAGGTCGATCCCGAGAACCCCTGGCGTGCCGCCAACGTGATCAACGAGCACCCCGGCGTCTCGCATAACTACCTGCGCAACCA
>JBOGYJ010000310.1:0-25305 GCA_050696795.1 Solirubrobacteraceae bacterium | reverse complement strand
GTTATAGCCCCCATAGACCGTTTGAGCCAGACCAAGCAGGCGACCCAGACAACGGCGTAGGTCGCCGGGAAGACGACCATCCAGGATCGCAGCACAAAGATCGCGCGACGATCAGGTGTAATCCGGGTCGAACGGCGCCTGGATCGCTTGAGTCAGCACGCTCTCCTGGCGATCACGCAGCTGGCCGCAGAGGTCTGAAGTCCAGCAAGGGCGTGGAGCTCTCGAGCGGCAGGCGCGCTACGTCTCGAACGAGCTCTCCGCTGATGTAGTCCCTGATGACGGCGTCATCCATTTCGTTGGCTCTACGCCCAACCCGCATCACTCAGCTTCGGTACGCGAGTCGACGGCTGATTTGTCCCGAAGTCGGATGCGGTCGATCTTGCCCGTGGAGGTCTTGGGCAGGTCCTGCCAGAACTCAACCACGTCAGGCACCATGTATGACCGGCGGGTTGGCGAACGGGCTTTCGTGAGGGCCGCAGGCACTACTATCCAAAGATGTCTTTGGATAGTAGTGGCGAGCATCCAACCGAGGCTACTGCTCACGAGCTGACCGATCCTCGGGCGATGCGCGCGCTGACGCATCCTCTGCGCTTGGCGTTGATCGAACTGCTGTGGCGCGAGGGCACGATCAACGCCACGCAAGCCGCATCAGAGTTGCGAGAGTCGCAAGCGAGCTGTTCGTTTCATCTGCGGCAGTTGGCGAAGTTCGGCTTCGTGCAGGCGGTCGAGGGTGTCCGTGGCCGGGCGCGCCCCTGGCAGCTCTCCAGGCGAGGGATGCGGGTTGCCAACGTGCAGGACGATCCGCGCGCCGCGATCGCCTGGGCAGGACTCGAGCGACTGCTGAACGATCGGCAGCTCGATCGCTACCGAGCATGGCTCGAGGGCCGCTCGGCGTACTCGCGTGAGTGGCGAGAGGCCGCGTACCACAGTCACAGCGTCGCGTGGCTTACACCGGAGGAGCTTGCGGTGGTTGCCGAGGAGATAGGCGAGCTCCTCACCCGGGTGTTTCCCGAGCGGCGTGACGACCCAACCGCTCGACCCGCAGATGCGGTGCCGGTCGAGCTCTTGTCGATCGGTTATCCCATTCCTGCCGCCGGCGACTGAGCCAAGGCCAACAGGGGACTGACGGATGGCACCTCTTCGTCAGCTGAGCTTCCGGCTGCTGCTTGCCGGTGAGCTGATCTCGAACTTCGGTGACGGCATCTTCCAGATAGCACTGTCGTGGTATGTCCTTCGGCACGGTGGCGCGCTACTTCTCGGCACGGTGCTGGCCGCATATGGGGTACCCCGCACCGCGTTGCTGATCGTCGGTGGCCACGCCAGCGACCGCTACCGACCGTGGACGGTGATGCTGGCAGCTAACTGCGCTCGTGGGCTGGCTGTCACCGGCCTCGCGATCACAGCCACTACCGGAACGGCGCGCGGGCTGACGCTGATCGTGATCGCGATCGTACTCGGCGCCGGCGAGGGCATGTTCGTCCCCGCGTCCGAGGCGATCGTTCCCGCGCTGGTGCAGAAAGATCAGCTGCAGGCGGGGAACGCGCTCATCTCCGGCACCACACAACTCAGCCAGCTCGCGGGTCCAGCACTCGGCGGCCTGCTCGTCGCCCTGGCCGGCCCGGCACAGGGCTTCGCGATCGACGCCGCCACCTTCGCCGTCTCCGCCCTCACGCTCGTGGGCGTCAGGCGCGACAGACCCGGCTCAGCGACCGCCCCGAACCCTGGGGATCCAACAACCGCGCCCCTGACTCTGCGGGATGTCCTCGGGCAGCCGATCGTCCGCCTGATGCTCATCACAGACGCGCTCGTCAACCTGGGCTCAACCGGCATGGGCAGGGTCGGTCTACCCTCGCTCGCTAAGGGGCCGATGCATCTGAGCGCCAGCGGATACGGAGCGCTCAGCGCGGCCATGGGGGCGGGCCTGCTGCTCGGCACAATCATCGCCTCGAGCATGCCATCCGTGCGCCGACCGTTCCTCGTGTACACCCTCGCGCTCTTGCCTACCGTGCCACTGACCGCAGCCGTTCCCTTCGCCGGCGGAGTGATCGCGACTGGCGTCGTCCTGATCTTCGCGTTCCTCCTCATCGCGATCGGCAATCTGCTGCTTATCACCGGGCTCCAGCAATGGGCGCCGCCAGATCTGCTCGGACGCCTGACCGGTGTCCTGATGCTCGCCAGCGTGGGCATGATGCCGTTGTCCACCCTGATCGCAGGTGTCGTAATCCGCCTCACGGGGCCCCGAACGTACTTCCCGCTCGACGCCGCGACGGTCGCGGTGGCCGCAATCGCCCAACTGAGCTCATCCACATGGCGTCGGTTCGAGCCCGCAGACGGCCCCACCCCCCGGGATCAGGAGTCGTTATCAATCGCGGCGCGCCAGCGCCCGACGTGATGCGAGCGTGCTGTGCGCTACCACCCGCGGTTGACGAGGCGGCCGAGCGCTACCAGGGCGGGAAGTCGGCTCCGTGCTCGGCCTTGGTCCGGGGCCCCCGCAGGCGCCTTTCCTCGCCGGCGATCGCCCGGTCGTTGATGGACGCCTCGCGTCGTGCCATCAGACCGCTCGACGCGAAATCCCAAAGCTCGTTGCCGTAGCTGCGCCACCATTGCCCCTGATCGTCGTGCCACTCGTATTGGAAGCGGACGGCAATACGGTTCTCACCGAAGGCCCAGAGCCCCTTGCGCAGCACGTAGTCCTGCTCACGTTCCCACTTGGCGGTCAGAAACTCGATGATCTGCTCACGCCCGATGATGTGCAGGTCGCGATTGCGCCAGACGCTACCGGGCGTGTAGGCCAGTGCCACCCGCTCTGGCTCGCGCGTGTTCCAGGCATCCTCGGCGGCTTGGACCTTCTGTAGCGCGGCGGCATGATCGAATGGCGGGAGTGGCGGTCGGGTGTCAGTCATGGCAGACCTCCTCAGGAGTTGTGACGGGTGTCGGCTCGGATCGGGCGATTTGGCAGCTTTCATGCGCAGCCTCGTGCGCTGACGGGCGATGAGCGGCGGCGGCCGGCGACTCAGCGACGATTGCGGCGGAACCACAGGACATCTGCGACCACTAACGCGGGCAGGGCGATGACGAGCAGCAAAGCCCCAAGGATTGTTGCGTGAGCGAGCAGCGCGACGCACGCAGCAGCCATGATCACGACCACGATCCACCAGGCTCGCGTTGTGCGATCCATGCTTTTGACAATACCCACCAGGGCGCATCCGAAAGTGGCGTTCACGCGCTTGTGTCGGTCGGCCACCGCTTGCTGCCGCGCCGAGCCTAGGGCTGCACGACAAACAAACGTTCGCCACGACGAGCACGCTGTCGCTCAGCTGACGTTTGATAGACCGGAACACGGGGATCTGGGTGCGGTAGGCGGCGATCTGCAAGTCGCCCGACGTCGAGAGGAGGTGTGCCCGTCGGCGCCAACTCAGAGTAGGGAGCAACGATGTTGCATCTCGCCACACGGCGGTCTTCAGTCTTCCGGCGTCGACGCAGAAATTCGCGCCGATCGCGGTCGGCTTCTTCGGATTGGGAACTGGATACCTGATCTACGGCCGTCGGAGACTGCCGCCCCCATCGTGGCGGAGCCCCGACGATCAGCGCTCGTGGCACCCGACGAAGTTAGACGCGTGCTGGCCGCTTTAGCTTGTCCGGATCGCGGACTGCCGATCGATGACCGGACGCAGAGACTCACAGAACCGGTTTCGGTCACGGACACCAGCGCAGCCGATCCACGCCAAGGTGCTCGGCATCGTCGGCGACGTCGTGAAGGACGTAGTCGTGTGGTCCGAATGCGAGCTCAGGCCTGCGACCGACAACCCGTCACGCATAACCCGTACCCGAGGCGGCACGGTCTGCGCTGGAGCCGAGGCCTTCCTCAACCTTCCCAAAACGCTCGAATACCTCGAGACCCCCGGTGTGCCGGTCCTCGGCTGGCAGCACGATTGGTTTCCGGCCTTCTACTCCCGCAGCAGCGGCCTGCCGATCCCGCACCGCGTGGACACGCCCAGCGAGGTGGCCGGTGTGCTCCGCAACCGCATGCGAGCACATACAGGAGTGCTGCTCACGGTGCCGATCCCGCAGGCCCATGAGCTTGACACGGCCGATCTCGAAGCCAAGCTCGATTCAGCGCTCGCGGCTGCGGATGCCGAGGGTGTCACCGGCGTGGCCGTGACGCCGTTCGTCCTTGGACAGATCGAACGCAACACGGACGGCAAGAGCATTCCGGCCAACATCGCGCTGGCCGTCAACCCCGCGTTGCAGGCCTGGTCGCCATCGAGCTGGCCACGCGGGCCTGAGGCTCCACCGCTCCGGGCTGTCAGCTGCGCGCGAAACCACGGAATCGCTCGGCCATTTCCTCATCCGCTGAGATCTCCGGCTGACCCTCGTCACTTTCAGAGGCCGGGGCCGCGAAGAGCTCGTCCTCCGCGAGGATGGTGCGATTCGCTTCGAGCAGCGCGCCCTCGAGAAACTGACGCACGCGCTCCTCCTCGCCCGGTTCGACAGGATCAAGCGTGACGGCTCCCTTTCGCTGGTTCAGTCTGACGTGCCAGCTGCCATGACTGAGCAGCGCCGCGGCGCGCTCGAAGGCATCGCGCCACTTCTTGGGCGGCTTGTCGCTCAGCGCCACTACCAATGTCCCGTCGGTGACCTCAGCGCTCGACCAGTCGAGCTCCACTTTCTCGCTCATGCAGGCTCCCCTCGGTGACGGCGTCTTGATCAGCCGCTACCCCGCCCAAGCACGCCGGAAGCGACACTTGATGCGGCCGGCGAGGCCAGCGCCGGGCCGGTGAGCAGCCAGACGGAAGCGATTGGGGATCTGCGCCGTGTCTGGCGACGTCACCAGGTCAGCGGTGAGCTCGCCGATCAGCGGTGCGAACTTGGCGCCGTGACCCGAGCACGGCGAGCAGATGACGAGCCCTCCGATCCGATCAAGCACGAAGTCCTCACGTGGGGTGCTGGTGTACAGGCACGTTGCTTCGCGCCCCGGTGCGGGGTCCAGCCCGGGCAGCCAGGACTTGACATAGTCGACTACCCGCGAGCGCGAGTCCGGGTCGACCCCGCCGCTCCGCCCTCTTGCCGTGGTTGGCGTGCCCCGGTGGTGCTCCGCGATCTTGCGGTCCTCGCCGGGGCCACCGTCGCGCCCGCCCGCCAGGTGGTAGATCTGCGCGTTGTGGTGGATCACGCTGGGCCAGGGCTCGGCGCTCGGGTCCAGCCGCGGGAAGTGGAAGATCTGCTGCTGGGTCACCGTGAGAGCCGGAAGCTCCACGACCGGGGTCAGCAGCGGCCCGATCCAGGCTCCCGCAGCGACGACCACCGCCGCCGACGCGATCCTCTGACCGCTGGCAAGTTCGACCTCGGCCCCGCGGTCGCCGGGGACCACGGCGACCACCTCGGTGTCCTGGAGCACATGCGCGCCGAGCCGAGCTGCCGCCCCGACGAACGACTCCACCGCGCACGCCGCGTCCATCGTCCCAGCCTGCGGGTGGAACACCACCCTGCCATCGAAGTTCATGCCTGGCCAGAGCGCCTCGGCCTCGCGCGCGGACATCAACTCGTGCGGCACGCGCTGTGCGGTCAGGTGCGCGGCCACCGTGTCGAGATCGCGCTTCGGGCCGAAGTCGACGCCGCCCAGCATGCGCAGGACCGACGAGCCAGATTGCTGTTCGAGCTCGCGCCAGAGCTCAAACGCCTGGCCGGTCAGCTGGGTGTAGAGGGCGTCGCCGTACGCCCGTCGGACGATGCGGGCACTGCCGTGCGAGCTGCCGTTGATGGTGGCCGGGGCGTACTGCTCGACCAGCAGCACCGAGCGTCCACGCCGTGAGAGCGACCAGGCCGTGGCCGACCCCATCAGCCCGGCGCCGACGATGATCGCGTCGAACTGTCTTTGCTGTCCTTCGATCACGGCGCCTGAAGCACGCGAGGACCATATCGGAAGGCGCCGGTCTCCGGGAAGGCCATCCGACGCAGTTGGTTTGCTTTCGAGCCCATGCGCAGAAGACGCTCGCTCGGACGACCCTTTGGCTGGCTGTGGGCCGCATATGCGATCAGCACCTACGGCAGCGGCTTCGGGTTCGGGGCGATGTCGATCATCGCGATCCGCGTGCTCAAGGCCGGCCCGGGCCAGGTCTCGCTGCTGACCTCTGTCGGGCTCGCCGCCGGTGCACTACTGGCGATTCCACTGGGCCCGTGGGTGGAGTTCCGACACAAGCGGCCGGTCATGATCGCCATGGACGTCATCCGCTTCGGGGCGCAGGCCACGATCCCGGTTGCCTACCTGCTCGGCTGGCTGACGTTCGTGCAACTGCTGCTGGTGACGATCGTGGTGGCCGGGGCGCGGATCGCCTTCCAGGCCGCGAGCGGTGCGCACCTGAAGGCGCTCGTGAAAGCCGATGAGCTACTGAGCGCGAACGCTCGCTTCGAGTCGACGACGTGGAGTGCGCTTGTCGTGGGACCGCCGCTCGGGGGAGCGGCCATCGGTGCGTTCGGCGCGGTCGCGAGCATTTCCGCGGACGCGGTCAGCTACCTGCTCTCGGCTCTGGGCATCGGCATGATCGGCACGCCCGAACCAAAACCGTCGCAGCCGGAGGGGCCACGGCCACGGCTCAAGGAGCTGCCAGACGCCTGGCGCTACATCCTCGGACACCGGGGCCTACGCGGCATGTTCCTCTACCGGATGTTCCTGAACAGCTTCATCCTCTGCACCGAACCGCTGCTCGCGGTTCTGATGCTCGGGCATCTGCACTTCCAGCCCTGGCAGTACGCGATGGCGTTCGGGGCTCCGTGCATCGGCGGACTCATCGGTTCACGACTGGCTCCGCGACTGGTGGCGCGATTCGGTCAGCCGCGCGTGATCCTGGCGTTCGGCACGCTCAGTGTCGGCTGGCCCATCGGCCTCGCCTTCATCCCCGGTGGTGCCCTCGGGCTGGTGCTGGTCATGGCACTCCAGTTCGGACTGGTGACCAGCATCGGGATCGTCAACCCGGTCGTGTCGACATACCGGCTCGAGCAGATCGCACCGGCCCGGCTCGCACGGACGCTCTCCGCCTGGGCGGTCAGCCGGTCCGCGACCACCGCGTTGCTGACGGCGCTGTGGGGCCTGCTCGCCGAGCTGATCGGTCTGCGGGCCGCCATCGCCGCGGCCGGAATCCTGGCCCTTCCGACTCCGCTGCTGCTGCCACGCCCGACGCGGCCCGCTTTGGAGCCCCTGCCGGCACGCGTTGGCTCCGTGGCCTGACCCGCCGGTCGGTCGGGGCAGGTCGGCTGCCCAGCGGGGCAGCCGGCAGCGGTTGCACGGTCTGAGAGGATTGAAACCGCTGTCGGACCGGACCACGAATCAGAGGAGGCGCGAAGTGAGCAACACGACCCTCATCTCTGGTGGGACCGTCATCACCGCCGACGATGAATTCCGCGGAGACGTGCTGATCGAGGGCGAGGCGATCTCGGCGGTCGGACGCGTGAGTGCACCCGATGGGGCAACCGTCATCGACGCCGCCGGCTGCTTCGTGCTGCCAGGACTGATCGATAACCACACCCATCTGTCGATGCCGTTCATGGGCATGATGTCCTCAGACGACTACGACACCGGCACTCGCGCCGCGGCCGCCGGCGGAGTCACCTGCCTCGTCGACTTCGCCATCCAGCGGGAGCCGGACAACCTCCAGTCCGCGCTGGAGCAGTGGTCGGATCGCGCCGCCGGCGCGGCCCACGTCGACTACGGCTTCCACATGGCGATCACCAACGGCAGCGAGCCGGTGCTCGACGATATGGGGGCGATGACCGAAGCCGGGATCTGCTCGTTCAAGCTGTTCATGGCCTACAAAGGCGAGTTGATGGCTCGTGACGACGTGCTCACCGCCTGTATGGAACGCGCTCGTGACCTGAATGCCCTCACCATGGTCCACGCCGAAAACGGCGACATCATCGACCTGCTCGTGACGCGAGCGCTGGCCCGGGGCGACACCTCGGCGCTCAACCACGCCCTGACACGCCCCGAGTTCGTGGAAGCGGAGGCCACCGGACGCGCCGCCAGGATTGCCGAGAGCGTCGGCGCGCCGCTGTTCGTCGTGCACGTCACCTGCGCAGCCGCGGCAGCCGAGATCGAAGCCTCGCAGCTGCGCGGCGGACCGGTGACCGGCGAGACCTGCGTGCAGTACCTCACGAACTGCATCGAGGATCTGAGGAAGCCGGGAGTCGCGGGTTGTCGCTACATCTGCTCCCCTCCCCTGCGCGAGGCCTCCAATCACGAACCTCTGTGGGAGTACCTGGCCCGAGGCGTGCTCGAGAGCATCTCCACAGATCACTGCCCGTTCACCGATGAGCAGAAGGCGCGCGGCCTGGACAACTTCAGCCTCGTGCCAAATGGCCTGGCACTGATTCAGCACCGCCTCGCGAAGCTCTGGGACGAAGGCGTGGTCCCAGGGAAGCTGACCCGGTCACAGCTCGTGGACCGCACCTCGACCACCATCGCGAGGCGCTTCGGGTTGAGTCGTAAGGGGGCGATTCTGCCGGGCAAGGACGCCGACATCGTGGTCTTCGATCCGAACGCGCCGCGCCCCTACGGCAAAGCGACTTCGCTGATGAATGTCGACTACGACCTCTACGAGGGCGAGACCGCCTCGGCGAGCGTCCGCCACACGTTCTGCCGTGGCACGATGGTCTATGACCGTGGCGCGATCCTCACCGCCCCGGGGCACGGACGCTTCGTCAAACGCTCGCTGGCGGGTACGGCACGATGACCGAGCTGAGACTCGACCCCGCGGCTGTGATCGCCGACCTCGATGAGCTCGCCAGGCAGAGCGGCGGGCGCTTTGCCGGCGCCAAGCGCCTGGCATGGAGCTCAGACTGGCTCGCGGCACGCGTGTGGCTGCGGGGCAAGCTGGAGCAGATCGGCCTGCCAATCTCAGAGGACATCGCCGGCAACATCTGGGCGACCGTCCAGGGCGAGGCTGACGAGTTCCTGATCGTCGGTTCACACATCGACGCGGTTCCCGACGGCGGCTGGCTCGATGGGGTGCTCGGCCTGATGACGGCACTCGAGACCGTGCGGCGACTCGCTGGCATGCGCACGCGACCAGCGCTGAGCGTGAAATTCGTCGACTGGGCCGACGAGGAGGGCGCGCGGTTCACGCGCAGCCTGCTCGGCTCGTCGGCGTGCGCCGGAACACTCGTGGCCGATGACGTGCGCGGGCTGCGCGATTCCGGTGGAACGATGCTCGCTGACGCACTCGCGGCCTGCGGCGTGGACCTGGACCGCGCGACCGGAGCAACCTCGTCGTTGGGCGGCGCGATCGCGTACCTCGAGTTGCACATCGAGCAGGGTCCCGTTCTGCTCGGCAGCGGGCGGCTCGCCTGCGCTGTGAGCGGCACGGTTGGCGTCGAACGGCACCTGATCACGTTCGCCGGCCAAGCCGCGCACGCGGGCTCGACGCCGATGCACGACCGCCGCGACACGCTGGCCGCAGCCGCGCAGGCGACGCTCGCGATCCGCGAGAGCGGCATCGCCCGCGGCGGCGTCGCAACCGTCGGCAACCTCTCGTCGACACCTGGGGTGATCACAGCCGTCGCCGGCCGCACCGAGATGCAGCTCGATCAGCGCCACCTCGACAAGGACGCGCTCGCCGCGATGCTCGACGATGCGCTCGCTGCCTGCCGGAGTGCTGCAGACGCATTTGGGTGCACGCTGGAGATCCAGCGCGTATTCGGCGCCACCCCGACTCCGTTTCATCCCGCACTCGTTGCCGCCGCCCGCAACGCCGTCGTCCGCGCCAGCGGCATCGACGGGGAGCCCATTCCCAGCGGTCCGCTGCATGACGCGACGGAGATCGGCCGCGTGATCCCCACGGCGATGATCTTTGCCCAGTCCGATCCGCCGCTCTCACATGCGGCGATCGAGGATTCCTCCGACGAGGCGCTGCGCGTCGCGATCGACGCATACGGACGCACCGTGGCCTGGGTGTTGGACAACGCTGCCGCGCTCCGGGGAGGCGTAGCCCAGTGAACTTCGGCCTGGTGCTCCAGACCAACCCACCCGCATCACGCGTCGTCGAGCTCGCCAGACGGGCCGAGAGCTACGGCTTCACACACGCCTGGACGTTCGACTCACATCTCCTGTGGGAGGAGCCGTTCGTCATCTACAGCCGCATCCTCGACTGCACCCACAAGCTCATCGTCGGGCCGATGGTCACCAACCCGGCCACGCGTGACTGGACGGTGATCGCGTCTCTGTTTGCGACGCTCAACGAGATGTACGGCAACCGCACCGTCTGTGGCATCGGGCGTGGCGACTCGGCGGTCCGTGCGATCAACGGAAGGCCGGTGAAGCTCGCGGAGATGCGCGCAGCGATCGAGGTGATCCGTGCGCTCGCCAACGGGCGGTCGGTCGAGTACAAGGGCTCGACGCTGCGGCTCCCATGGAACCCCGATAGCCGGTTGCCGATCTGGGTGGCCGGATACGGCCCGAATGCGCTCAAGCTCGCCGGCGAGGTCGGCGACGGCTTCATCTTGCAGTTGGCCGACCCTGACATCGCCGCGTGGTCGATCGGCGCGGTCCGTGACGCCGCGGCCGCCGCGGGGCGAGATCCCGACGAGCTGACCATGTGCGTCGCCGCGCCGGCCTATGTGACAGACGGCTCTGAGGCGCACCGCGCGCATGCGCTCGATCAGTGTCGCTGGTTCGGAGGCATGGTCGGAAACCACGTGCATGACATCGTCAACCGCTACGGCAGCGAGGGCGCCGCGATTCCGAAGAGCCTGTCGGACTACATCGCCGGGCGCGAGGGTTACGACTACAACGAGCACGGGCGCGCCGGGAGCACGCACGCGGCGTTCGTGCCCGATGAGATCGTCGAGCGCTTCTGCGTGATCGGACCGGCTGAGCGTCACGTCGAGCGGCTGGAGAAGCTGGCCGCGACCGGCGTGCATCACTTTGGCCTCTACCTGCAGCACGACGCTCAGGAGGCGACGCTGTCCGCCTACGGGGAGCGCGTCCTGCCACACGTCAACGCGGCCGTCCGCGCCCGCGACTGACCCATGCTGTGCCAGCGCCAGCCCGGCCGACGGCGCGCGCGTGCAGCGCAGCCAGCTCCTCCCCGGTGACCTGCTCGCCTTCGGCCGCGAGCGACTGCTGGTCGACTGATCCCCGCGAGGCGAGACATGCTGGGCGTCATCAGACCGCGGCCTCGAGTCGCTGCTCGAGCCGGCTCATGTTCGCCGGCATCTCCTTGGCAGCCTGACGGCGGACGACCAAAGGCACCAGCAGCCTGCCGATGCCGTGACCGGTGAAGTCCACCTCGATCGTCACGCGAGACCTCGCGCCACCGGCCAGCGGCTCGACGGTAACCCCGATCAGCGCTCGGATCGGCCCGTCGATGCCGCGGTCAGCCCAACGCCGCGGCGGGTCGTATTCGGTGATCTCGGTGGTAACCGCCCGCTCGCCTGCACCGATGCGCCGCACGGTCGTGCAGCGCGAGCCCACGTGCGTCGCGGGACCGTCGAGCTCGCCGCGCACGCAGCCCTGCTGCCACTCGGGCATGCGCGTCGGGTCGGTCACGTAGGCGAACACCTCAGCCACCGGGCGCGCAACCTCGACGCTCGCCGTGATCGGTGTCATCGGGTCCCCACGATCTGCGCGAAGGCCGGATCCTCGTGCAGCGACGCGAAGTCCCCGTCGTCGCGTGCCAGTTCGGCAAGAGTGGGCAAGATCCCCACCGCCTGACGCAGGTGGGCTAGCGCGAGCTCGGTGCGCCCCGCGAGGCTTTCGAAGCAGGCGGTGTTGTAGAGCAGGCCCGAGTAGGGCGGATTGCTCGCCAGCAGCTCCTCGGCCCGGTCGGCGGCCTGCTCGTAGTCACCGGACTCGAACAGCGGCATCAGCGGCGCGAACACCTCCCAGCCGCTCGGTGCGTAGGGCTGCCCGGCCGGTCCGCCGCCGACAGCGAGCACCGTGGTCCCGGCCTCGCGCGCGAATGCCGTACGTGTGACACCAGGATGTACGTGGACGAACGTGCCGGCCGGTGCTTCGTGTTTGGCTCCGTCCAGCTCGAAGTCGGCGTAGCCGGAGACCACGAAATACAGCTCCTCGCCCGACTCGGGCTCAGCCTCCGAGTGTTCGTTGATCAGACGGTCACCGTCTGCCCGCGCGGTCATGACGTTGGCTCCGAAGCTCGTGATCCCGAAGTGGTGCCGTACGGGTCTGAACGGGCAGCGGCCCTCGATCTCATCGATCTCGGCGAGCCTGGCAAGCGCGAAACCGGACATGCGTCTCCCTCATGCTCGAAGTGGAGCCGCAGTTTAGGGGATCCCTCAGTCCTCTAAAACAGCTGCCGCAGCAGTGCGGTTGTCGCGATCGCCAGCACGAAGACGAACAACAGCGAGCGGCCACGCCACAGCGCCAGGGCACCGACCGCCACCCCCGCCAGCGTGTGCCAGTCGGCGCTGTAGCGCCGGTCCGACTCGAACAGATCTGTGACGATCAGCGCACTCAGCATCGCGACAGGCAACAGCGACGCGATCCGCCGTACGCGTGGATGGCCGAGGACCGATTCGGGCAGCGAGACGCCAATCAGCTTCAGCGAGTAGCAACCGGCCGACGCGAGGAGGATGGTGACCCAGGTACTCAACCCGGCTCGCCCTCTTTTTGCGGCCTCCGCTCTGGCATCAGCCCCGCCGCGATCGCGACGCCGGCCGCGGCGATGATGGGCACGCCCGATGGTGTGACGGTCGCGAGCACCAGCGTCACCAGCACGGCTCCGATCCCGACAGCGGGCCCACGATCACGCGAGAGCTGCGGCCATAGCAGTGCCAGGAAGATCGCCGGCGCAGCCGCGTCGAGTCCGAGCGCCGAGGTGTTGATGCTGCTGCCGATCAGCGCACCGGCGAGCGTCCCGAGATTCCACATGGCACACAGGCAGATTCCGGTCGTCCAGAACGCGTAGCGCCCGGCCCGGCGCTCGGTCTGCGCGACGGCCATGGCCGTGGTCTCGTCGATCACGAGGTGTGCGGTCAGCAGACGGCCGAGGCCGCGCGGTCGCACGATCCCGGCAACGGGTACGCCGTAGAAGGCATTGCGCAGGCCAAGCAGGAGAGCCGCCGCCAGCGCGGCGTACGGTGAGCCCGCCACCGCCAGGATGCCGACGAGGGCGAACTGCGAAGCGCCGGTGAACATCACGGCGCTGAGCACAACAGCCTGCAACGCGCTGAGACCGGCAGCAGCCGCGACGGCCCCGAAGGCGAGTCCGAAGGCACCCGCGTACACGCCGATCCCGGCGGCGGTGCGCCTGATCGACGCTCGCTGCGGAAACGACGTGGCCGCCGCCACGGGTGAGTTGGCCGGCGTCGATGTGCTCACAGCATCAGGGTACGGTGTGGCCACTCGGTGGCCGAAATCGCCCGCGCGCCGTGGTCAACTTCGGACCCCAGCCACCTGCGGCCTGAGGGATCCGGCGGCGGCGAAGGCCGCGAGGAATAGGATCGCCAACAGCCAGAGCGACGAGAGCAGACCCACCGACTCGGCCAGGAAGCCGATCACCGGCGGGCCGATCAGGCTCGCCTGGTAGCCGATCGAGGCGGCGACGCTGACCTGGGTGGGCGGATCGTCTCCTTCCGCCGCGGCGGACATGCCCAGCGGGAAGCCCATGCTGACGCCGATCGCCCACAGGACGACGCCGATCGCCGCGAGCCAGATGAGGTGCGCGAGCACGAACAGCGCGACTCCACAGATCCCGAGCGCGGTCGTGTAACGCAGCACGCGGACACGCCCCAGGCGATCGACGAGTGGACCCGCCGCAACACGGGATGATGCCTCGCTGATCGCGAACAGCGTCAGGAAGAGCGCCGCGATCGCGGCCGGCTGGCCATGGTTCTGCTTGACCGCCAGGCTCAGCCAGTTGTTCGCCGAACCCTCACCGAACTCGACGCCGAGCAGCACGAGCCCGATCAGCATCAGCCGCCTGTCGCTCCAGCCGTGCATCCACCTCCGCATCCGAACCCGCCACGCGGCCTGTTCCCCGGGCTCATCCGCCTGAGGTGTCTCTGCCGGGATGTCGCGTGCGATCACCAGGCCCGCCACAGCCGCGCAGGCGGCGAGCAGCAGGAACTGTGTCCCAGGCCCGATCCCGGCGGCCGCGCACCCGGCACCGACGGCGGCGCCGATCGCAGCGCCCGCGGACCAGCCCGCGTGCATCAGTGGCAAGAGCGTCCGGCCCGCGGCGTGCTCGGCGGCCGCTCCCTCGACGTTGATCGAGACATCCAGGCTTCCCAGTCCGAGACCCACGATCGTGAAGCCCACAGCGACCAGCGCCACGGAACGCGACATCACCCCCACGCCCATCAGCACCAGCGATCCGGCGATCACGAGCAGCGCCGAGAGCACGGCACCGCGGCCACCGAGGCGATGCAGCGCCCAGCGTGCGACCGACAATCCTACGAGCGAGCCCACCGTCGAGCAGGCCAGGAGCACACCGATCGTGCCGGTGCCGATCCCAAGGTCCGACCGGATCGCGGGCATCCGCGGTCCCCAGGAGGCGACGGTGATGCCGCCGAGCGCGAACGCGGCGATGATGGCGTTGCGCCAGCGTGCAACCCGCTTCGCGTCACCGGCAACGTCGGGACGTGTCCGAGTGTCGCGCGGCAAGGCCCGGCAGTTTAGGCCGCTCAGCGCGGCCAGGACCCGGCGGCGATGCCGTGACCGCCGTCCGAGGTGATCAGCTGGCCGTTGATGAAGGCACCGTCGGGGGAGAGCAGGAATGAGACCAGCGCTGCCGCGTCCCGCGGCCGGCCGGCCCGACCGAGTGGGGTGCGTGTGGCCGCCTCGCTCTCGACCTGCGGGCTCATCCAGCCGGTCTGATTGGGTCCGGGATTGACGGCGTTGACATTGATCCCGAGCGGCCCGAGCTCCGCTGCCGCCGAGTATGTCATCCACTCGATCGCACCCTTGCTGGCGCCGTAGGCGATTGAACCCTTCTGCGGCGGGCCGCTGCTGAACAGCACGATCCGACCCTCGCCTCCCGTGTCTTTGATCCGCTCGGCGAACGCACGCATCAGCAGCAGGAAGGCGCGCACATTGACGGCCATGTGGCGATCGATCGATTCGCCCGTAACTTCGAACAGGCCCTGGCCCAGGTCGACCGTATGGGCAAGCACCAGCGCCGTAACGACCCCGGCCCGGCTCTCCGCGGCCTCCAACAACCGCACCGGCGCGTCGGCGTCACCGAGGTCGTACTGCAGATCGGTGGCGAGTTGCTCGTCGATGCCACTGTGGTGCTCGGCGTCATACGGCGTCCACCCGGCAGTGACAACGGTGAAGCCGTCAGCCCGCAGCCTGTCGGCGACCGCCGCGGCGATACCACGGGTGCGGCTCACGCCCGTGATGAGTGCAACCGGCATGCGCACCAGCGTACGGGACCGCCTGAAGGGCGCGAGCCGGACAATTCTTTCGTGAGCGCCTACCGTTCGCTCCACACAGCACGACGTTTCCCGGCGGCCTCCGGGCCGGCATCAAGGATGCCGGGCGGTAAGGTGCCCGACCGAGATGCAGGATCCGATGCCACTTGGACATCACGCCAAAGTCCCGCTGTCGGAGGTCACGGTGCGCGCTTCGCGCTCGTCGGGACCTGGCGGGCAGCATGCCAACGTCACCGCTTCGCGGATCGAGGTGGTGTTTGACGTCGAGGCATCGGAGGCGCTGAGCGACGCGCAGAAGCAGCGGATCATCAACAGGCTCGGGCCGCGGGTCGTGGCGATCGCCCAGGACGCGCGCAGCCAGGCGCAGAACCGTGAGCTGGCGCTCGAGCGGCTGGCAGAGCGGTTGGCCGGGGCGCTGTACGTGGCGCCGCCGCGCAGACCCACCCGGCCGACGCGAGCATCGCTCGTCCGTCGCGAGGAGGACAAGCGCATCCAGGCCGCGCGCAAGCGCCGGCGGCAGCGCCCGGCCGACGACGGCGACTGAGCGGACCGCCCGCGCTCGGCCACGCGCTTCAGACGGAAAGCTCGCGGATGACCGCGTCGGCGAACAGCCGACCTTTGCGAGTCAGCTGCACGCTGCCGTCGACGATCGTCACGCGTCGACGCGTGACCTCCAGCTGTGCGGCGCGCGCTCCGGCCGCCGTGAGCGAAGACAACTCCAGGCCGCCCCGTTCACGCAACCCGAGCATCACGTTCTCGAGCGCCCGCTCGGCGGCGGTCAGGACCTCGCGACCGGCTGCGGGTGAGCGACGCTCGGCGAGCGCCTGGGCATAGGCGGCGGGTCGCAGCACGTTCCACCAGCGCACACCGGCGACGTGCGAGTGCGCTCCCGGCCCGATGCCCCACCAGTCGTAGGAGCGCCAGTAGCCGATGTTGTGGCGGCAGCGCGCGTCAGGGGTCATCGCCCATGAGCTGAGCTCATACCAGTCGAAGCCGTGGGCGCTGAGGAACTCGTCCGCGTACGCGTAGCGCCGCGCCTGGTCGGCGTCGTCTGGCGCGCTGAGCGTGCCGGATTGAACCGCGCGGCTCATCGCGGTGCCCTGCTCGACCGTCAGCGCGTAGGCGGAGATGTGGTCCGGGGCGGCCGCGAGGGCAGTGTCGAGCGTATGCGCCCAATCCGCGTCCGTCTCGCCCGGCGTGCCATAGATCAGGTCGAGCGAGACATGCTCGAAGCCGGCGTCGCGGGCCTCGATCGCGGCGGCCGTGGCGCGGCCGGGCGTGTGTACGCGGTCCAGCGTGCGCAATACGTGTGGCGCCGCGGATTGCATGCCCAGCGAGACCCGCGTGAAGCCACCGTCGTGCAGACTGCGCAGCAGCCCCGCATCGGTGGACTCGGGGTTCGCCTCGGTCGTCACCTCCGCGCCGGCCACCAGCCCGAAGGCGTCGCTCACGCCGCCGAGCAGGCGCAGCAGGTCTGAGCCGAGCAGTGTCGGCGTGCCGCCGCCGATGAAGACCGTGCTGACCCGACGTTCCCCGAGCTCGGCCCTGGCGTAGGCAACCTCGCGCAATGCCGCCTCGAGATATTGGGAGGGCTGCCCTGCGTGGCTGGGCACATAGGTGTTGAAGTCGCAGTAGCCGCAGCGCGCCGCGCAGAACGGCACGTGGATGTAGATCCCCAGTGGCGCGGCGGAAGCGTCCATACGGCAATGATGGCTGGTGCCCGGGGAGTTACGGGCTGAGCACCTGGCCGGGGCGCTCGGCCGCGGCCTCTGCTCCGCCTCGGTGGGCGCCGCTGCCAGGACGCGGGATCCAGGCCCACAGAGCCCCCGCCGCGGCAACCCCGAGACTGCCGCTCACGCCGATCCCGAAACCCAGTCCGACGATCCCCGTGGCCGCGGACAGGATCAGCGGCCCGACGGCTCCTCCGGCGTCAGAGACCTCGCGCCATACGCCGAGGAAGGTCAAACGCCCCACCGACGGCGAGACGTCGGCCGCGAGCGTCATCACGATCCCTGAGCCGATGCCGTTGCCGAAGCCCAACAGCATCGAGACCAGCACCAGCGTGAACATCCCGTGCGTGAGCGGCATCAGCACGAACGCGATCGCCATGATCAGCACCGACGGGACCGCGACCCAGCGGCGGCCGTGCACGTCCATAACCTTCCCGGCCGGATAGAAGATCAACGCATCGATCGCGCCGGCGATGCCGTAGATGATCGAGGCATCCGTCGGGGAGAGGCCGATGTGGCTCGCCCATAGCGGAATCACGCTCTGCCGGGATTGGCGGATCGCCTGCAGCAACAGGAGGCCGGTCCCGAGCGTCAGGAACAGCCGCCAGTGACTCTTCAGCACGCCGAGGGTTGTCACGCCGGCTGACGCCTGCCTGTGTTCCTCGCCGAGGTCGAGGTCGGGAACCCGGTAGACGATCAGACCCGCCACCAGCATCGCCGCCAGGCTGACGTAGTACGCGCCCGGGATTCCGATCAGCTTCATCGCGCCGGCGCCCAGGAACGGTCCGGCGAACATTCCCACCCGCATCCAGCCGCCCAGCGCCGATAGCGCGCGCGCACGCATGTGCACCGGCACCATCTCGGTCAGATAGGCCTGGCGAGCGAGGTTGTAGACCGCGCCCGCCCCGCCGATCAGCAGAACCCCGAGCCCGTAGACGCCAAGCGACCAGAAGGAGCTGCCGAGGTTCAGCAGGCAGAGGATCAGTCCGGCGGCGGTGATCACGGCTGCGATCAACATCGCCCGGCGCTCGCCCACGCGCGTGGCGAGGACCCCGGACGGAATGTTGGTCACGAGCGCGCCGATCCCGATCAGCGCCCCGATGAACGCCGCCGCCGACGCGCTCCCTCCCCGTGCGAACGAGGAAGCCACGATCACGGGCAGCATCGAGCCCTGCGCGATGCCGAACAGCGTCGCCGGCGCATAGGCGGCAACCGCCACCGAGCGCAGCCGGAACTCGCCCGACTCGTCAGGAAGTGGACCCACCATCCCAGCTTGACACGACGTCGCCGCAATGCGCGTCCCCTCGCCGCTCGAGCGGAAGTGGCTCGTTCGGCGCCCAGCCTGGGTATCACTCCTTTTGATGCTGGGTTTGCCAGAGAACATCGATGCGCTGCTGTTCGACCTCGACGGGGTGCTCACACAGACGGCCAAGGTCCACGCGGACGCCTGGAAGCAGACCTTCGACGAGTTCCTGCACAAGCGTGCGGAGGATGACGGCGAGGCCTTCGTCCCGTTCGAGAAAACCTCGGACTACGACGAATACGTCGACGGCAAGCCCCGCGAGGATGGCGTACGGTCCTTCCTTCAGTCGCGCGGGATCGAGCTGCCCGAGGGTCAGGCCGACGACCCAGCGGATGCGCAGACGATCCAGGGCGTCGGCAACAACAAGAACAGGCGCGTGCTGGAGCTCATCCGGGAGCATGGCGTCGAGTCCTACGAAGGCAGCGTGCGCTACGTGCGTGAGGCCAAACAGGCGGGTCTCAAGCGCGCGGTCGTCTCCTCGAGCACGAACTGCCACGACGTACTGGTCGCCGCCAAGATCGAGGACCTGTTCGACGTAGTCGTGGACGGCGTCGTCGCGCACCGTGAACATCTGCAGGGCAAGCCAGCGCCGGACACGTTCCTAGCCGGAGCAGCGGCGCTCGGCGTCGAGCCGGCGCACGCGGTGGTATTCGAGGACGCTCTGGCCGGGGTTGCCGCCGGTCGGGCCGGCAACTTCGGCTACGTCGTCGGCGTCGACCGCGTCGGGCAGCGCGACGCGCTCACATCCCACGGCGCGGACGTCGTCGTCGAGGACCTTGAGGAGTTGCTGGACGCGTGATCCAGCAGCACGCCTACCCGGTCGAACCGTGGGTGATCCGCGAGACCGAGCTGGACCTCGATCGCCTTGCTCAGAGCGAGTCGGTGTTCGCACTCTCCAACGGACACATCGGCCTGCGCGGCAATCTCGACGAGGGCGACCCGCATGGGCTGCCAGGCACCTACCTGGGCGGCTTCTGGGACGCGCGCCCGCTTCCCTACGCCGAGGCGGGCTATGGCGACCCCGAGCAGGGGCAGTCGGTCGTCAACGTCACCAACGGCAAGATCATGCGGCTGCTGGTGGGCGACTCGCCGTTCGATGTCCGTTACGGGACGCTCGAGCACCACGAACGCGTGCTCGACATGCGCGATGGCGTGCTGCGGCGCAGCGTGCGGTGGACCTCACCATCGCATCAGTCGGTGCGGCTGCGCTCCACGCGGGTCGTGTCCCTGGCCCAACGCTCAGTCGCGGCGATCGAGTACGAGGTCGAGGCCTGCGACCAGACCGTGCACATAGTGGTCCAGTCGGAGCTGATCGCCAACGAGAAGCTGCCCGGCGGCGAGGCGGATCCGCGCTCGGGCTCGGCGCCGACCGTGCCGCTGCAGGCGCAGATGCGGGAGGCACTCGACACGCGGGCGGTGCTCGTCCACCACGCTCCGGGAAGCGGGCTCAGCGTCGCAGCGGGGATGGTGCACGAGATCAGCGGCCCCGAACGCATAGAGGTCTCGATCGAGGCGCTCGATGACGTCGCGCGGCTGGTGGTCGCCGCGACGCTCGAATCCGGAGAGTCGCTGCGACTCGTCAAGTACACCGCCTACGGCTGGTCGGAGAAGCGTTCGACACCCGCCCTGCTCGATCAGGTCTCGGCCGCTCTCTCCGAAGCACAGGCCACCGGCTGGGATGGCCTGATCAACGCGCAGCGCGAATACCTCGACGGCTTCTGGGAGCGCGCCGACGTCAAGATCGAGGGCGACGCGGAACTCCAGCAGGCCACACGGTTCGGCCTCTTCCATGTGCTCCAGGCTGGAGCACGCGCGGAGCAACGCGCAATCCCGGCCAAGGGTCTCACGGGCTCGGGCTACGACGGTCACGCGTTCTGGGATACCGAAGCGTTCGTCCTACCGGTGCTGAACTACACGCTGCCGCAGGCGGTCGCCGACGCTCTGCGCTGGCGCCACTCGACGCTCGATCGCGCCCGTGCTCGCGCCGGTCAGCTCGGGCTCTCGGGTGCGGCCTTCCCCTGGCGCACGATTCACGGCGAAGAGTGCTCCGGCTACTGGCCCGCCGGGACCGCCGCGTTCCACATAAACGCCGACATCGCCGCCGCGGTGATCCGCTACCAGCAGACCGCACGCGATCAAAGCTTCGAGCGCGAGGTCGGGGTCGAGTTGCTGGTAGCCACGGCGCGCCTGTGGCACTCACTCGGTCACCACGACAACAGCGGCGGCTTCCGCATCGACGGGGTCACCGGGCCCGACGAGTACAGCGCCGTCGCCGACAACAACGTCTACACGAACCTGATGGCGCAGCGCAACCTGCGTGCGGCTGCCGACCTCGCCGAACGCCATGCGGACGTGTCGGCGCGTCTCGACGTCGACGACGAGGAGACGGCCGCATGGCGTGACGCCGCCGCCGCAATCGTGATCCCCTACGACCAAGAGCGTGGTGTGCATCCGCAGGCGGAGGGCTACACGGAACATGAGATCTGGGACTTTGCCCGAACCGAGGCCGAGCAGTACCCGCTGCTGCTGCATTTCCCTTACTTCGACCTCTATCGCAAGCAGGTCGTCAAGCAGCCCGATCTGGTCCTGGCACTGCACGTCTGCTCGGATTCGTTCACGCCCGAGCAGAAGCTCGCCAACTTCGACTACTACGAGCCGCTGACGGTGCGTGACTCGTCGCTCTCGGCCTGCACGCAGGCGGTGATCGCAGCCGAGGTCGGCTACCTGGATCTGGCCTACGCGTACTACCGCGAGGCGGCACTGATGGACCTTGACGACCTCGAGCACAACGTCCGCGACGGCCTGCACATCGCGTCATTGGCGGGAGCCTGGACGGCCGCCGTGGCTGGGCTGGGCGGCATGCGCGACGAGGGCGGGCGCCTGCGCTTCAGCCCGCGGCTCCCCGAGCCGATCACCGAACTCAGCTTCCGGCTCTGCTTCCGCGGCTCGACCCTGGCCGTTGCAATCGAGCCCAGACAGGCAACCTACCGGCTGCTCTCAGGCGGGTCGCTCGAGCTGTGCCACTACGGCGACTCGTTCGCGCTCACCGCTGAGCGGCCTGTGTCGCTGCCGATCGGGGCACTCCTCAGACGCCAGGCACCACGGCAGCCCCCGGGCCGTGAGCCGCGGATGCAGGGCTGACCTGACGCCACATGACGACGTGCGGACCGATGTGTGGCTCCTCCCAGACCTCGCCCCACTGACGTAGGCCGCAGCGTCCGTAGAGCCCCCGGGCGCTAACCCGAGCGTTGCACCAGATGATGCCGCCGCCGCGACCGCTGATGTGGGAGATCAGCCCACGCAGCACGGCGGAGCCGACGCCCATGTTGCGGACCTCGGGGCGGGCCGCCATCCCGCGCAGCCGCCAACTGCGCTCCTCCGAGGTCTCGAACGGCGGCCGCTCCGGCGTGATCCGCGCGACGCCGATGACCTCATCGGCGCCGGTCAGAGCCGCCAGCGCAACCGTCTCGGGCAGGTGATCGTCGGGGCAACTGTAAGGCTCGTCCGCGGCGAGATATGGACGCAGCACCGCCTTGCGCAACACGAAGGTGCGCTCCACCGGCACCCGCATCACTGTGTAGTCGATCGCGGCCATCCGATTCAGCGCACCATGGTTCACCATGCCGGCGATCGTACGCGGCCGGCGCACCGTGGGCATCGGCAGGCCACCCTAGCCAGGCGCCCCAAGCGCGCCTGCGCGCCCTAACCGACGACGGCCGGGACGCGGCCGAGCGCCTCACGGATCAGCCCGGGCAGCGTGCGCTCCTCGCCCGGCCCCACCCAGCGCTCGAAGGCCACACGGAAGGCCGCCATGCCAAGCTCCGCCGTCATGCTCGCGTCCGGCTCGTGGACGCCATGGCGTCGTAACACCTCCGCCATCGCGCCCGTGATGTCCGCGAGCTTGATGAGCTCTCGCTCGCGCAGTTCGGGGTTGGCGACGATGATGCGCCGGCGCGCACGCGCGAACTCGCGGCCGCGCAGCTCCTCGAGCGCGGCTCCAGCCGCCTGGACGGCGACGGTTACGGCCTGCAGCGCCGTCATCGACTCCGGTGCAACCTCGAGCTTGCCCAAGAACGCATCGCGGAAATCCTCGCCGCCGCCGAACAGCACCTCGCGCTTGTCCGCGTAGTGGCGGAAGAACGTGCGCTCCGTCAGGCCGGCGCGCTCGGCGATCTCGACCACGGTCGTCTGCTCGTAGCCATGCTCGCTGAAGAGCTCCATCGCCGCCTGCTCGAGCCGGCCCTGTGCGTTCGGTTCCCAACGTCCCATGTCGTCAGGATACTAATGATGTCAGCAACTGTCATAGCATGCTAGTGTGATGTCAGTTGCTGTCATAACTCAGATGGGAGATTCAAATGCGTGTCTTCGTAACCGGCGCTTCGGGCCATGTCGGCTCAGCCGTCATCCCAGAGCTTCTGCAGGCGGGCCACGAGGTCGTGGGGCTCGCTCGCTCAGACCAAGCCGCCGCCACGATCGAGGCCGCCGGCGCCTGGGCGCAGCGCGGCTCGATCGACGACCTCGACGTCCTCGGCCAGGGCGCGAGCGACGCCGACGGCGTGATCCACCTGGCCTTCCGCCACGACTGGATGCAAAACGGCGACTTCGCCGGAGCGGTCGCGGCGGATCTGGCCGCGATCACCGCCATGGGCGAGGCGCTGACCGGCGCCGGCAAGCCGTTCGTCACGACCTCCGGGACCGGGATGCTGGCGTTGGGCGGCATCAGCGGCCGCCTTGGCACCGAGCAGGACGTGATCGAAGCCGGCCCGCGAGTCGACGCCGAGAACTACGTCATCGCCCTGGCTGGGCAGGGCGTCCGCTCGTCGGTGGTGCGCCTGCCGCCCACCGTGCACAGCGACCTCGACCATCACGGCTTCATCCCCACGCTGATCGACACGGCCCGCGACAAGGGCTATGCCGCCTACATCGGCGCGGGCGAGAACCGCTGGTCCGCCGGGGACACGCGCGACGCCGCCCGCCTCTATCGGCTGGCGCTCGAGTCAGCCCCCGCCGGTTCCAGGCTTCACGCGGTGGCTGACGAGGGCGTTTCGTTCCGCGAGATCGAGCAGACGATCGGGCGCATGCTCGAGCTACCTGTGCGCAGCATCGCGGCCGAGGACGCCGAGGAGTACTTCGGCTTCCTGGCGCGCTTTGCGGGGATGGACAACGCCGCCTCCAGCGCGCTGACGCGTGCGCTGCTCGGCTGGGAACCGACGCAGCCCGGCCTGATCGCCGATCTCGAACAGGGCAGTTACTTCAAGCAGCCCGTCGCCTGATCGGAGGCATCCGTCCGGGGTATGGGCGATCCGCTCATGCCCCGGACGCCGCCAACGCTCCCCTCGCGCACGTGCATGCTGCCATGCTCTCAGTTCTCCGTTTATGGCTGCATCGCCGACAGATCGACCCTCGATCCCCATCTTCGACGGGCACAACGACGCGCTCACCGCCCCGAACCACGCCGCGCTCGAGGCGGGAGGAGGCGACGGGCACCTCGACCTCCCACGCATGCGCAGCGGCGGTGTCCGGGGCGGCATCTTCGCCGTCTTCACCGAGTCCGACGAGCAGCACGGCGACCCCTAGCTCCAGCCCGACGGCAGCTACGCACGGCCGCTCGCAGCGCCCGTCGAGCACGAGGTCGCAGCGGCCGCGAGCACGGCCGCAGCCGGCCGCCTGTTCGCGCTCGAGCGCGCCGGCGCGGTGCGGATCGCCCGCGCGATCGAGGACGTCGACACCGCGGGGGGCGGCGCAGGTCCGCCCGTGGCCGTCCTGCACCTGGAGGGCGCCGAGGCGATTGACCTCGCGCTCGAGAGCCTCGAGACCTGGTACGCCGCCGGGCTGCGATCTGTCGGTCCGGTCTGGAGCCGCCCGAATGCCTTTGCCCACGGGGTCCCGTTCGTGTTCCCCTCCTCGCCCGACACCGGCTCTGGGCTGACGCCGGCGGGCGAGCAACTCGTGAAGCGTTGTGCCGAGTTCGGCATCGCCGTCGACCTCAGCCACATGAACGAGGCCGGATTCTGGGATGTCGCTCGCCTCGACATCGGGCCGCTGACCGTCAGCCACGCGGGCGTGCACGCCATCTCCCCCTGCTCGCGCAACCTGACCGACGCGCAGATCGACGCCGTGGCGCAGTCCGGCGGGCTGATCGGCGTCGTCTTCGCCTGCTTCTTCCTGCGACCCGACTTCGCCAACGACCCCGACACGCCACTGCAGCGGATCGTCGAGCACGTCCGCTACATCGCCGACCGTGCCGGGGTCGAGCACGTCGCCTTCGGCTCCGACTTCGACGGCGCCACGATCCCGGCGGCGCTGTGCGACGTCGCGGGCTACCCGAGGCTGCTCGACGCGCTCGCGCAGGACGGATTCAGCGCCTCGGAGATCCGGAAGATCGCCTGGGAGAACTGGCGGCGCGTGCTCGACGCCTGGTGGCGGTAGCGGTCCCGGCCCCGTGTGGGGCGGCCGTCCAGCGGGACGGCCGCCAGCTCAGTACCCGTCCTCCCGGATGGCCGTCGCGCTGGAGGCCACCTAGCGGTGCAGCACGCCCTCGCGCGCGAACGGCGCGAGCGTCGGCTCCTTCAATGGGGCGTCGCCGAGCGCCTCGTCAATCGCCGAGAGCACGTCGGCGGAGAGGTCGATCCCGGATGCGGACGCGTTGGCATGAACCTGCTCGGGGCGTGACGCGCCGACGATCGCCGAGGCCAGCTCGGGCCGGCGCAGCACCCAGGCGAGCGCGAGCTCGGCCAGGGACAGGCCCGCCTGCGCGGCGACCGGCCGCAGCCGGTCCACCGCCTCGAGCCGTTCGTCGTTCATCAGCGGGCCCAGCGAGACGTTCATCGCGTCGCTGGTCGCGCGCGACCCGGCCGGCGGCGGCTGGCCGGGCCGGTACTTGCC
>JBOGYJ010000309.1:0-7580 GCA_050696795.1 Solirubrobacteraceae bacterium | reverse complement strand
TCGCGTCGCTGATCCCGCTCACGCTCGACGGTCTCGGGCCGCGCGGCGGCGGGGCGCACACGCCCGGTGAGTTCGTGCACCTGCCGTCGCTCGGCGAGCGCATCGCCGTCGCTCTGGCGGTTGCGCGAGCTGCCATGCTTTCGGGATGACCGAGGGGATCGCCGATCGCATCGGTTCGCGGTTCGCGGACCGCAGGATCTTGGGCCGCGCGCACAGGCAGCGCGACGGCCTGGTGCTGCTCGCCGCGATCGTGCTGCTGATGTGGCTGGTCGAAGCGGTCAACTCGATCGACTCGAACGCGCTCGACGGCGACGGCATCCACTCGCGCAGCATCGATCGTTTCTGGGGGATCATCACCTCGCCGTTCATCCACGCGAGCTTCCAGCACCTGCTCGACAACACGCTGCCGTTCGTGTTCCTGGGGGTGATCATCGCGCTGCACGGCGCCCGTCGCCTGCTGCTCGTCACCGGTTTCATCATCGTCATCGGCGGGCTCGGCACGTGGCTGATCGGGCCCGGTGGCGGCACCAGCACGATCGGCGCCAGCGGCGTCGTCTTCGGTTACGCCACCTATCTGCTCACGCGCGGCTTCTTCGATCGCAGCATCTGGGAGCTCGGTGTGGGGATGGTCGTGGGCGTGGTCTGGGGCGCGGTGCTGATCTCGAGCCTGGTGCCGCACAGCGGCGTCTCCTGGCAGGGTCACCTGTGCGGCGGCATCGCCGGCGTGATCGTGGCCTGGCGGCTGTCACGCGCTGATGTGCGTTCGGCGGGCAGCCAGGCGGCGGTCGCCGGCTGACGCGCCCGGCTGACGCGCCCGGCTGACGTGCCCGCCGGCTCAGGGTGAGGTCGACCGAGAACGACTGGGTGCTTGGCCGGCCGTGCCGCCGTAGCTCGCGGCGATGCGGTGGCGATGCCCCGGCGCCAGATACGTGCCGAGCTGTGCGATGCGGGTCTTAGGATTGACGGTCACGCTGCCGAGTTGGCGGCGGCCGTCGTAGAACGTCACGTCACCGAGGGGCCGGGTCGTCGATGTGACGCGTGCATACAACGTGTACAGGTGGTGGGCGCCGCGCACTGTCAGGCTGGTGCGCGTGCGCGTCTGGCGCGGGAGGTGCATGCAGTCCAGCCGCAATATCAGGTTGGCGCGCGGTGGTGGGACGGCGAACACCTGCGTGGAGGCGACCTTGCGCCGCTTCGAGGCAGCCGCACGGCAACCGCGGTCGGAAGCGGTAATGCGGTAGTAGCCCGGCGTGACATCCCAGCCGAAGTTGCCGAGTTGGTCGGTGTGGCTCGGATTGCGACGGTTCGACGGCGACATCACGGTGCTGCCGCTGCGTACCTTCGTCAGCTTCCCATGCATGACTGCGCCGCGTGAGAGCACCACCTTTGCGCCCGCGAGCGGCCTGCCATGCTGGGCGAGGACCTTGCCGGACGGGTCGATCCAGAAGTTGAACGGCAGCGGCGGGAACGGCGGCTTCTGTCCGCAGTTGCGGCTGGGGGCGTAGGCACCTGTGAGGCCGTTGGCGAGCCCAGTGGCCATCCCGGATGTGAAGGCGGCACCACCATGCAGCGTGCTCCCCAGCCCGAAGCCCATCATCTGCGTGATGACCAGCGGGACGCCCTCGGTGATGCCCGCCACGGCGTTTCCGTTGGCGATCTGGGAGGCCGCGTTCAGGCCGGCGATCACCGTGTTGTAGGCGCCGACCTCGGGCACAGCCCCGTTCAGCGCGGTGTTGGCAGTCAGGTTCGTCGCCATCGCGAGACCCGCGTCAAGGCCACTGTTTCCGGTGTTGAACGCGGTCGGCGGGACGTTGACCGCGATCGGCACGAGTGTGAAGTTCACGCCGCCGAGATGGAGGTTGACGCCCCCGTTCACCCCGGGCGTGAGGCCCCACTTCGGGCACGCCGCCGCTATCGACGCCTGCGGCGCGCGGCCATCCCGCTGTGGGCTGGAGCCACCGCTGCTGTCGCTTTGGATCAGCTGGCCCGTCACCACCTTCGAGATCCCGTCCAGGTGACCGTTGCTGCCATAGTGGGCGTTGAAGATGATGGCCTGCTCGAGCGAGTAGCTGCCGTCGGTGGATGTCACGGCGCCGTAGGTGATGTATCCATGGGTGCCAGGATCGTCGCGTGTCGGCAGGTCGAGCGTTCCACTGACCGTGAAGGGCTGGTTCCAGTTCACGACCGGCAGGCCGCCGGATGCGCCGACCGCACCTGTGAAGGCCACCGAAGCGGGCGGAGCGACCGGCGACTGGAGCGTGAAGTTCTGGCTCTGCGAGCCGGCGACGATCTTGACGGTGCCGGACGCGCCGAACAACGCCGTGGTCGGGGAGGTGACCTGGACGAGCCAGCTGCCTGCCTGGAGGCCACTGAAGCTGTAGGTGCCGCCCGGCCCGGTCGTGGCGGACCGGCAGGCGCCGCTCGTATTCGACCCCACCTGCGGGCAGATGCTGAGGCTCGCGCCCGCCACCGCGGCGTCGCCGTGTGCGCCGTTCTGGACCATGCCGGTGAGACTGCCGAGGTCGGTGCCGCTACCGCTCAGGAGCACCGTCTGCGGGCTCGCGGCGGCATTGTCCGTGAACGACAGCTGAGCGGTCTGCGGCCCGGCCGCGCCCGGGGTGAACGTCAACGACACAGAACAGTCCTGGCCGCTCAGCACCGTGGTGCCGGAGCAGCCGTCGTGAATCAGTGTAAACTCACTCGCGTCGGCGCCGGCTTTCGCCACCGAGGAGATCTGCAGCGCTTGGTCGCCGGTGTTTGACAGCGCGAGCTGCTGCGCCCCGCTCGTCTTGCTTGTCCCGATCGTGCCGAAGTCGAGCGAATTGGTACTGAAGGCGATGCTTGGCGGGCCGCTTGCGGGCTGCTCACTCGGAGGGCCGCTTGCGGGCTGCTCACTCGGAGGACCACTTGCAGGCTGCTCATTCGGCGTTATTGCGTTGGACGCAGCGGAGTCGAAGCCGAAGAGGCCCCCGGCGGTGATCGCCGCGACCTCGAACGTGTATGTAGTGCCATTCTGCAGTCCCCCGATCGTTGCGGAGGTGGTCGCCGTCGTCGCGGTGAACGCAGACTGCTGCGCCGAGCCGATGTACGGGGTGATCACGTAGCCGGTGATCCCGCTGACGCCTGCGGGTGCGCTCCAGGAGACGGTTGCGCTCGCGTTGCCGGGCGTGGCGCTGATCGCGGTTGGCACACTGGCTGCGACCGGTACATCATCGGAGCTGGTTGACACGCTGATGTCGCCCCCGCTGGGAGCGTTGGTGACCCCGTCCACCGTGACCGTCACCGGATCTCCGGCGCCGACCGACGTCGGATCCGTGAAGGTGACGCTCGCGCCATTGACGGTCGCGGTGCCATCGTCACACAGGCTCTGGGTGTCGTCCGTCTGATCATCGGTGACCTGATAGCTCCCATCGCAGCCGGAGTCGCTCGGCCAGGTGATCCCGGATGGGCCCGTCAGCGTGATCGTCGAGGCGTCCGATGCCACGATCCCCGACTGATCCTCGAGTCCGGTCAGGCCATCGGTCGACGTGAAGCCGATCGCATAGCTCGCCGGGCCGCTCGAGGGGGTGGCCAGGCTAGTGGTCGCCACCACTGCGCTAACTTCGCCGCCTGAATTGAAGGCGAGCGGTGGAGACGAGGCGACGACGGTGGGGTCGGAGCTTGTGGAGACGCTGATCGTGCCGCCGTCCGGTGGGTTGGTGACCCCGTACACCGTGATCGTCACCGAGTCTCCGTAGCTGATGGAGGTCGGGTCGGTGAAGGTGACGCTCGAGCCGCTGACGGTGACCGTGCCGTTGCGGTTGCAGAGGTTCAGGGCCTCGCCCGTGGTGGTGTCCGTGACCAGATAGGTGTCTGAGCAGTTGGCGTCGCTCGGCCAGGTGGTGCCGGTCGGGCCGGTGAGTGTGATCGTCGAGGCGTTCGCTACTCCGATGCCATCACCTGGCGTGTCCTGCAGGCCGGTGAGACCGTCGGTCGAGGTGAAGCCGATCGTGTAGGCGGTGGGACCGGCGGACGGTGTGGCCACGTTCGTCGTTGCCGTGACCGCGCTGACCGCGCCGCTGGAGTCGAACGTGAGCGGAGCGGAGGCCGCGGAAGTGGGGTCGGAGCTTGTGGAGACGCTGATCGTGCCGCCGTCCGGTGGGTTGGTGACCCCGTATACGCTGATCTCGACGGTGTCGCCGGCGTTGACGGAGGTCGGGTCGGTGAGCGTCACGCTCGAGCCGCTGACGGTGACCGTGCCGTAGCGGTTGCAGAGGTGCTGGGTGTTGCCCGTGGTGTCGTCTCTGACGACGTAGGTGGCGGAGCAGTTGACGTCGCTCGGCCAGGCGGTGCCCGCCGGGCCGGCCAGCGTGATCGTGGAGGAGCCGCTGAGCCCGGCGTTGGTGTCCTCCAGGCCGGTGAGGCCGTCGCTCGAGGTGAAGCCGATCGTGTAGGTCGCCGGACCCACAGACGCCGTCGCCTCGTTGGACGTAGCCGTCAGCGCCGTAACCGCACCGCCTGAACTGAACGAGAGCGGGGAGGATGCGACCGCTGTCGGGTCGGAGCTTGTGGAGACGCTGATCGGGCCGCCGTCAGGCGGGTTGGTGACGCCGTACACGGTGATCGTCACCGAGTCGCCGGGGTTGATGGAGGTTGGGTCGGTGAGCGTGACGCTCGAGCCGCTGCCGCTAACGATGACGGTGCCGCTGCGGTTGCAGAGGTTCTGGGTCTTTTGCGTGGTCACGTCCTCCACTTCGTAGGTGTCGGAGCAGTTGACGTCGCTCGGCCAGTTGATCCCCGTTGGGCCGGTCAGCGTGATCGTGGAGGAGCCGCTGAGCCCGGCATTCGTGTCCTGCAGCCCGGTCAGGCCGTCGCTCGAGGTGAAGCCGATCGTGTAGGCGGTGGGACCGGCGGACGGTGTCGCGCCATCCGTCCTTGCCGTGACCGCGCTCACCGCGCCGCTGGAGTCGAAGGACAACGCGGGAGAGGCCACCGGTGCGGCATCGGAGCTGGTGGAGACGCTGATCGTGCCGCCGTGAGGTGGGTTGGTGACGCCGTACACGGCGATCGTCACCGAGTCTCCGGCGGCGACGGAGGTCGGGTCGGTGAAGGTCACGCTCGAGCCGCTGACGGTGACCGTGCCGCTGCGGTTGCAGAGGTTCTCGGTCTTGCCGGTGGTCACGTCCTCCACCTCGTAGGTGTCCGAGCAGTTGATGTCGGCCGGCCAGGTGATCCCGGATGGGCCGGTCAGCGTGATCGTGGAGGAGCCGGCGACTCCCGCGCTCGTGTCCTGTAGACCCACGAGCGCGTCTGTCGAGGTGAAGCCGATCGTGTAGGTCGCCGGGCCGGCGGACGCCGTCGCGACGTTCGTCGTCGCCGTGACGTCAGTCACGGCGCCATCGGAGGAGCCGGCGGCTGATGCGGCGCCCAGGCCGGCCGTCACCGCGATCAGCGCCGCGAGGAAGGCTGCGCTTCGCCGCGCGCCACGCCCGCGGCGGCGGGGGATCCTCGGCGGCTTCATACCACTCCGCCTCGGCAACCCGGAAGACGGCGCTTGTGCCCGTCAGGTTGAGGTGGGCCCGGCACGCCGCGCATACTAAGTGCCGAATGTTGCATAATCGTTGACCGCGCTTCAGTGCTGGGATTGCGAGAACTCGATCAGGGGGGTTCGAGCGCCATCTGGGGTTTAGAGATCGGCCTGCTGGGCCCGCTCGTGGTCGTCGCCGATGGCCGCGCGGTGAGCTTGCGCCGCAGGCGCGAGCGCGCGCTACTGGCGCTGCTGGCGGCCCACGCACCGGACCCGGTGAGCGCCGACCAGCTGGTCGAGGAGCTGTGGAACGAGGCGCCGCCGAAGGGCGCGCGCACGACGCTGCGCGCGTACGTCTCGACCGTGCGCCGCGCGCTCGACGCTGGGGCCGCCGAGGGGGCCGCCGAGGCGATCGTCACCGTCCCGCACGGCTATGCGCTGGCGGATGCCGCGAGGCTCGACACCACCAGCTTCGTCGAGCTGGTCGCCCAGGCCGAGCTCCACCGCTGCGACGACGATCGCGCGGCCGAGGCGGCAACGCTGCGAGCCGCGCTCGACCTTTGGCGCGGGCGCGCGCTGGCGGAGGTCGCGGAGGTCCCGGCGATCCGGCCGCTGGCACTGGCGCTGGAGGAGCAGCGACTGGTGGCGCTGGAGCGCTGGTGCGAGGCCGAGCTCGCCTGCGGTCGCCACCGCCAGCTGGCGGCGACGCTGGCGCCGATCTGCGAGGCCGAGGAGACGCGCGAGCGTCTGTGGGCGCACCGGATGCTCGCGCTGTACCGCGCCGGCCGCGCGACTGACGCGCTCGCCTGCTACCGCGCGCTGTACGGGCGCATGCGCGAGCAGGTCGGAATCGAGCCGAGCGTCGAGTTACGCGAGCTCGAGGGAGCGATCCTGCGCCAGGACCCCTCACTGGCGCCGCCGGCAGCACTGCCGGGCGCCGCCCCGATACCGCTGCCTGCGGCCCTGCGGCCCCTTCCCGGCCAGCCCTTCGTCGGTCGCCAGGCCGAGTTCGCCGCGCTTGCCGCGGCCACGGCGCTTGCTCGGTCTGGCCGCAGCCAGCTGCTGCTGGTCTGCGGCGAGTCGGGGATCGGCAAGACGCGTCTGATGGCGGAGTGGGCCGAGAGCCTGCGGGCGGAGGGCGACGTGGTGCTGTACGGCCGCTGCGACAGCGGCGACGGGAGGCCGTTCCAGCCGTTCGTCGACGCGCTCAGGCCATACCTGCGAACGTCCACACCGGCGACGGCGGCCGATCCGATCCTGCGCGAGCTGCTGGGCGCTCAGGTCGTGCACCAGGGGAGTGCGCCGGTCCACGTCGGCAGCCTGGATGTCGCCCGCCAGCGTCTGTTCGACACGCTCACCGAGATGGTCTTCTCCGCGGCAACCGCGCGGCCGCTGACACTGATTCTCGGCGACGTGCACTGGGCCGATGGGACCTCGCTCGAGCTGCTCCGGCGTATCTCGCGCCGCGCAGGACAGACACCCCTCACGCTCGTAGTGACCAGCAGGTCGGGGCAGCCGATGGCGGCCGATCCGCTCGCCACCGTGCTCGACGGACTTGCTCGCGATCCCGGCTACCAGACGATCGAGCTCGCCGGGCTGAGTGAGCCGGAGGTCGCCGAGCTTGCCGGCCCGCTGGCCGGCAAGCTGGCGGCCGAGCTGCACCGGATCACCGGCGGCAATCCGCTGCTGATCCGCCAAGCGCTGGCGCAGCTGGAGCTCACCTCACCCGCGGGCGCCGGCGGCGGCGCGCCGGCCCGGATCGGTGCGCTGGTGCTGAGGGACGTGATCGGCAGCAGGCTGGGGACGCTCCCCGAGGCGGCGCTCGAGCCGCTGGCGGTGGCGGCGCTGCTCGGGCACGAGTTCACGCTAGGCGAGCTCGAGGCGGTCCAGCGCCGCGCGAGCGAGCGCCGCGTGCTCGACGCGGTCGAGGCAGGGCTGCGCGTGCGACTGCTCGCCGCCGTAGACGACGAGCCCGACCGCTACCGGTTCACGCACGAGTTGCTGCGCGACGCGCTGCGCGACCGGCTCGGCGCCGCGCGCCGCGCGCGGCTGCACGAACGCATCGGCGCGGCGC
>JBOGYJ010000308.1:0-23302 GCA_050696795.1 Solirubrobacteraceae bacterium | reverse complement strand
CCGGCATCGTTCCTGCACCCGGGCCGCGCCGCGAGCGTGTGGGTCGACGGCGAGCAGGTCGGCTGGCTGGGGGAGATCCATCCCGGCGTCGCCGCCCAGTGGGACTTCGACGCCACGGTCGCCGGCTTCGAGATCGACCTCTCGGCTCTGACGCCGCCCGCACCGGTGAAGTTCCGCGACCTGGTGAGCTTCCCCGCGGTCCGCGAGGACCTGGCGGTCGTCGTGGCCGAGGCCGTCGCCACCAGTGAGCTGTTCCGCGTGATCCGCGAATCAGGCGCGCCGCTCATGCAGCAGGTAGAGGTCTTTGACGTGTACCGCGACGAGCAGCGGCTCGGTGCCGGCAAGAAGTCCGTGGCCGTGCGCCTCAGCTATCGCGCCGCCGACCGCACGCTCACCGACGAAGAGGTAGCACGCCAGCGCCAGCTCATCATCAAGGCACTCGCTCACGAGCTCGGGGGAACGATCCGTGCCGGCGAGTAGGCGCCTCACCGTCGCTGTCTTCGGGGCTGCCGGCTACGCCGGCTCGCTGGCGGCGCGGCTGCTGCACAACCACCCGAACTTCGATCTGCGCTGGGTCACCGCCCGCAGCGACGTGGGGCGGCGGCTCGACGAGGTCTACCCGCAGCATCGCGTGCCGATGATCCTCGCGGAGGCCGACATCGAGCATCACGGTGACGTCGACGCGGCGGTCGTCGCCTACCCGCATGGGGCCTCGGCGCCGTTCGCGGCAGAGCTGCGCGGGCGCGGTGTGAAGGTGGTCGATCTGAGTGCCGACTTCCGCCTGCGCGACGTCGAGACCTACGAGGAGTGGTACCGGCCGCACCCCGTGCCGGAGCTGATCAGCCAGGCGGTTTACGGCCTACCAGAGCTCTACCGCGACCAGATCGCCGCCGCCGAGCTGGTCGCCAACCCGGGTTGCTATCCCACGGCCACGATCCTCGCGCTGGCGCCGCTGGCGCGCGCCGGGGTGATCGCCGACGCCGTGATCGACGCCAAATCTGGCGCATCTGGCGCCGGACGTGGCGCGTCGGACAAGACGCACTTCTCGAGTGTCGACGAGAACGTCAATGCCTACGGCGTCCCGCGTCACCGGCACACGCCCGAGATCGAGCAGGAGCTGGCGGTGCTCGGCAACGACACCCGGATCACCTTCACACCGCACCTGCTGCCGCTCGACCAGGGCGAGCTCGTGTCCTGCTACGTGACGCTCAGCGACCAGACGATCAGCACCGGCGAGCTCGAGTCGCTCTACCGCGATGCCTACCACGGCGAGCAGTTCATCGAGCTGGTGCGGGAGCCCGCCGGGGTGCGCGCCGTGCGCGAGACCAACATCTGCCGCATCTCAGTGCACCGTGACGAGCGCACCGGGCGCGTGATCGTGTTCGGCGCGATCGACAACCTCTGGAAGGGCACCGCCTCCCAAGCCGTGCAGAACCTGAATCTGATGTTCGGCCTGGCCGAGGGCGCGGGGATCAGCCCATGAGCAACAACCCCTCCTTCTTCAGCTCCCGCTGGGTTCCATGCCCCGAGAACGTCACCGAGGTGCATGACGGCAGCCTGCCCAAGGGCTTCCGCGCCGCCGGGGCCGCCTGCGGCGTCAAGGACGATGGCGCCAAGGACGTCGCGCTGATCGTCTCCGACGCGCCCGAGACCACCAGTGCCGCGCGCTTCAGTCGCTCCGGCGCCCAGTCCGCGCCGGTGCTGCACAGCCGCCAGGAGTCGAAGCTCTGGGAGCTTCGTGCCGTGGTCGTCAACTCCGGCAACGCCAACGCCGCAACCGGCGAGCGCGGTCTCGAAGATGCGGCCGCGATGTGCGCCGCCGCGGCGGTCGCCGCCGACGTCGACGTACACCAGGTCGCGGTCGCCTCAACCGGAGTGATCGGCGTGCCACTGCCGATCGCGAAGCTCACGCGCGCGATCACGGCGCTGAGCGGCGAGCTGCGCGCCGAGGGCGCGAGGGACTTCGCCGAGGCGATCCGCACGACCGACGCCTTCTCCAAGCAGGCGACGCTCGACATCGCGCTCGAGGCGGGGACCGTGCGGCTCAGCATTCAGGCCAAGGGCGCAGGCATGATCTCACCCAACTTCGCGACCCTGCTGGTGTTCGTCCAGACCGACGCGGTGATCGAGGCCGACGAGGCCGATTTGCTGCTGTCGGTCTGCACCAAGCGCTCGTTCGACCGCATCAGCGTCGATGGCCAGCTCTCGACCTCGGACACGATCGTGCTCCAGGCCTCCGGCGCCTCGGGCGTGCGGATAGAGCCCAAGACCGACGATGAGCGGCTGTTCGGCGAGGCCCTCGACGCCGCGCTGCGGCAGACCGCGCTGCTCGTCGCCAAGGACGGCGAAGGCGCGCGTCGTGTCGGCCGCGTGGTGGTCAAGGGCGGCGACCAGCAGGCCGTCGAGCGCGTCGCGCACGCGATCGGCGACTCGCCGCTGGTCAAGACCGCGCTCTACGGCGCCGATCCCAACTGGGGCAGGATCATCCAGGCCGTCGGCGCAGCGCTGCCAGCCGGGCTGGCGGGCGGGAACAGATTCGTGGGGGGCGGGAAGAAATTCGCGGTCGGCGGGAGCAGAGTCGCGGTCGGCGGCCACAAGTTCGCGCCACTGCCCGTCGACATCTCGATCGAGGACATCGTCGTCTGCGTGAACGGCAGCTACGTCGAGCACGACGAGCAGGCGCTGGCCGAGGCCGTCAAGCGCGACGAGGTCGAGTACGAGGTGGTGCTCCCCGGTGAGGGCGCGGAGACCGAGCGCTATTTCTCGGACCTGGGCCATGAGTACGTGACGATCAACGCGGAGTACACGACATGAGTGAGGCGGAGCAGCCGGTGCGCACCCAGCGCGACGTCGTCACGCTGCTCGAGGCGCTCCCTTACATCCGCGAGTTCCACGGCCGCACGGTCGTGATCAAGTACGGCGGCGCGGCGATGACCGATCCCGCGCTCAAGCACGAGTTCGCGCGCGACGTGGCGCTGCTCAAGTACGTCGGCATCAACCCGGTGATCGTGCACGGGGGCGGTCCGGAGATCACCTCCTACATGGAGCGCCTCAACCTACCGGTGAAGTTCGTCGACGGTCTCCGCGTCTCCGACGCGGAGACCGTCAAGGTTGCGAAGATGGTGCTGGTCGGCAAGGTCAACAAGGACATCGTGCTGCTGCTCGGCCGCCACGGGCAGCCGGCTGTTGGCCTCAGCGGCGACGACGGGTTGCTGTTCCGTTGCAGCCGCCAGACAGCGCCGAGCGGCCAGGACATCGGCTTTGTCGGCCGCATCGACCGCGTCAATATCGGCGTGCTCACGCATGTCGCCGAGGATTACATTCCGGTCGTCGCCAGCGTCGGCGCCGACGAGGAGGGCAACTCTTACAACATCAACGCCGATGACGCCGCCGCCGCGGTGGCCGCGGCGCTCGGCGCATACAAGGTGATGTTCCTGACCGACGTCGCCGGCTGGTTCCGGGATAAGGACGACCCGGGCACGCTGGTCGCGGAGGCCAGCGCCTCACAGTTGCGCGACCTGCTGACGGGTGTCAGTGGCGGTATGCGCCCGAAGCTCGCCGCCTGCCTGCATGCCGTCGAGGGCGGTGTCCGCAGCGCGGTGATCGTCGACGGGCGCGTCCCACACTCGCTGCTGCTCGAGCTCTTCACCAACGAGGGCCAGGGCACGATGATCATTCCCGACGGGGGTGGCGCGGCATGAGCCGGGAGGAGCTGGCATGAGCCGGGAGGAGCTGGCATGAACCTGCCGGAGCTGCAGGCGCTCGAGCGCCAGGCCGTGATCCCGACCTACGTGCGCAACCCCGTGCAGTTCGTGCGCGGCCAGGGCGTGAGTCTCTGGGACGAGCAGGGCACCGAGTACCTCGACTTCCTCGCCGGTATCTCGGTGCTGAACGTCGGGCACTGCCATCCGCGCGTCGTCGCCGCGATCCAGGAGCAGGCGGCCAAGCTCACGCACGTGTCGAATCTCTACTACACCGAGCAGGCGATGCGTCTCTCGGCGGCGCTGTCAGAGAGCTCGCTCGGCGGCAAGGTGTTCCTCTGCAACTCCGGCGCCGAGGCCAACGAGGCGGCGATCAAGCTCGCGCGCCGCCACCGTCCCGCTGGCGAGATCGTGGTGTTGCGCGACGCCTTCCATGGGCGCACCTACGGCTCGCTCTCGGCAACCCCGCAGGAGGCCAAGCAGGCGCCGTTCGCGCCGCTGGTGCCCGGCTTCGTGGTTGCCGAGAAGCGGCCCGACGCGCTGGAAGCCGCCGTCGGGCCACAGACCGCCGCGGTGCTGCTCGAGCCGATCCAGGGAGAGAGCGGCGTGCTGCCGTTGTCCAGGGAACTGCTGCACGCGGCGCGTGCGGCCTGCGATCGTGCCGGCGCCGCCCTGATCTTCGATGAGATCCAGACCGGCATGGGCCGCACCGGGACGCTCTGGGCCTACGAGCAGACCGGTGTCGTGCCGGATGCGATCACCAGCGCCAAGGCGCTCGGCGGCGGCCTGCCGATCGGCGCGCTGATCACCGGTGAGAAGCTCGCCGACACCTTACAGCCCGGTGACCATGGCTCGACCTTCGCCGGCGGGCCCGTGGCCTGCGCGGCGGCGCTGGTCGCGCTGGAGATCTGCTCCGACTCCGAGCTGCTCGCGCACGTGGTGGCGATGGGCGAACGCCTCGCCGCCGCGCTCGAGGAGCTGCCGTCGGTGGCCTCGGTGCGCGGAAGCGGCCTGCTGATCGGCGCTGAGCTGAGCGCCGGCGTCTCGGCTATCGAGCTCGCCCGCCGGGCACTGCTGGAGCAGCGGCTCGTGGTCAACGCCACCGGTCCGTCGAACCTGCGGATGGAACCGCCGCTGATCGTCACGGAGGACCAGATCGACGAGGCGGTTGCCCGTCTGGCGCGACTGTTGCCGTGAGCGGCCGCGGCGAGCTGGTCACGTTTGCCTCGCCGCTGGAAGGGGTGCGCTGCGCCCTGGCGGGCGCATACACGGCGCGCGGCGCCGGCGGCGCCGGGATCACGATTCGGGACGAGCTCGACAAGCTCGTCTGCCGGATCAGCGTGTGCGCCGTCCCCGGCGAGAGCTTCTGGCTCACGCTCGATCCGCTCAAGGGCTACAGGCCCGACGCCGGACGGATCAGGCGGCGGCTGCTCGCGGCCGGCTTCCTGTCGCAGGAGGGATGGAAGAGCGCGCGCGTGGAGATGACCGCGGACGAGCGTGCCGACGTGGTCGTCACGCGCGTGCTGCTGCGCCTGCTGCAGATCCAGGACGCGAACCTCCCGGGCACGCTGGCCGATTCCGACGTCGCGTTCCTGCACGACTACCGCGTCGCGATCCGGCGAACGCGCGCCGTCCTGCGTGAGATGTGGGGTGTCTTCGACCCCGAGGAGCTGCCGCCGGTGCGTGCGGCGTTCAAGTGGCTGCAGGGCCAGACCAACGCGACCCGTGACCTCGACGTGTACCTGCAGGACTTCGAGCAGCTGCGGGAGCTGGCTCCGCTGACGGTGCGCGCCGATCTCGAGCCGATCGCGCCGTTGCTGCACGAGCGCCGGCGGCGGGCGCGCAAGGCGATGGAGCACGCGCTCGCCAGCCAACGCGCTGCTGGGTTGCGCGTCGCTTGGCTGGAGATCCTGCAGCGGCTGGTGCTCGAGGATCAGGCTGCCCGCCCCGACGCCGCCCGCCCGATCGGCGAGCTGGCGGCGTCGCGCGTACGCAAGGTTCATCGCAGGATGGTGCAGATGGGACGTGCGATCACCCCCGTCGCGCCGCCTCAGGAGTACCACGAGCTGCGCAAGCGGGGTAAGGAGCTGCGCTACCTGCTCGAGCTGTTCGGCGCGCCGCTGTTCGACGCCGGTGTCGTCGCGCCGCTGATCAGGTCGCTCAAGGACCTGCAGGACGTGCTCGGCCGCCACCAGGACCGCGAGGTGCAGATCGAGATGCTGCGCGAGCTGGGCCATGAGCTCGTCTCACGCCCCCGGGGCCCGATGGCGCTGATGGCGATCGGCACGCTGATCGACCGGCTCGAGGCTGACGCCGCCGCCGCGCGCGCCAGCTACGCCACGTCCTTTGCCGAGTTCGCATCCGAGGCACAATGCAAGCTCGTGACCCGAGCATTCAGCTGAGATCAGGATCGATGGCGAAGTCCGAGCGAAACACCAGGGTCATCGCGACCTACAACATCAAGGGCGGCGTGGGTAAGACCTCGGCCGCCGTGAACCTCGCCTACCTGGCGTCCCAGTCCGGGCATCCGACGCTGCTCTGGGACCTCGATCCGCAGGCGGCGAGCACCTATCTCTTTCGCGTGCGGCCCAAGGTCAAGGGCGGTGGGCGTGGGCTGCTGCGCAAGCGCGGCCAGGCCAGCGCCCACATCAAGGCGACCGACCACGACGGCCTCGATCTGCTCCCGGCCGACTTCTCCTACCGGCACCTCGACCTGGCGCTCGATCAGTTCAAGAAGCCGGCCGCGCGCCTGCGCAAGGTGCTGGCGCCGCTGCGCGAGGACTACGACTACATCTTCCTCGACTGCCCGCCGAGCATCTCGCTGGTCTCCGAGGCGGTGTTCGAGGCCTCGGACGCCCTGCTCGTGCCGGTGATCCCGTCGACGCTCTCCTCCCGTGCCTACGAGCAGCTCGAAGAGCTCGCCTCAGGCGGCAAGGTCGGGCGCAAGGGGCAGACCTCGATCTTCGCCTTCTTCTCGATGGCCGACGTCAGCAAGCAGCTGCACCTGCAGGTGATGAGCCGCCTGCGCAAGATCGAGCACCTGACCATGCTGGGCGCCGCGATCCCGAGCGCCGACGCGGTCGAGCTGATGGGAGAGGAGCGCAACCCGGTGGCCGTGTTCGCGGCCGAGAGCCCCGCGTCGGTCGCCTACGCCGCGCTGTGGTCGGAGATCCAGCGACGCCTGGATTCCGGCCCCTAGCATCACCAGAGATGGACTCGCTGGTCAGGTATCGCGCCTGGATCGTGATGGGCGTCGTGCTGGTCGCGGCGATCGCTGCCGGGCTGCTCAGCGGTCACCGCCGGGGCCCTCAGGGCGCCGCCGTCGACCGGCCACACGTGAGCTTCGGCTCACAGGTGCACCAGCTCGGCGCGAGCAGCGACCTGGTCTACACGAACGGGTGGGTGGCGCGCGGCGGCGCCCAGACCATCGGCGTGTACGCGGGCGCTCGGCGCCTCAATCGCGGCGACGGGCTGTTCGTGATCACGCGCGGAAACCGCGGCCGCCAGAAGCTCGCGCGGGTCGTCGTGCACGCAAGCGGGCCCGTGACCCTGCTGCGGCCGGCTATTCCCGCAACCGAGGACGACGCCGTCGCCGAGACGCTGCATTTCGTCACCGCCAACGGCGGCACCGGCACGCTCGACCTCAGCGGCGATGGCGTGAAGCTCAGCCGCTGAGCCGTGCCGAGCTCAGCGCGGCCGGAATCGCCGCGTCGCTGCCGGCGATGATCGCCTCGGCCAGCAGCCGTCCGGAGGCGGCGCCGAGCGACATTCCGCGGCCGCCGTGGCCGGAGGCCAGCCACAGCCGCTGCTCGCCGGGTACGCGGCCCAGGATCGGGCGGTTGTCGAACGACTTGGGCCGGGCGCACACAAGCGTCGACTGCACCCTCGCCTTCGCGATCGACGGCACGAAGCGCGTGCCGCCGCCCAGAAGGCGAGGGATCCAGTCTTCCGCACGCGGCTCGTCGCCTTCGAGCAGGGTGGAGCCGACAGCAAGCCAGCTGGGGCTGCTGAGCAGGGTGAAGGGCGTTTCGTTTTCGATCCTGCCGGTCGTGAGGCCGCGGGTCACAGTGCCCTCGATGATGGGATGCCGTGGCCGCTGCGGGAGGTCGACGAGCACGATGACTCCCCAGAGCGGCTTGACCGCGTCCCTCGGCACCAAGCCGCCGAGCAACCGCGTGCTGGAGGCTCCCGCTGCAACCAGGACCTCGCGCCCGGAGGCTCTGAGCCGCTCCAGCTCGACCGGCCTGCCGAGCACGAACTCGGCGCCGGCGGCGCGGGCGCGGTCGGCGACGGCGGTGGTGGCTTCAAGCGGGCTGATCGCGAAACCCGTATGCAGCATGCAGCCCCACAGACCGTCGCCCAGCAGCGGCTCCTCGTCACGCGCGGCCTGCGAGTCCAGCAGCGCCGGCTCGAGCTCGGGGAACTGCGCGTAGTGCGCGACGAGATCGCGGGCGGCGGCCTCCTCGGGGGCCAGCAGCAGGGCGCCAACCGGGTCGACCGGCATCGCTTCGCCCAGGAAGCTCCGCATCAACTCGACACTCTCGTAGAACAGCGGCGCGGACGCCGCGTCGTAGGGGTGCTCGACCAGGCCGTTGTTGCGGCCCGAGGCGCCGGCCCCGATCCCGACCGGATCGACGACGGTCACCGCGACCCCCGCAGACGCCAGGAAGTAGGCCGTGGAGCAGCCGACGATGCCGGCCCCGATGATCGTTACGTCGTTGCTCATCGCCCCGCGAGACTACGCTAAGGCTTGTGTCCACAGCTCCGCTGGCCAACTTCGATCCGAAGGCGATCAACGCCTTCCAGTTCACCTACCGCAGCCTCCAGCCCGACGGGCTGGTGCGGCTCGGCTACGCCCTCGACGACATCGAGTTCGAGGAGACCTTCCAGCTGCCGGCACCCAGGTTCGGGGGTGCGTTCGCGGTCGAGGGCCTGCTCGACCTCCTGCACTGGGTCGCGGGCGTGAGCTACTTCAAGGCGGCGATCCCGCCACACCTGGTGTGCGAGACCGGCGCGCCGCCGCCGGCCGCCGAGCGCCTGCTCTCGGCGCTCTACTCCGAGGGCCTGGGCGAGTTCGCCGTCGTCAACGGCCTCGAGCGGCTGCCGCACCCGCAGTTCCCGCGCGGGATCGACTGGACGCCCGAGAACGAGACGACCGAGCCGGCATCGCTGCTGGTGCCGGTCGGCGGCGGCAAGGACTCGGCCCTCGCAGTCGAGATCGCGCGTCGCAGCGGGCTCGAGACGGCGCTGTTCTCGGTCGGCGACGCGCTGCCGATCAGCGCCACCGCCAACGTGGCGGCGCTGCCCCGCCACCTGGTCAAGCGCACGATCGACCCGCGGCTGATCGAGCTGAACAGCCGCGGCGCGCTCAACGGGCACGTACCGATCACCGCGATCGTCAGCTGCGTGGCGCTGCTCACGGCCGCCACGCAGGGGATCGATGCTGTGCTGATGGCCAACGAGCGCAGTGCGTCGGCCGGCAACTTCGTCTACCACGGCGTCGAGGTCAACCACCAGTTCTCCAAGAGCCGCCGCGCCGAGCGGCTGCTGGCCGACGCGGTCGCCGAGATCGGGGGCGCGCCGCGGATCTTCTCGGTCCTGCGGCCGGCCTCGGAGCTCGCGATCGCGAGGGCATTCGCAGGGCTCGGCCAGTATCACTCGGCGTTCACGAGCTGCAACCGCGTCTTCGGACTCGATCCCGAGCAGCGGCTCGGGTCGTGGTGCTGTGACTGCGACAAGTGCCGCTTCGTGTTCCTGGCGCTGGCGCCGTTCATGACCCCCGAGCGGCTGACCGAGATCTTCGGCAAGGACATGCTCGACGACCCCAGCCAGTACGAGGGGTTCGCGCTTCTCACCGCCACCGGCGGCGAGAAGCCGTTCGAGTGCGTGGGCGAGGTCGAGGAGTGCCTGGCGGCGATCGCGCTGCTGAGCGAGCAGCCGCAGTGGCAGGAGCACGCCAACGTCAAACGCCTCGCGGAAGAGGTCCTGGCCGACCGCAGCGTGAGTGAGGCGGACCTGGCCTCCCACTTCGCGCTGAGCGACGACCACGACATTCCCGACGCGCTGATCGGACCCGTCCGTGAAGTTCTCGGAGCTTGATGGCAAGCGGGTCGCGCTCTGGGGGCTGGGCCGCGAGACCAGCGCCTTCCGCGCGCAGCTCGAACAGCGCCTCCCGGCCGCGACGATCAGCGCCGTCGTCGACGACGCCACCCCCGAGCATGAGACACGCACCGCGCTCGCGCGGGCCGAAGTGCTGGTGCGCTCGCCCGGCGTCTCGATCTACAAGCCGCTGATCCAGGAGGCGATCGCGAACCGCACACCCGTCACGACCGCCACCGGCCTGTGGCTGGCGGAGCGCGGCGGCCGGCATGTGATCGGCGTCACCGGGACCAAGGGCAAGAGCACGACCGCGACCGTGATCGCCCACCTGCTTCGCCAGGTGATGCCGGTCGAGCTGGCCGGCAACATCGGCCGCCCGGTGATCGAGCTGCTCGACCTGGCGGGCGCGGGGAGCGGGAACGACATCTGGGTCGTGTGCGAGCTCTCGAGCTACCAGATCGCCGACCTCGCCATCGGCCCCGAGGTCGCGGTGCTCACCAACCTCTCCCGCGAGCACACCGACTGGCACGGCAGCGAGCAGCGCTACCGCGCCGACAAGCTGCGGATCTTCGAGCTGCCGGGGGTCCGCGCCGCGGTTCGCCCGCTTGGCGACCGCGGCGGCTGGCCGCTGGTCGTCGCGGAGGAGCAGATCCCGCTCCGGGGCCGCCACAACGCCGAGAACGTCGCCTGTGCGCTCGCCGCGATCGAGGCGGCGGGATTGCCGCTGCCGGCGCTGCCCGGGGCCCTGGAGGGGCTCACAGCGCTCCCACATCGCCTGCAGACCGTGCATGTCGACGGCCGCGGGATCGAATGGGTGGACGACAGCATCTCCACCACGCCGCAGTCGGCGATCGCCGCGCTGGAGGCGTTCGGCGACCGGCCCGCGATCCTGATCGCCGGCGGCAGCGACCGCGACCAGGACTACGGCGCGCTGGCGGCCGCGTTGGCCCGGAGGACGGCGGACACGACCCTGATCCACGTGCCCGACACCGGATGGCTGGTCGCCGAGGCCGCCGAGGCCTTCGGATTCGCCGGCGACCGGATCGCGCGCGCGGAGGACATCCCCGATGCGGTTCGGCTGGCGCGTGCGCTGGCCCCCGACGGCGCCGTGGTGCTGCTCTCACCGGCCGCCCCGAGCTTCAACCGGTACGCGAACTTCGAGCGGCGCGGCGACGACTTCGCCGCGTGCGCGAAGTCTTTAGCCTTGCGTTCGTGACCAATCAGAGCGCGACCTACCTAGCCAACCCAGAAGACGTTCATCGCGTGCTGCTGCTCTACAGCGGCGGCCTCGACACGAGCGTGATGCTCAAGTGGATCCAGGACCAGTACCAGGCCGAGGTCGTGGCGCTGACCGTGAACCTCGGTCAGCCGGGGGAGGACTACGACGTCGTCAAGGGCAAGGCGACGGCGCTCGGCGCCGCAGACGCGTTCGTCCTCGACGCGCGTGAGGAGTTCGCCCGCGACTACATCGCGCCGGCGATCAGGGCCAACGCCATCTATGGCCTCGGCTACCCGCTGTTCACGGCGCTGGGGCGCCCGCTGATCGCCAAGCTCGCCGTCGAGTACGCCCGCAGGTCAGGCTGTGACACGATCGCGCACGGCTGCACCGGCAAGGGCAACGACCAGGTCCGCATCGAGTCGACGGTTGCGACGCTGGCGCCTGAGCTGAAGGTGATCGCGCCGGTGCGCTCGTGGAAGATGGGGCGCGACGAGGAGCTCGCCTACGCGCGTGAGAACGGCATCCCGATTAAGTCCCACCCGACCCAGGGGTCAGAGGTTGCGCCGTACTCGATCGATGACAACCTGTGGGGGCGCTCGAGTGAGGGCCGCTGGATCGAGGACCTGCAGACCGCACCCCAGGACGACGTCTTCCAGCTGGTCACGCGCCCCGAGCTGGCGCCCGATGAGGCGCAGACGCTCGAGATCGATTTCGAGGCCGGTGTGCCGGTGGCGCTCGACGGCGAGCGCTTGGGCCTCGTGGAGTTGCTCGAGCGCGTCGCCGCGGCCGGCATGCGCCACGGGGTCGGCATCGTGGATCACATCGAGGATCGCATCGTCGGCCTCAAGGTGCGCGACATCTACGAGGTGCCGGCGGCGGCGATCCTGCTGCCCGCGCACGCCGAGCTCGAGCGCCTGGTCGGCACGATCCACCAGAACCAGTTCAAGACGGTGCTCGACCAGAAATGGGCCTACCTCGTCTACGCCGGGCTCTGGTGGGAGCCGCTGCGCGCCGACATCGACGCCTACATGCAGGCGGCCAACGCCCAGGTCACCGGGCGGATCGGCGTGAAGCTGTTCAAGGGCTCGGCGCGCGTGGTCACGCGCCAGTCGCGCAACGCCGTCTACGACGCCCAGCTGGCGACCTTCTCGGAGTCGGGTGGGCTCTTCAGACAGGAGGCCTCGCCCGGCTTCATCGAGCTCTGGTCGCTGCAATCGCGGATGGCCTGGCAGGTGCGCAACCGGCCCCAGGAGTAGCCGCCATGGGGCTGCTCAGCCGGCTGCTGCGGCGCGGGCGCGCGCAATCACCGCCGCATGCGGCGCTGCCGCCGCCAGTGGTGCCGCCGCAGGTCGTAAACGCGTCACGGCAGCCGGTGGTGCCGCCGCAGCCGGTGGCTGACGGCGATATCTCGCCTGAGCGCCTGGATCACGCGCTCAGGCGGCTACGCGAGGCGATTCCCGCCCCCGACGAGGGCGCTCACACGGACCCTCAGGACTGACCACGCGTCAGCGTCGGTAGTCGGCCGGCGCTCGCCAGCGCGTCGAGCACGGTGAACGCGCACTGCTCCGGTGAATGGTCGACCGTGTCGAGCGTGATCTCGGGCGCCTCGGGCCGCTCGTAGGGCGAATCGATTCCGGTGAACTGGCTGATCTCGCCACGGCGCGCACGCCGGTAGAGGCCCTTGGGATCGCGCAGCTCGGCGACCTCGAGCGGCGTATCGACGAACACCTCGAAGAACTCGTCGGCGGCGAAGCGCGCGCGGGCCTGTGCCCTCCCGGCACGGAACGGCGAGATCAGCGAGACGATCACGACCAGACCGGATTGGGCCATCAGGTGCGCCACCTCCACCGCGCGCCGCACGTTCTCGTTGCGGTCGCACTGGGAGAATCCGAGATCGCTGCAGAGCCCGGTACGCAGGTCGTCGCCGTCCAGCCTGCCGGCCATCAGCCCGCGCTGCTCCAGCTCGCGCTGGAGCTCGCACGCGATCGTCGTCTTGCCCGCTCCGGACGGGCCGGTCATCCAGATGACGGCCGGCCGTTGCCGCCCGCTGACCGCCGGCGCCACCCGGTGAAGGGCCAGAATGGCTGGATGCTCGATCCGCAGCCGCTCGGCGTTGTTCACCGCGGGGTTCACCGGACCACCGCCACGCCTTCGTCCAACACCCTGTCGCTGAGCACCTGGACCGAGAAGCGCGTGATCTGGTCGACGAACTGCGCGGTGTCGTTGATGTGCGGGACGGGCTCATCCGGCACAGGCACCTCGAGGAACGTGCACAGCGGCTTCCAGCCGTCCGTCGGCGACCATTCGAGCAGGCGCTCGGCCGGCACGGCCGCTCGGACCTCGTCGTTGAAACGCTCCATCGCGGCCGCCATGAACTCGAGTGTGGTCGCCTCGCCGTCGAGCAGCTTCGTGCGAACCCACATCTCCTTCATCGTCTCGATGTAGGTGTTCCAGATCGGATCGATCTTCATGCGCGCGTCCGAGACGTGACGGATCAGGGTGTCGTCGTAGAACAGGCCCCAGATCGTCTTCCGCATGCTCTGGGCCCAGGCCATGCCGTCGCGCACGCTGAGCAGCACCTTGGCCTCCGGGTACGCCCGCATCAGCTCACGGTAGTAGTAGGACCCCGGCCAATCGACCACGGCCGGGTAGCCCTCGAGCAGCTCGGCTGCCGTCAGCCTGCCGTCGAGCACGTCTCGCCAGCGGTCGACCTCCGTCATGTTGGCAAAGACGTTCTGCATGTGGTAGCAGGGCGCAAGCCCGAGGATCTCCAGCGCCGCGCGCTGTGTCAGCGTCGCGGTGCGAGGGAGTCCGGCACCAATTAACTTCACTTTCCACTCCTCGGTTTGCGTTGACATGGTTGGTAGGCGGTGGTGGTCACGGCGCTCATGGTCATGTGATCTCGGAGCGGCCGAGCTCGTTTCCGTGGCGGTCGATCGCCGCGACCTGGAATGCCGGACCGTGGCTGTTGACCACGATCGTGGTTTCGAAGCCCGTCCACGGCTGCGACCCGACGGGCTCGAGCGCAAGCTCCGAGCCGGCAAGCACCTTCCAGTGGTCGATCTCGGTCGCCCCGTTCCAGCTGGCATAGATGATGAAGCCGCTACCCTGATTCGACCTCGCGACCAGCGTGGGCTTGTCGGTTGGGTGCCCCTTCCATTCGGTCAGGAAGGTCCGGTAGGACCGGGTCTCGCTGTTGAACTGACCGTCGACGAGCAGCTCCCCATCCTTCGAGAACTCTGAGAAGTACGGCTGCGCCCCCCAGCCCACGAAGACGTGCCCGTCGGGGCGGACCTGCACGCTGCCCAGCGTCCAGGCCGTGAACTTCGCTGGGTGCTGGAAGGCGCGCTTGAGCGACACCTGCCGCTTGGCCTCGTCGAGCTGGAGCAGCAGCGCAAGCGAGCCGTGGCCGCTGATGTTGGCGTTGTCGAAGATCGTCATCTCCGATTCGCCGTGGGCGCGGACGTGGTGCTGCCAGGAGAAGCCGACGTCGTCGGGAACCTTGAAATCCGAGCGCTTGCCGTTGAGCCGCCAGATCACCTTGCCGGTGGTGCGGTGGACCTTGTAGACGCACCAGGTGTTGCGGCCGGAGATCAACAGGTTGCCGTCGCTGGCCTCCGCGACCGAGTTGACGTGGAAGTAGTTGAACGCGTCGCTCGCCTTGGACGGAAGCGGCTGGTAGCTCTCGTCGATCCCGACGTGGTCGATCGATACCCAGTCGAGCAGGGTCTTGTTGGTGGCGACATCGATCTCCAGCGCGTGGCTGACGAGCAGCAACCCGTGCTTGGCGCCACCTATCGGCGAGAGATCCCAGTCGTGGGTCTCGTAGTAGGTCGCGAGCGCGGTTCCACGCGAGGTGAGCTGGAACTCATGCAGGTCGATCGGGCGAGTCTTCGCGTTACCCACGGTGGCGATCGGGGTGTAGGTCTCGTCGATGATCTCGCCTACGCCGTTGCCGTAGCCGTCCGACAGCGCGCCGTGCCAGCGGGTCAGGACCCGCTGGCCCTCGTAGGTCTGGACCTGGACGTTGAAGGTCGAGTCCTCGCTCGGGTCGAACCAGATCAGGCGCCCGCGGCGGTCCACGATCATCGGCCCGCGCTGATCGCTCTTGTAGGCGATGTCAGCCATCGGCGCCATCACGACGAAGCGCGGCTCGTTCCGCAGTCCGTGTGTCGCGACCTCGGTGATGCGGACATCGGCGGGCCGTAGCTCGGGGCGCGTGACGAAGCTCGAGACGCCACTGCCGGGATTGCCGGCTGCCGGCACCGTCGTTGCCGTGAAGCCCTGCGGCTCGGGTGCCGGCGTCGGCTTGGCGCCGCTGTGCAGCTCGTAGCCAGCGGCGCCGCCCACGCCGAGCGCGGTCAGCAGGCCGGCGGCCCGCGGGATGAACTGACGACGGGTCAGGCCGGGGCGTTTGGAGGTCATGGTCATCGCTCCGAGAAGCTCCTGGAGTTGCCGATCACCTGACCGGCGGCATCGATCGCCTGCAGCTCGAAGCTGCCGGCAGCGGTGTGGACGGGGATCGAGGTCTCGAAGCCGGACTTGCTCGCGGTCGCGATCACCTGCTTGCCGCCACTGCTGAGCGCAAGCACCTTCCAGCCGGTGACGCGGGTGGCGCCATTCCAGCTGGCGTAGACGGTGGTGGTGGCGCCCCGCTTGCGAGCGGCACCGGTGGGCGGATAGAGCGGCAGCCCGACCCAGGGCTGGACGTAGGCGCGATAGGTGATGTCCGGTGTGGGCAGGACCGCGTCGAAGGTCAGTTGGCCCGACCTGGAGAACTCCGACATGAAGGGCACGTCGCCCCAGCCGACAAAGGCGCCGCCGCCCGGCAACTGCTGCACGTCGCCCATGTAGCGTGACTCGACGCTCACCCCGTGCGAGTACTGCTTCTCGAGCTTGACCGTGTGCGTCGCCGGATCGAGCTTCAGCACGAGCCCGCGCGAGGGGCCGGTCGCGTTCAGGTAGACGCCGGCGCCGGTGATCTCACAGCAGTGGTCGTCGAAGACGCTCAGCGTCGTCGCGTTGAGCAGTTGGGCGTCGTGCTGCCACTCGAAGTGCACGGCGGCCGGCACCGCGAAGCTCGAGTGCTTGCCGCCCAGCGTCCACTCGATCCTGCCGGTTCGCGCGTTGACCAGGTAGACCGCCCATGTGTTGCGCATCGACACCAGGAACGTGCCGTGGCCCAGCGGGTCGACCGAATTCACGTGGTACACGTCCCAAGGGAAGCCGTTCTCTGGAGGAACCGCGTAAGAGTCGTCCTCGTGGATGTGCTTGGACGCGACCCAGCTGTAGACGAGCTTGCCGGTGCGCAGGTCGTACTCCTGCACGGCCGAGTCGATCATCGCGCCGCCGTTGACGCCGCCGAACCTGGCCAGCTGCGCGGGCACGTTCTTGTTGGCCGTGACCCAGGCGTCGTGGCCGCGGATCGCGAACTCGTGCATCGTCAGGACCCAGCCGTCAGAGCCCTTCAGCGTCGCGATCTTCTGGTAGTGCTGGTTGACGACGACATCCTCACCGCTGTTGATCTGGCCGGTGGCGGTGACGTCGCCCTGCCACCAGCTGAGCACGGGCTTGCCGTCGTAGGTCTGGGCCTCGAGGTTGTTGGCGACGACGTTCGTCGGCACCGGCTGGAACCAGATCGGCTGCAGGTTGCCGCCGAGGATCAGCGGGCCGCTCTGGCCGACCATCGGGTGCTGCGTGAGGTCGTAGAAGTTGGCCAGCATGATGTCGCCGGGAAGGCTCTTCTCGACGCTGGGCGAGCCGCCGCCGGTGATCTTCGGTGGGTGCAGGTTCGGCGCCGACACGAAGCTGTAGGCGCCCCTTGTCGTGTACGCGCCGATCGGTGCGCCGTGGCTGCGCGGCAGGGCGAAGCCAAGCGCCGCGAAGACGGCGAGGACGCCCGCCACGGCGATCACCACGGTGCGGGTGTGGCCGGCGGTACGGGAGGCTGTGGCGGGGCTGCCGGCCAGCGGGCCGGCAGCCCCGGGCAACGTTGGGAGGAAGAGTGTCACCAGCAACGCGGCGGCGCAGCACCCGGCGCCCACCAGGTAGCCGAGCCGGAAGCCGCCGGTCAGGGCCGGCTGCGCTGCGACGCCCGAGCCGATCAGGTGGCTCGTGTGCAGCGTCGCGAGCGAGATCAGGACCGCGAGCCCGAGGCTGCCGCCGATCTGGCGCGCGGTGTTCACCATTCCCGACGCCAGCCCGGAGCGCTCGGCGCTGGCGCTTTGCACCGCGGCGATCGTCGAGGCGACGATCGAGAAGCCGATTCCCATCGTCATCAGCAGGCCCGGCAGGATGATGTACTGGATCGCCGAGCCGCTCGGCGCCATCCGTGCGAACAGCGCCATGCCGCAGGTCATGAAGGTCAGCCCGCCGGCCAGCACCGGCTTGACGCCGAAGCGGCTGACAAGGCCGCCGGCGCGCCGCGCGCAGAGCATGATCACCAGCGCCATCGGCAGGAACGCGATCCCGGTGGTGATGGGCTGCAGCGACAGCACCTGCTGCATGTACAGCGAGCCCATGTACCACATCGGGAAGAGCGCGACGCTGAACAGCAGTACCACGAGGTTGACGAGCTTGAGGTGCCGGGTGAGCGCCGCCGCCGGGACCAGCGGCGATTTGGCGCGGGCCTCGACGAGCGGGAAGAGCGCCAGCACGGCGGCGCCGATAGCGATCGGGACCCACGCGGCCGCGGTGCCCCACCCATCGGTGCCGGCGTCCACGCAGCCGTAGGCGATCAGGATCTGCCCGAGCGTGAGCACCAGGGCGCCCAGCACGTCAAACGACTCACGCTTACCCGAGCGGTGCTCCTTCACGACACGAAGCGCGGCGGCCGCCGCGATCACGCCGATCGGGACGTTGATGAGCAGGATCCAGCGCCAGGAGGCCCATTGCGTGATCATGCCGCTGAGCAGCACGCCGATCGCGCCCCCGGCGCCGTTCATCGAGCTCCACAATGCGATCGCGCGGTGCCGCTCGGCGCCGGCCGTGAAGGTGGACGTGACGATCGCCAGCGAGCACGCGGCCATCAGGGCCCCGCCAAGGCCCTGGACCGCCCGCGCCCCCAGCAGCACGTCGCTGCTGGGGGCAAGACCACCCACCAGCGAGGCGGCGGAGAAGACCACGAGCGCCGCCAGGAAGGTGCGTCGCTGGCCGATCACGTCGGCGGCACGGCCGGCGAGCATCAGGAACCCGGCGAATACGATCGCGTAGGCGTCGATCACCCACTGCAGGTCGGCGGCCGAGAAATGCAGCCCGACCTGGATCGACGGTAGCGCGACGTTGACGATCGAGAGGTCGAGGATGACCATGAACTGCGCGGCGCAGCACAGCAGCAGGATCGCGCGCTTGTGGTCCGCGCTCGATACCGGCCGCGCGCTATCGGCGGCCGGTGACTGCTGTCGCGGTGGGGGGTCTCGATCGAGGATCGTCACCGGTTCAATACCCCGATCCGGTCGTGGCCTTGATCGGCTTGCCGCTCGGTGAGACCAGGTACCAGATGCCCCCGTCCGAGGCGGTGCCGGCCGCCGCGGTGGAGCTCGTCCCCGGATGCGTGTAGAGCGCGTGCCCGCCGTAGAGAACCTGGACGCTCCCGTCGCTGCGGGTGAAGCTCGAGAGCAGCGAGGCATTGACGCCGGAACCTCCGGTGGGCCTGCCCGAGACCGTCAGCGGAGGCCACTGCTTGGCGCAGGCTCCGGAGCAGCTGCTGCCGCCGCTGGGATCCGCGGTCAGCAGGTACACCGCCACACCGTGGGCGGTGGCGAGCACGGTGCCATAGCCCGGGACCTTGGTGGTTGACACCGAGGCTTTGGAGCTGGGAGTGCGGGATTTCGAGGTCGTCTGCGAGCTCTTGTTGGAAGCGCTCGGGGTCGACGAGCCGCAGCCGGCAACAGCTAATGCGGTCACGCTGAACGCGAGCAGCAGCCGGGTTGGTGTGGGAGATCGATGAGACCTGGGGGAAAGTTGACGGATCCGCATCTCGCGGACGATAAGGCGTAACTAAACCAAAAGTTGCGGTGCCGTTAGGCAGGCTTTATCTCAACCATACATCAGGCTTAGGCGGGACTGACGCCCCAGCTGTCACTCTGTCGCGGAAATGACGGGGTGCACCGAGACTTCACCGGCGCGTGTGGGTTAGCGAAGACGGCATGCGACGGACAGCGAGCAGACGCGAATTTCTCACGTTGGCGGCGGGCGGAGCAGCGGTCGCGCTGATCGGGCGGCCGCCGGCGAGCCGCGGCGCGACGCTGCGGCGATTGCCGGCAACAGCCGGCGGTTCGGTGAGTGGCGGGGTCCAGCGGTTCCTCTCGCGCCCCGACCTGCTGGCGCCTGAAGTGGTGATCGACACTCCCGCGCAGCCGGGCTTGGCGGGCGTGGTGGTCACCGAGTCGCACCTCGGCTCGGCGCAGTCCGGTGCGCTGATCGTCGACCAGACCGGCAGGATCGTGTGGTTCAACCCCGTCGCCTCGGATCCAAGCTCGCCGTTGCGCGCATTCAACGTCAGCGTTCAGCAGTACCGCGGCCAGCCCGTCCTGTGCTGGTTCGAGGGAACCGTCGCCGGCAGGTATGGGGTCGGCTACGGCCAGGGCCACTACCAGATCGTCGACACCAACTACGAGCAGGTCGCGCAGGTCTCAGGGCATCAGGGCCTACCGGGCGATCTGCATGAGTTCTTCCTGACGCCCGAAGGCACGGCGATCTTCACCTGCTACGGGCAGAGCACCGGACGCATCCGGATCGGTTCCAGCATGCGCACGGTGCCGTACTACTACGGCGTGGTGCAGGAGGTTGACGTTGCCACCGGGAAGCTCCGCTGGTTCTGGCGCACGGATCGTCACGTCCCGCTCAGCTACTCGTATGCGAGGCCGACCCTGCCCAAGCCCGGTTACGTGTGGGACTACTTCCACATCAACGGCGTCTGCCTGGATCCGCGCGACGGCAACGTGATCGTCTCCAGTCGCAACACCAGCACCGTCTACAAGGTCAACCGCCGTACGGGCCAGCTCATGTGGCGGCTGGGTGGCAAGCACAGCGACTTCCACATGGGTCCGGGCACGCGCTTCAACTACCAGCACGACGCCAACCTGCACCCGGGCGGCGTGATGACGGTATTCGACAACGGCGGCGGGCCGCCACGGTTCGCGGCGCACTCGCGCGCGCTCGTGCTGTCGGTCGATGAGAAGCGCAGACGCGTGCGACTCGTGCACGCCTTCCACCACCAGCCACCGGTTTACTCGGATGCGCTTGGCAGTGTGCAGCCGTTGGGCGCCGGCCGGTGGTTCGTGGGCTGGGGGCGGGGCGCCGCGTTCTCGGCGTACAGCAATTCCGGCGAGGTGCTGTTCGACGGGCATCTCGATCCGGCGGCCAGTTCCTACCGCGCGTTCCTGCAACCCTGGACCGGCACGCCGATCGCTCCGCCGGACATCGCGGTGAGCCGCTCTGGCACTGCTGCCACGGTCTACGCGTCCTGGAACGGTTCCAGCGAGGTGGCTCAGTGGATGGTGCTGGGAGGGGCGAGCCCAAGCTCCCTGAGTCCGCTCGGGATCGCTCCGATCGCCGGCTTCGAGACCGCCGTCAACGTCGCCTCGGCGCCCTCCCATCTGGCGGCCGCCGCCTGCACCGCGAGCGGCCAGGTGCTCGCCACGTCTGCGGCGGTCGCGGGCCCCGTTGCGCCGTCCCGCGCGCGCTGACGGCGGGCTCGGCGGGCGGCCCGGAAAAGCGCCCACACTGCGAGCTGAGGGGCTCACGGCGTCCGGGCCGAAGCCTATCCTCGGTCATCCGATGAGCCACGGCTGCGCCCACCTGCACGTCCACTCCGAGTACTCGCTGCTCGACGGTGCAGCCAAGATCGACAAGCTCGCCGAGCGTGCCGCTGCCTTCGGGCAACCGGCGCTGGCGCTCACCGATCACGGCGTGATGAACGGCGCTGTCGAGCTCTACCAGGCCGCCAAGAAGCACGGGATCAAGCCGATCCAGGGCTGCGAGGTGTACGTCACCGACGACCACACCAAGCGCGGCAAGCGCCACCACCTGACGCTGATCGCCGAGGACGTCACCGGCTACCGCAACCTCGTCAAGCTCTGCTCCGCGGGCTTCCTCGAGGGGCTTCAGCGCGGCAAGCCGACGGTCGACGCTGGGCTGATGGAGCGCTACTCCGAGGGCATCATCGCGCTCACCGGTTGCCTGGCGTCGCGCTTCTGCCAGGCGCTGGTCAACGATCGCGATGCCGAGGCGCGCTCGGTCGCCGACGAGCTGCTTCAGATCTACGGGCACGACAGCGTCTTCTTCGAGGTCCAGAAGAACGGCATCGCCGACCAGGAGAAGGCCAACGCCGGGATCGTCAAGATCGCGCGCGAGGTCGGCCGCCCGCTGGTCGGCACCGGCGACGTGCACTACCTGCGCCGCGAGGACTACGACAACCACACGGCGCTGCTCTGCGTGCAGACCAAGTCGACGCTCGCCGCGCCGAAGATGACCTTCGACACCAACGAGTTCTACCTGCGCTCGACCGACGAGATGGCGGAGAAGTTCTCCGCGTGGCCCGAGGCGCTCGCCACCACGCTCGAGATCGCGGAGCGCTGCGAGGTCGAGGTCGAGCTCGGCAAGCAGCTGATCCCCCGCTTCGACTGCCCCGGCGGCATGGTCGAGTCCGAGTACCTGCGCCAGCTGGTCATGGAGGGCCTGGCCTGGCGCTTCGGCGATCCGGTCCCGGCGGCGGCGCTCGAGCGCGCCGAGTACGAGCTCGGCGTGATCGAACGCATGGGCTACAGCGGGTACTTCCTGATCGTCTGGGACTTCATCAAATGGGCGCGCGACCACGGCATCCCGGTCGGACCGGGTCGTGGCTCGGCCGCCGGCTCGCTGGTCGCCTACACGACCCGCATCACCGACCTCGATCCGCTCCGCTACGACCTGCTGTTCGAGCGCTTCCTCAACCCCGAGCGCGTGTCGATGCCCGATATCGACATCGACTTCTCGGTGCGCGGCCGCGAGCAGGTGATCCAGTACGTGACCGAGAAGTACGGCAAGGACTCGGTCGCCCAGATCATCACCTTCGGCAAGATGTTCCCGCGCGCGGCCACGCGCGACGCGGCCCGCGTGCTGGGGTTCCCGTACGCGCTCGGCGACAAGCTCGCCAAGCTCATCCCCGACCCCGAGCAGGGACGCGCGCCGAAGTTCGACGACTGCCTGGCGCCCGGCCAGCCGCTCGCCGCAGAGGTGCAGCGCGACGGCGAGGCGGGGCGGATCATCGAGGTCGCTCGCGGTCTGGAGGGGATCGTCCGCAACGCCTCGATCCATGCCGCCGCGGTCGTGATCGCCCCGCAGCCGCTGACCGATCTCGTGCCGGTGCAGCTGGCCGACACCAACAAGACCGACGAGGCCGGCGACAAGATCTACCGCACGGTCACGCAATTCTCGATGAAGCCGGTCGAGGCCATGGGCCTCTTGAAGATGGACTTCCTCGGGCTGCGCAACCTCGACGTGATCGAGGATGCGCTGGACATCATCGAGCGCTCCAGCGGCACGCGACCGGATATGTCGACGCTGCCGCTCGACGACGAGAAGACCTACAGAATGCTGGCGCGGGGGGAGTCGATCGGCGTCTTCCAGTTCGAGTCAGAGGGGATGCGCGAGGCGCTCAAGCGCGTGCGCCCGACCGAGTTCGACGACCTCGTCGCGCTGGTCGCGCTGTACCGGCCGGGGGCCATGGATCAGATCGGCACCTACGCCCGCGGCAAGCACGACCCCGACACGATCGACTATCCCGACGAGCGCCTGCGCCACATCGTCGAGTCGACCAAGGGCGTGATCCTCTACCAGGAGCAGGCGATGATCATCTCGCGCCAGCTCGCGGGCTTCAGCGGCGCCAAGGCCGACGACCTGCGCAAGGCGATCGGCAAGAAGAACCGCGAGGCGATGGCGAAGCTGAAGCCTGAGTTCTTCGCCGGCTGCCGCGCCTCGGGCACGAGCGAGGATGTGATCGAGTCGCTGTGGACCACGAACGAGCGATCGGCGGACTACTCGTTTAACAAATCCCACTCTGCCTGCTACGCGCTGATCGCCTACCGGACCGCATGGCTTAAGGCCAACTATCCATCCGAGTTCATGGCGGCCCTGATTTCGTCAGTGATGGACACCAAGGACAAGGTGCCGTTCTTCGTCGCGCAGGCCGAGCAGATGGGCATCTCAATCCTGCCCCCGGACGTGAGCCTGTCAGACCACGAGTTCGTGGTGGTGGACGGAAACATCCGCTTTGGCCTGGACGCTGTCAAGGGAGTGGGAT
>JBOGYJ010000307.1:0-7543 GCA_050696795.1 Solirubrobacteraceae bacterium | reverse complement strand
TCGCCGAGGCGGGACACGGCCGGTGAGCATCCTCGAGCGTGAGGCGGTCGAAGGCGCGCGGGCACCGATCGACCAGGCGGCCGCCGAGCAGGCGGCACGCGAGCTGCTGATCGCGCTGGGCGCCGATCTCGACGACGAGGGCATACGCGAGACGCCACGGCGGATGGCGGCGGCCTACGCCGAGCTGCTGACACCGGTGCCGTTCAGAGCCACGACGTTCGCCAACGAGCAGGGGTACGACGAACTGGTGCTGGTGCGAGACATCCCGTTCCACTCGCTGTGCATGCACCACGTGCTGCCGTTCCAGGGGGTGGCGCACGTCGGCTACCTGCCGGGCGACCACATCATCGGGCTCTCGAAGCTCGCGCGCGTCGTCGAGCTGTTCGCCCGCGACCTGCAGCTGCAGGAACGGCTGACGACCCAGATCGCCGCCTGGCTCCAGCGCGAGCTACAGCCCAAGGGGGTCGGCGTCGTGCTCGAGGCCGAGCACCTGTGCATGACGTTGCGCGGCGTGCAGAAGCCGCACACGCGGACCGTCACCTCGACGCTGTACGGGGTGCTGCGGGAGGACCCACGCACGCGCGAGGAGTTCCTACGTCTGTGCCGCTCCCGCTAACGCGAGCGGCACAGCAGTAGCTCGAGCACCTCTCGTGCACGAGCGTCATCCGCGCCCTCGGGCTGCGATGTCCGCCAGCCCACAAACCCGTCCGGGCGCACGACACTGCCACCCGCAGGGTTGATGCCGTACGCGTCGAGGAAACCACCGTTCGGATCGGTGAGACCGTCCGCACCGACGCGGTGCGCATCGACCGCGATACCCAGGTGCGCCGCCGCCGCGGTGAAGGCCGCGCACCATCGCGCACCATCGGGCCCGGCCAGAACGACGTAGTTCGTGCCGAACAGGTCGAGCGTCGAGATCGACGCTCCGTCCCGGCTCAGCACGACGTGCGGGGCGTGCGATCCGGGCTCGCCGTGCGACTCCGCCGGATGGGTGTGCAGCAGCGGCTCAGTGCCGGGCTCGGCGATCACGGCGGGCGAGTTGTAGCGGTAGCCGATCTCGAGATGCAGATCATCGACCAGCGGCTGCATCCCCTCGGTGCCGATGTAGGGCGCGACCCGCGTCACGTAGCGGGTATACGACTGCTCGACGGTCAGCCCGCCGACCGCCCGCCGCTCGGTGTCGTAGCTGTCGAGCAGCGTCGGGCCGGCCTCTCCGCGCAGCACCAGCGCGAGCTTCCACGCCAGGTTGTGCGCATCCTGAATCCCCATGTTGCCGCCGAAGCCGCCGTTGGGCGGCACCACGTGCGCGGCGTCGCCAGCCAGGAACACGCGCCCGTCCTGGAAGCGCTCGGCACAATCGGCGACGGCTTGCCAGGGTGCGATGTCGGTGATCACGAGCGGCATCCCCGGCACGCCGATGGCAGCCCGCAGCAGCTCCAGCGCACGCTCCTCGGTGATGCCCTCGGCCACGTTTTCCCACGGCGCGTCCGGATAGGCGGCGACGATCTCCGGGCGAGCAGTGTCGCCTATGAGGTTGACCGCCAGGAAGCCGCCATTGCCGGCACGATTCAGCCGGAAGAAGCCGCGCAGCAGCGGGCTGGTGACGTACTGGACGCCCTGGTTGCGACCGCGCAGCAGCGGCTCGAGGTCGGCCTCGGCCCGGAAGTAGATCGTGGCACTGTTGGACAGCACCCCATGTCCGTGCATGGCGATGCCGAGCTGCTCGCGGATCGGGCTGCGGTTGCCGTCGGCGGCGACCACGTAATCGGCGCGGATGCGACGCTCGGCACCGGACTCCAGATCACGCACGATCACGCTCACGCCATCGCTGTCCTGCTGCAGCGCGGTCGCCTCCGTGCGGTAGAGCAGCTGCGCGCCGGCCTGCGTGGCGTGGTCGCGCAGCATCGGCTCGAGCGCGTCCTGGTCGAGGAACAGGCGAATTGTCGGGCTGAACTGCTCGACTCCGTCGTTGAGGTTGTCGAAGTAGTTGGCGATCTCGCGCCCCGCCAGAGACTCGACGTTGCTGATGCCACCGTCGGGCGGGTAGGAGCGCTCGGAGCTGCGCCGCACCTCCTGCTCGAGCCCGAGCGAACGCAGGATCTCGACCGTGCGCAGGTTGAAGTGTCCGGCCCGCGGATGAATCGCGGTTCCCGAATGGCGCTCGACCGCGAGCACGTCGACCCCGTGCCGGCGCAGCAGAAGCGCTGTCGTCAGGCCGACCAGGCTACCACCGACGACAAGCACCGGAACCCGCAGCTCGGCGTCCTCAGAAGCTGCTGCGCACATACCTCATCACCGTCCTATCCACACGACCCGCTCCAGGGTCCGCTCGGGCCCCACCGCCTTCCTGGCAGCCACCCTAAGGTCCCTGTTCTCATAAATCAACCCAATGTCGTCTATCCTCGCTATAGATTTCCGCAATGCCTTCGCTGCGCTGCCGATGAACCTCGCCGACGCCGACCTCAACCTACTCGTAGCCTTCGACGCGCTGATGGCCGAGCGCAGCGTCACGCGCGCGGCACGCCGGCTCGGCATGAGCCAGCCGGGAACCAGCAACGCGCTCGCCCGGTTGCGTCGGCTCTTCGACGATCCCCTGCTGGTGCGTGACGGGACGGCACTGGTGCCGACCGCGCGGGCGGAGGTGCTGCTCGAACCGGTGCGGGCCGCGCTGGCGCTGGTGTCCCAGGCACTCGACGAACATGGCGAGTTCGACGCCGCGACCAACGAGGCGACGTTCACGATCAGCTGCTCGGACTACAGCCTGCTGATGCTCGTCGGTCCGCTCGTGCGGCAACTGGCCGCCGAGGCCCCCGGGGTCACGATCCAGGTGCGGCCCCGCGCGCCCGATCCGGTGGCGCGGCTGCGCGACGGGACGGCCGACCTGGTGATCGAGCCGACCGGGGTGCTCGGTCGCGCGGCGCTGCCGTCACAGCGGCTGTTCTCCGACCGCTGGCTGTGTTGCGTTTGGGCCGGCAACACGCAGGTGGGCGAGCGGTTGCCGCTCGAGACCTACCAGCGGCTCGGCCACATCGTCTATTCGATGGGCCGCGAGCAACCGATCTCGTTGCCCGACGAGCACCTCAGCCGGGTGAAGGTCGCGCGCAGGATCGAGTTCGTCGTGGAGAACTTTCTGCTGGCGCCGTTCCTGCTGGAGGGCACCGAGCTGGTGACGTTGGTGCCGGAGCGGGCCGCCCCGCATCTGCGGCTCACCGCCGACATCCGCCTGTTGGATCCACCGGTCGAGGTGCCGACCTTCACCGAGGTGCTCTGGTGGCATCCACGACGTACCACGGATCCTGCCCACAGCTGGATCCGCCAGCAGCTGATCGAGATCGCCAGCCAGTACGTTGCGGGGTGAGCGGGCCGCAGGTTGTGCTGCGCCCGGTGGCCCGTCGGCGCCTCGAAGTACTGAAAGGCTCGTCAGGAGGCGCCGCGATCGAGCGCCACCACCCGCCGCTGGGCGGCGCTGCGGCGCGCAGCCTCGATCACCCGCAGGCCCTCGACGGCATCACGCGGGTCGACCGGCAGCGAGGCCGGCGCGACCAGCACCGTGCCGGCGAGCACATCACGGAAGCGCACGTAGAACGTCTGCCAGGAGCCACGCTCGGACCGGATCGGGATGCTGCGCTCGCCCGCGATCAGCCGCGGGCGAGCCTGCTCGGGCTCCTCACCCCAGTCGGGGGTGGTGTCGGGCCGCTGGCCGGCGCGCAAGCGCTCCTCCTGAGAATCAAGCTCGCGCACCAGCAGCGCACCCTCGCTGCCGAGTACGCGCAGGCGCGGCCCGGTGGCGGCCGTCAGCGCCGAGGCGTGCAGATGGCTGATCACCCCGGAGCCGTGTGTCAGCGCCAGGAAGGCGTCGTCGTCGGCCGGCGTGCCACGCCGGTTGTCGATCTCCGCGTAGACCGTCTGTACGGGACCGAAGTGGTGCAGCGCCTGGTCGATCAGGTGACTGCCGAGGTCGAGCAGCAGACCGCCTCCCTGTGCGGGCGCGGTGCGCTCGCGCCAGACCTCGCGCCGCGCCTCACGGCGCTAGCGCTCGAAGCGCGACTCGTAGCGCTGCACGGTGCCGAGCGCGCCTTCCTTGAGCAGGTGCGCAAGCGTCAGCTGGTCGGAATCCCAACGGCGGTTGTGAAAGACGGTCAGCGGCGTGCGCTTCTGCTCGGCGTGGTCGATCAGCTGCGTGGCCTCGCGCGAGCTGAGCGCCAGCGGCTTGTCGACCACCACCGCCAGGCCGTGGTCGATCGCCTGCGTGGCCAGTGGCGCGTGGCTGGAGTTGGGCGTCGCAACCACGACGGCGGCGATGTCGCCGCTCCTCGCCCACAGTTCCTCGGCCGTGCCGTGGATCGCGGCATCGGGATGATCGGCCTGCGCCTGGCGGCGGCGAGCCGGGTCAGAGGTGACGATCGCGCCCACCCTGAGGCCCTCGGTGGCGGCGATCAACGGCGCGTGGAACACGCGCCCGGCCAGCCCGTAGCCGATGATCGCGACGTTGTGCTCCAACATCGCCGCGAGCTTATAGAGCGCAGGCTGCGGGCGTCGACGCAGACGCGAACCCGAGCGTCGACCTGATCGCTCCCCAGGCGGCCTCGACGCCTGTGCACTTCAGTGGCGCACGCTGCGGCACGCCTCTATCGTGGAGGCGATGTCATATACGCCTTCTGGCCGCCTGCGCGTGCTGATCGCCGAGGACGCGTACATCGCGCGCGAGGGGACTCGCCGGCTGCTCGAAGAGCGCGACGAGATCGAGGTCGTCGGAACGGCCGACGATTACGCAAGCGTGCTTGCCGAGGCGCGGCGACTCGAGCCCGACGCGGTGCTGATGGACGTGAAGATGCCGCCGACGCACTCGCTGGAGGGGATCGAGGCGGCCCACGCGATCAAGGCGGAGCGGCCGGCGACCGGCATCGTGGTCCTCAGCCAGCACGACGATGAGGAGTACGTCTGGGCGCTCCTCGAAGGCGGCGTCGACGGCTACGGCTATCTCCATAAGGTGCGCGTGGGCGACGTCGACCAGCTCGTGCGCGCTCTCCGGGAGGTGGCCGCGGGCGGCTCGGTGCTCGACCCCAGGATTGTCGAGACGCTGCTGCTGCGGCGCTCAAGTAAGCCCGGTTCGCCGCTGGCGGGATTGACGCCGGCCGAGCACGACGCGCTGCGTCTGATGGCGGAGGGCAGGTCGAACCAGGCGATCGCGGACGCGCTGCACGTCTCGCTCGGTACCGTCGAGAAGCGGATCGCCGTCGTCTTCGGCAAGCTCCGCCTCGGGCCGGAGCCGGACCTGAACCGGCGCGTGGCGGCGGTGCTGATCTACCTGCGCGAGTCGGCCGCGCGCAGCTGAGCGGGCTCGACGGGCGCAGCCCGCACGGTCGCCCGCGCGCACGTGCCCTGCCCGGGCACCATCTCGAGCTCGAACTTGCCGCCGATCGCTGCGATCCGGTCAGCCATGTTCTGCAGGCCGGCACCAGCGCTGCCGCGTCCGTCGAAGCCGCGGCCGTCGTCGGCGACCTCGAGCACCACCTCGCCGCTCTCGGCGCGCAGCCAGACGGACACCGACGCCTCCGGCGCATGCTTGGTGGCGTTCGTCAGTGCCTCCAGGGCGACGAAGTAGAGCGCCGCTTCCACCTCCCGCTCGAAGCGCCTACCGACGAGCTCCAGGTCGACCTCGACCTGAATAGCGAGCGGTACGCGTGCCGCCTGGGTGCGCAGCGCGGCAGGAAGCCCCTGGTCGGCGAGGACGCTAGGGAAGATGCCGCGGCCGAACTCCTGCAAGGCGAAGATCGCCTGCTCGGCCTCGAGCGCCAGGTCCGCGAGCAGCGGCTCCGAGCCGGCGGCGGCGGCGCGTTGCAGCCGGACGGCGAGCGAGACGAGCTGCTGCTGCACGCCGTCGTGGAGGTCGCGCTCGATCCGCCGCCGCTCCTCGTCCTGCGCGCCGACAAGCCGCTGCCGGGAGCTCACGAGCTCCTCGGCCTGCGCCTCGATCTGCACCAGCCGCTCGCGCAGCTGGGCCTCGAGCCGGAGGTTGCGGAGCCGCAGGGCGCACTCGCGCGCGAGCAGCTCGAGCAGCTCGAAGTCGACGGCCCCGAGCGCGTCGCCGCGCCGCTGCCCGCATGCCAGCAGGCCGACGAGCCCGTCGCCGCCGACGAGCGGGACGACCGCGGCGGGCGGTTCCGGCCAGAGCGGCTCGAGCTCCTCCGCCGGCCCGCCGGCGAGCACCAGGCCCGGCGAGTCCCCCAGTTGTTCGGCGGCGGCGGCGGAGAGGACGACGGCCGGCCCGGGCTCGGCTCCGGCGACGCCGAGCGGACGCAGCGCGCCGGATCCCGCCGACTCGACGTAGAGCCACGCTCCCGCCCATTGGACACCAAGGCCGTCGCGCACCGCACCGGCGACGAGCGGCCCGAGTAACCCCAGCTCCACCGTCGAGCGCAGTGTCTCCCAGAAGCCGGTCAGAAGGACGTGCGGCCGCGCGCGCCGGTAGACGACCCGTTCCGCGAGCCGCTCGAGCCGTGTGCGCGCGGGATGGAAGACGACCGTGACGACAAGGGCGAGCCCGACCGCGGCGACCGCACCCGAGCCGCCGACCAGCAGGCCGGCGGCAAGCGCCGGCACGAGCAGTACCGCCGTCAGCACGGCCCATAGGACGGCATAGACGAGCGCGCGAGAGACGACGACCTCGATCTCCCAGAGCCGGTAGCGGAGGATGCCGATCGCCACGCCGACCACCGTCACCGGCTGGCCGAGCATGCTGAGCGCGCTGCCGATCGCCCCAGCCGTGGCGCCGCGCCCGTCGAGCGGTAGGCGGGTCAGCTGGAGCAGGATTCCGGCTGCGGCCGGAACGAGCAGCCACTTGATCTGCTGGCGGACGACTGGCGTCGCCCCGCGGTAGCGCTGCGCGAGTCCCGCGAGCGCCGCCAGCGGGAAGAGCAGGATCAGATCGCCGATCTTGACCAACGGCCGAAATGCCTCGCTCGCGAACGGGCCGTGGATGCCGGCCGGCACCTGTGTCCCGGAGAAGAAGTCGTAGACGACGCCCGGCCCGAACAGGAACAGGACTGCAGCGAGCGCGATATTGACGACGGCGCCAGCGAGGAAGTAGCGGCGCCACGCGGTGCTGGGGAAGCTGCCGTCCGGGAACCACAGGATAACCAGCGTCCAGGAGGCGTTGAGCGCCGCGGTAACCCAGATCCACGCGAGCGCCCCCTGCTCGAGCCCCCGCGGGACGCCGCCGCGGCGGGCGGCGTACTCCAGCGTCCCGGAGGCGAGTACGCCGAGGCCGAAGCCGACCCCGGTCGCGAGCAGAACCGCGCCGATCCGGTTCCGCGGCTGCAGCCATAGGATCAGCGCGCCGAAGACACCGACCGAGAGCGCGAGCGTCGCCGGGCCGCCGGCGACGAGACGGCTGCCGCCGGCGAGATCCCCGAGCGCCAGCCCGCCGCCGACGGCGCCCAGGGTGATCGCGGCGCCGAGCACGGCCAGGGCGCGCACCGCCGCCGCCGGGACCGCCGCGTTGGAGGGGATCGCCTTACGGGGCGCGAGCATCGCCCTGCGA
>JBOGYJ010000306.1:0-12669 GCA_050696795.1 Solirubrobacteraceae bacterium | reverse complement strand
TACGGGTTCCTGGCGGAGAACGCCACGTTTGCCGCACGCCTGGAGGGGCTCGGGATCACGTTCATCGGCCCGTCGGCATCGGCGATCGAGGCGATGGGCTCGAAGACGCGCGCGCGCGAGTTGATGGCGGCGGCGGGCGTGCCGATCGTGCCGGGCACCACCTCGCCTGTCGCGAGCGTGGAGGACGCACGGGAGATCATCGCCGAGCAGATCGGCTACCCGGTGGCGGTCAAGGCCACCGGGGGTGGTGGTGGCAAGGGCTTCCGGGTGGCGTTGTCGGCGGACAAGCTGGCGGAGGCGTTCGAGGGTGCGGCGCGGGAGGGCGAGAAGTTCTTCTCCGATCCCACGGTCTATCTCGAGCGTTACCTGCCGGACCCGCGCCACGTCGAGGTGCAGATCCTGGCCGACAAGCACGGCAACGTGATCCACCTGGGCGAGCGCGACTGCTCGCTGCAGCGCCGCCACCAGAAGCTGATCGAAGAGGCGCCGGCCCCCGCGGTGCAGGCGATCCCCGGCCTCAGGGAGAAGATCGGCAAGATCGGCACCGATGCCGCCGCGGCGGTCGCCTACTCGGGCGCGGGCACGATCGAGGGCCTGCTGCAGGACGGCGAGTACTTCTTCCTGGAGATGAACACGCGTGTGCAGGTCGAGCACTGCGTGACCGAGATGGTGACCGGGATCGACATCGTCAAGGAGGGCATCAGCATCGCGGCCGGTGAGCCGCTCAGCATCCGCCAGGAGGATGTGGTGCTCAGAGGCCATGCGATCGAGTGCCGCATCAACGCCGAGGACGCCGCCAAGAACTTCGCCCCCGCACCTGGAAGGATCGCCGCCTACCGGGAGCCGGCCGGCCCCGGTGTGCGCGTCGACTCCGGTGTCGGTGCCGGCTCCGAGGTCAGCCCGATGTATGACCCGATGATCGGCAAGCTGATCGTCTGGGACTCAGACCGCGCGCAGGCCACGAGCCGCATGCTCAGGGCGCTGCGTGAGTATGAGATCGGCGAGCTCAAGACCCTGTTGCCGTTCCACGAGGCGATCCTGCAGACCAAGCAGTGGGCCAACGCCGAGACCTGCCGGGACCTGATCGAGGACCGCGCCTGGCTCAAGACGCTCGCCTTCCCGAAGACCGCGACGCCGGCCGATGATGAGCCGCCCAAAACGGAGCAGCAGTACACCGTCGAGGTCTCGGGCAAGCGCTTCGAGGTCAAGGTCATAGGTTCGCCCGTCGCTGCCGGTCCGCTAACCGGCAGCGCCGCTGCAGCGGCGGGACCCGGAGCCCGCACGGCCCCCAGGCGTGCCCGCGCCGCCTCCGGTGGCCACGCTCACAGCAATGGCGACACGCTCACATCGCCCCTGCAGGGAACCGTCTTCAAGGTCGCGGTGGAGACGGGCGCGACCGTGCAGGAGGGCGCGCTGATCTGCGTGATCGAGGCGATGAAGATGGAGAACGAGATCACCGCGCACAAGTCCGGCGTGGTCGTCGAGCTCGGCGCCGCGGTCGGCGCGGCGGTCTCGATCGGCGATACGCTCGCCGTGATCTCCTCGGATTAGGATCCACCCACCCGCGCCTTGCGAGCACTCGCAGTACATCCCGATGTGATCGTGGTCGTCTCCGGCGTTTGGCAGACGACCTGCACCGCGGTGCGTTCGGAGGACGAGGGCTTTGTGATCGACTCGCCGCCGCTGCCCGAGGAGCTCGAGGCGCTGCCGGCACTGCTCGAGCAGGCCGGGTTTCCCGTCAGCGGCCTGCTGGCAAGCCACGGCGACTGGGACCACCTGCTCGCCAAGCTGGCGTTTCCCGACGGCTCACTTGGAGTTGGCGAGACGACCGCGGCGCGGCTGAGCTCGGAGCTCGGTGAGCCGCAGCGGCGGCTGCGCGAGTTCGATGCCGAGTTCTACGTGGATGGCCGCAGGCCGCTGGGCCTCGGCGAGCTCCAGGCGCTGCCGGTACCGGGGCGGATCTCGATCGGCTCCGAGACCGTCAACGAGCTCGAGCTGTATCCGGCCGACGGCCACACGCGGGACGGCGTTGCCTACTGGGTGCCGTGGGCCGAGGTGCTGATCTGCGGTGACTACCTCTCGCCGGTCGAGATCCCGATGATCTCGCACGACGCCGGAGGCTCGCTCACGGCCTATCGGGAGACGCTCTTCCGGCTCTCGCCGCTGGTCAACAATGCCACGAGCGTGATCCCCGGCCACGGCGCCCCGCTGGCGAGTGCGCGCGCGCTCGAGATCCTCGCCGAGGACCTGGCCTACCTCGATGCGCTGGCCGGAGCTGGCGAGGCGATGCTCCCGGAAGGTCGGCGCTCGGCCACCCAGAAGCAGATTCACGAGCGCAACCTGGCCTCAGTGTCCCTCTAGCGCCTCCACCTCCACCGCCGGCGCCCAGAGCGCAAAGCGTGGCACGAAGAAGTGCGCGAGCGGGCCGATGCCGAGTGCGTAGAGGAGGGTTCCGATCCCGACGTTCCCGCCCAGTGCCCATCCGGCCGCGAACACGGTCAGCTCGATGCAGGTGCGCACCACGCGGATCTGGTGGCCGCGCGCGGCCCAACCCATCATCAGCCCGTCACGCGGGCCGGGGCCGAGCCCAGCGCCGATGTAGAAGCCCGTGGCCACGCCGTTGAGCAGCACGCCGCCGATCATCAGCAGCCACCGCAGGATCAGCGCATGGGGCGTGTGGAACAGCGCGAGCATCGCGTCGATCGTCAGGCCGATCAGGATCGCGTTGCTGATCGTGCCGAGGCCCGGACGCTGGCGCAGCGGCACCCACAGCACGAGCACGCCGCCGCTGACGATCAGTGCCCAGGTACCGACGCCCAGCCCGATCCGGCGTGAGAGGCCCTGGTGGAAGACATCCCACGGGTCGACGCCGAGCGCGCCGAGCAGCAGCATCGAGCTGCTCAGGCCGTACAGCAGCAGGCCGAGGTACAGCTGGAGCAGCCGTCGCGGGATGGGCGGCGGCGGTTTGAGGGCGGTGAGAGCCGAACCGGGCGTGAGCTAGGCGACGTCGATCAGCTTCGCCGCTTCGCGGAGGTTCTTGACCTCGAGGTCCGGCTTCTTCTGGCTGGCCTCGAGCACCTCGCCGTGGCGATTGACCCAGATCACCGGGATCTTCTTCTTGATGCACGGCTCGACGTCGTGGTAGTAGCTGGCGCCGACGTGCACCCATCCCTTCTTACCGCCGATGCGTCGCTCGCACTCCGTGAAGTGGGCGGGGTCGGGCTTGTAGGAGCGGACCTGCTGGGCGGTCACGACCAGATCGAAGTCGAGCGGGATGTGCCGGCGCGTCTGCCCCAGCAACTTGTCGTCGATATTCGAGATCAGCCCGATGCTGTACTTCTTAGCGATCTTGGTGAGCACCGGGTTGGTCTCCTTGAACGCCGCCCAGCGCTGCACCGACTCGGGCAGGAAACCGGCGCGCGAGGGCTCGAGCGGCCAGCCGAGGTCCTTGGCGATCTGTATCGCCGTACGGCGCAACACCTCGGCGTAGAGCTCATAGGAGCCGGCCTGGATCTGCTGCTGCACCGAGTGAAACAGCGGAATGATCTCCGCGGGGTCAAGCGTGAAGCCGTCGCGCGTGGCCTCCTTGACGAACGCGTCAGCTGCGCCGGTCTCCCAGTCGATCAGCGTGCCGTATACGTCGAAGGTGACGAAGGCGATCTGCTTGGGAATGGCCATGGAGCGGCCATGATGCCATTTTTTCGCCATTTCTGACCCGCTGAGGTGCCCGCAGGTCCGTCGCAACGGCTTTTCAATAGATTGCAGGTATGGACCTGCTCGAATATCAAGGGAAGCTTTTGTTCGCACGCCATGGCGTCCCCGTCCCTCAGGGGAAGCCCGCACGAACTGTGGAGGAAGCGGTAGCTGCCGCGGAGGAGATCGGTTATCCGTGCGCGGTCAAGGCACAGGTGCAGATCGGTGGCCGCGGAAAGCTCGGCGGCATCAAGATCGCGGGTAACGCGCAGGAGGCTCGCGAGCACGCCGGCGCGATCCTCGGGATGGACATCCGTGGCCTCACGGTCTACGAGGTTTGGATCGAGGGCGCCTCGGAGATCGCGGCTGAGTACTACGCGTCGGTTGTGTTCGACCGCAGCGCCAAGGCGCCGTTGGTCATGCTCTCGACCAAGGGGGGTATGGACATCGAGGCCGTGGCCGCCGAGGACCCCGACGCTATCGCCAGGTTGCACGTCGATCCGTTGCTCGGCTTCCAGGCCTTCCACGGCCGCCGGCTGGCCTACGAGGCGGGTGTCGACGCGGATGTCGTGCGGCCGGTCGGTGAGATGCTCACGAAGCTCTACAACGCGTTTGTCGCCGAGGAGGCGACGCTGGTCGAGGTCAACCCGCTGATCGTCACCCCCGACCGCCAGGTCAAGGCGCTGGACGCGAAGGTGACGCTCGACAACAACTCGCTGTTCCGGCATCCGGAAAACGCGCAGTTGCGCGACCTCTCGGCCGAGGACCCGCAGGAGCGGATGGCGCACGAGCGCGGCCTCACGTATGTGAAGCTCGACGGCAACATCGGCATCCTCGGCAACGGCGCCGGGCTGGTGATGTCGACGCTGGATGTGGTCAAGGGCGCGGGCGGTGAGCCTGCGAACTTCCTCGATGCCGGCGGTGGCTCGAAGTCCGACGCGATCGTCAGCGCGGTTGAGGTGATCCTCTCCGACGCGAAGGTGAAGGCTGTTTTGTTCAACATCTTCGGTGGCATCACCCGTTGCGACGAGGTCGCGCGCGGTCTGGTCGAGGCGTTCGAGATCCTCAAGCCGACGGTGCCGTTCGTGGTGCGTCTGGACGGCACCAACGACAAGGAGGGAAGGGCGATCCTGGCCGAGGCCAGCCTCCCCGGCGTGCACGCGGAGGCCACCATGGACGGGGCCGCCGCACGAGTTGTGGAGCTTGCGGCATGAGCATCCTGGTCGACAAGAACACGCGCCTGGTCACGACCGGCATCACCGGCAGCGAGGGCACGTTTCACACGCTGCGCAACCGCGACTACGGCACCAACGTGGTCGCCGGTGTCACGCCCGGCAAGGGCGGGCAGAACGTCGACGGGATCCCCGTCTTCAACACGATCCGCGAGGCCGTTGACAAGCAGGGCGCGAACACCGCGATGATCTTCGTGCCGCCCCGGTTCGCCGCCGACTCGATCCTCGAGGCCGAGGACGCCGGGATCGAGCTGATCATCGCGATCACCGAGGGCATCCCCGCCCACGACGAGCTGCGCGTCTTCCAGGTGATCAAGAAGAACGGCCGCTCGCGGCTGATCGGCCCAAATTGTCCCGGGATCCTCTCGCCGGGCGGGGCCAATGTCGGCATCATTCCCGCCGCCTTCTTCAAGCAGGGCAACGTCGGCGTCGTCTCCCGCTCGGGCACCCTGACCTACCAGGTCGGTAACGAGCTCGCCCTGCAGGGTTTCGGCAACTCGAGCATCGTCGGGATCGGCGGCGATCCCGTCCCCGGCACGGACTTCATCGATGTGCTGCGCCTGTTCCAGGACGATCCCGAGACCGAGCTGATCGTGATGTGCGGTGAGATCGGCGGCGACGCCGAGGAGCGCGCCGCGGACTTCATCGGCGAGCACGTGACCAAGCCGGTCGTCGGCTACATCGCGGGCTTCACCGCACCACCGGGCAAGCAGATGGGGCATGCCGGCGCGATCGTGTCGGGCTCGCACGGCACCGCCGCCGCCAAGGCAGCCGCGCTCGAGGCCAAGGGCGTGCAGGTCGGTCGCACACCGACCCAGGTCGCGGAGATCGCGATGTCTAAGCTGGGAAGACCGTGAGCTTGGATCCCGCCGATGACCGTGGACAGCAGCCGATGACCCTGGACGGCAGCCGATGACCGCGGACAGCAGCCGATGACCGTGGACAGCAGCCGATGACCCTGGACAGCAGCCGATGACTCTGGACAGCAGCCGATGACCGCGGCTAAGCCGATCTCGTTCGCGCGCGGCGCCCCGTCGCTTGACATCGTCGACGTCGAGGGCCTGAAGGCGGCCGCGCAGGCCGCCTTCATCGCCGACCCGGGCGGGCTCACCGCCTACGGCACCTCCGTCGGCTACGTGCCGCTGCGACAGTGGATCGCCGACAAGCACGGCGTCGCTGCCGAGAACGTGATCCTCACCAACGGCTCGATGCAGGCCGACGCGTTCCTGTTCGACGTGCTGGTGGCCGATGGGGACACCGTGGTGGTCGAGCTCCCGACCTATGACCGCACGCTGTTGTCCCTGCGCAACCATGGCGCCGATGTGCGCATGGTCGAGCTCGAACCCGACGGCATCGATGTGGCGGCGCTCGAGCGCGTGCTGGTCGCCGGCGCGCGGCCGAAGCTGGCGCACATCATCCCCAACTTCCAGAACCCGGCCGGGTACACGCTCTCGCTGGCCAAGCGCGAGCGGCTGCTCGAGCTGGCGCGCGAGTACGGCTTCGTGATCTTCGAGGACGATCCCTACGTGGAGCTGCGCTTCAGTGGGGAGCGCCTGCCGACGATGCTCTCGATGGACCCGCAGGCCGTCGTCTACGCCTCCTCGTTCTCAAAGACGGTCGCGCCCGGCATCCGCGTCGGCTACCTCGTCGGGCCGCGTCCGCTGATCGCGACGGTCGAGAAGCTGGCGACCGGTGCCTACATCTCCCCGAACATGGTCGCGCAGGGAATCGTCAACCAGTTCGCGCGCTCCGGCGCGATCGAGCAGTCGATCGAGACCGTCAAGAACGCCCTGCGCGAGCGCGTCGACGTGCTCGCCGCGGCGCTCGAGCGCGAGCTCCCCGACGCCCGCTTCGTCAAGCCCGAGGGCGGCTACTTCATGTGGGTCGAGCTGCCGCGTGGCACTGATGTCGCCGCGCTGTTCAGCGCCGCCGCCCAGCGCGGCGTGCAGTTCGTCAAGGGCAGTGACTTCGTGCTCGAGGGCTACGACTCCTCGCTGCGCCTCGCCTACTCGGGCGTGACCACGTCCGAGATCGAAGAGGGCATCGCGCGGCTGGCGGACGCCTACCGCGAGGTGTCGGCCGCAGCCGTCGCCTGACGCGCACAGGGATTCGCTTTACCTTGCGCCCGTAGGGTTTCGCGCAATGCACGGCACCCGCGTACGACGTCGGATCCCTGCGTTTGCCACCGTCGCGGGCATGCTCGCGCTCGCCTGCGCGCTCGCGGGCTGTGGCTCCGCAGGCCCAGGACTAGACGTCGGCGTCGCGACGGCGGCGGGGCACGTCGCCTATCACCGGATCCCGTCGGGGATCCACAAGATCAAGCACGTCATCATCATCGAGCAGGAGAACCGTTCGTTCGACAGCTACTTCGGAACCTATCCCGGGGCGGACGGGATCGCGAGGAAGGACGGCGTGCCGACCGTCTGCGTGCCGAAGCTCCATGGCGGGTGCGCGCGTCCCTATCACGACCGCTCGGACATCAACGGTGGCGGGCCGCATTCTGAGCACGCAGCCGCGATGGATGCCGACGGCGGCAAGATGGACGGCTTTGCGGTTCAGGCGGCCAAGGGCAGGGGCAGCTGCGGCTTCGGGGTCGACGACCCGGAGTGCTCGCACTCGCGCTCTCCCGACGTGCTCGGCTATCACACCGCGGCGGAGATCCCGAACTACTGGACCTATGCCAAGGACTTCGTACTGGACGACCACATGTTCGAACCGGTCAGATCGTGGTCCCTGCCCGATCACCTATACCTGGTTTCAGGCTGGTCGGCTCGCTGTTCGAGTCCCGCGCCCGCGAGCTGCAGGAATGACATCGGCGGCCCCTACTCGCCGCAGAAGATGAGGCGCTACGTGGATCAGGCGCTGGCCCGGGGAACGGCCGACATCAGCGACGCCTGGACCGATATCACGTGGCTGCTCTACAACCGTCGCGTGCCATGGGCCTACTACGTCCAGTCCGGCGATCAGCCCGACTGCGCGGACGACGCGGACGTGACCTGCGCGCCCGTCGCGCAGAGCTACAGAACGCCTGGCATCTGGAATCCGCTGCCCGTGTTCGAGGACGTTCAGAAGGACCATCAGCTGCGCAACATCCAGCCGCTCGCGAACTACTTCGCCGCCGCCAAGGCGGGATCGCTGCCGGCGGTGACGTGGATCGCCCCCTCACAGGCCGACAGTGAACATCCGCCCGCCAGCGTGCATCAGGGTCAGGCATACGTGACGGCGCTGATCAACGCGGCCATGCGGAGCCCCGATTGGGACTCCACCGCGATCTTCCTTCAGTGGGACGATTGGGGAGGCTTCTACGACAACGTCGTGCCACCCAGGGTCGACGAGAACGGCTACGGGCTCAGGGTGCCCGCGCTCGTCATCTCTCCGTATGCGAGCAGCGGGCTCGTCGACCATCAGACGCTCTCCAGCGACGCGTACCTCAAGTTCATCGAGGACGACTTTCTTGGCGGCTCGCGTCTGAACCCCCGCACCGACGGGCGCTGGGACCCGCGGCCAGACGTTCGAGAGGACGTGCACATCCTCGGGAACATGGCGGCCGACTTCAACTTCAAGCAGCGGCCTCAGGCCCCGGTGCTGTTGCCGACCAATCCCCCCAGCGACTCGCCCACGATCCCCGCCTACTTCGCGGGCAGGGGACCGTGCCGGGGCTGTACGCAGACGCCGCCCAGCGTCGGCTCACACCGCGTGACGGCTCCGCTCCGCTCCGCGGTGCGGCGCCGGCTCAGCGGCCGTAGCGGCCCTCGCCGAAGACCAACTGCTCGGGCAGAGCGATCCGCGGCGGTGGCGAGGGATCGGCGGTAACGGAAACCGTCTCGGCGACGCTGAGCGTCACGCGCGCCTCGCGACCGGGACCCGTGACCGTGATGTGCTCTCCGTCATTGTCGGTGATCTCACCGGTGAAGCCGGGGGCTATGCCGCTGTCCTTGAGATAGTGGAGCAGGTCCTCGGCCTCGTTCTCGAGCCGCAGGATCGTCACCTGCGCGCCGATCTGGCAGTCCGCCAGCGGCACGCCGTCGATCCGCTCGCCGACGCGGATCGGATGGCCGTGCGGGCAGGTCAGCGCGTCGCCGACGCTCGCGCGCACGTATGCCTCGAACCGTGGCGTCATCGCATGCTCGAGGTGCTCGGCCTCCTCATGCACCTCATCCCAGGGCACGCCCACGACGTCGGTCAGGAAGCGCTCGATCATACGGTGGCGGCTGACGATGCGCTCAGCGTCAGCCCGCCCCGACTCGGTGAAGCCGATCGTCCTGTCGGCGTCGCGGCTGACGTAGCCATCGCGCTCGAGCCGGCCGATCATCTCCGAGATCGTCGGGGCCGAGAGCCGCATCGCGCGCCCGAGGTTGGCTGCCGTCATCGGCAGTCCCGCTTCGAACAACCAGAACAGCGTCTGCAGGTATTCCTCTTCGGCGTCTGTGATCTGCGGCTTGTCCGGGAGCATGGCTGGTGATCGTAGCTATTACGATCAGCGCTCATGGCACTGCCACTGCAGCCACCGATCGAACCGCAGCTCGCGCGGGGCAGGTCGGAGCTTCCGGGCGACGACGGCTGGGTCTATGAGCCGAAGTACGACGGATTCCGGGCGCTCGCCTTCGTCGACGGCGAGCAGGTGCATCTTCAGTCCCGCGCCGGCAAGCCCCTGCAGCGCTACTTCCCTGAGCTCGAGTTCACCCCCGGGCGTTACGTGCTCGACGGCGAGATCGTGATCGATGCCCACGCGGACTCGGATGAGCCCGAGGACTTCGACGCGCTCTCTCAGCGCATCCATCCGGCGGCGTCGCGGATCGAGATGCTCTCGCGGCAGACCCCGGCGCGGTACATCGCCTTCGACCTGCTTGCCGTGGATGATCAGTCGCTGCTCGACGAGCCGTTTGCCGAGCGCCGCCGCCGGCTCGAGCAGCTCGAGCTCGGGGCCGTGACGCTCGCGCCGGCGGTTGCCACCGCGGCTGAGGCCGAGGGCTGGCTGCGGACGGCGGAGGGCGTCGTTGCCAAGAGCGTGCGCGCCGCCTACGCCCCCGGCAAGCGCACGGCGATGGTCAAGGTCAAGCGCAACCGCACGATCGACGCGGTGGTCGCGGGTTACCGGCCGGGCAAGCAGGACGGCACCGTCGGGTCGCTGATCCTCGGCCTCTACGACCCCGCTGGAGAGCTGCGCGTGGTCGGTCATTGCTCGGGCATCAAGGCCGCGGAGAAGCGCGCGCTGCGCGAGCGCCTGGCCACCTACGAGACCGGCAGCCGCGGCCGTGGCGACGCCAGCCGCTGGAAGAGCGAGAAGGAGCTCGAGTGGGTCGCGGTGCGGCCCGAGCTCGTGGTCGAGGTCAGCTTCGATCAGTCGAGCGCGGGGCGGATCCGCCACGGCACCAAGCTGCTGCGCTGGCGCGAGGACAAGCCCCCGCGTGATTGCGTCCTCAGTCAGATGCAGGATTGAAGCCGTCAAACGTCGGCAGCCACTCGGCGCAGCGGTCCCGGCCCCGGCGCTTGGCCTCATACATCGCCTGATCGGCGGCGCGCATCACGCCCTCGGGTGTGAGCACCTTGAGCCGCGCGAGGCAGACCACGCCGACGCTGGCGGTCACCGGCCCGTTCCCCTTGCTTGGTATGCCGCTGACGATGCCGCGCATGTGCTCGAGCAGCGACTCGGCGACGGTGTTGGCTCGCGCGCGGTCGGCGTGGGGCAGCAGCGCCGCGAACTCGTCACCGCCCAGGCGTCCGGTGACATCGCTCGCGCGCAGGCGGCCACGCAACCCCTCCGCAAGTTCCACCAGCAGCTGATCGCCGGCGCCGTGTCCGTGCGTGTCGTTGTGCTGCTTGAAGTTGTCAAGGTCGAGCATCAGCAGCGCCCCGGAGACGCCGTAGCGCTGGCTGCGGGCGATGTGCGCGCTCAGCTCGCGGCTGAAGGAGCGGCGGTTGAGCAGGCTGGTGAGCGGATCGTGATCGGCCATGTGGCGCAGCTGCTCGAGGTGCGCACGGCGCTCGCCGATGTTCTGGATCTGAGCGACCAGGTGCAGCGGGCTGCCATCCGGAGCCGTGATCAGCGACACGGCGACCTCGGCCCAGATCGTGTGGCCGTCGGCGTGCACGTAGCGCTTCTCGCGTACGTGATGCTTCTGCAGCCCCGACAGCAGCGCCGCCATCACCGGTCCGTCGTCGCCGCGGTCCTCGGGATGCGTGAGCTCCTGGAAGCTCCTGACCAGGAGCTCGGAGCGCGTCAACCCGAAGATGTCGCAGAGGGCATTGTTGACCTGCAGCGGTCGCATCTGCATGTCGAGGATCGCCATCCCGATCAGCGCATCGTCGAAGGACCGGCGCAACTGCTCCTCGGCGCGGTGGCGCGCCTGCTGCTCGGCGCGCTCCACGGTCACATCCTGGGTGATGCCGAGCAGACGCCCGGGCTCGCCGTCCCCGCGCGGGAGGTACTCGCCGCGCACGCTGAGGGTGCGCACGTCCTGCGGATCGGCCACCAGCCGGGCCTCGAAGCTGAAGCTGGCGGTGCGGGTGAAGGAGCTCTGCACGAGCTCGCGGTCGTCGGGATGGACGGCGTCGAGCAGCTCCTCGATCGTGGCCGGTCCCAGCGCCGGATCGCGCTTGAGCAGGCGGAAGTGCTCCGCCGACCAGTCCATGCGGCCGGTCAGGTGGTCGACCGCCCAGCTGCCGATGTGACCCGCCGCCTGCGAGCTCTCGAGCAGGTGCTGCTGCTCGAGCACGCGCAGACGCGCGTTCACCTCCTCGGTCACGTCGCGGATGATCAGGCACGCCTCGAGCACATCGCCAAACGCGTCGACGATCGGCGAGCCGGCTACCGACATGATCACCTGGCGGCCGTCACGCATCGTGCGAGCAACCTCGAACGCTTCCACGCTCTCACCCGCCAGCACCCGATCGACGAACACGACCTCTGTGCGCTGGTCGCCATCGGGGACGAGCATGCGTGCCGACTTGCCCAGGACCTCGCCCGCCCTGCGGCCGTACAGATCTTCGGCGGCGCCGTTGAACCTGGTGATCAGCCGGTCGCGATTCATCGTCAGGATCGCGTCGGAGGAGAGCTCGACGAGCGTCGCCAGCGGGCGGCTGCCGTCATGGGCGCTGCGTGCCAGCGCGTTGCGCAACGCGCGTGCGAGTCGGGCCGGCGCAAGGTCGTCGGTGCCGCTGACCAGGCAGTCCTGGACGCCGCGCTCGAAGCTCGTCGCGGCGACGCTCGCGGACGCGTTCGAGCTGATCGCGATCAATGCCGTGTCGGCCGTCGTCGAGCCGACCAGCTGCAGCTCGTGTAGGCCCGCCGTGTCACCGCTGCCGATGTCGACGAGCGTGACCTCCGAGGGGAGACGTCGCAGCGCCACGATCGCGTCGCGTGCGTCAGCCACGATCTCCAGCTGAAAACCACCGCCACAGCTTGCGGTGAGCGCGTCGCGCAGCTCCGCGACCAGCTCTGCTGTGGTGCTCACAAGGAGGACGCGGATGTCAGGCTCTTCGCTCAATGGTGCCGTCGGCTCTACACGACCGGACTGCGCAATCTAATGCATCTGGTCAGCGCATCACTGCCAATTTTCGGCGACCTTGCGCGACGGCTGCACGCGCGGCGGCTCACCCGGCATCTTCGGGTAGTCGGGCGGGAAGCTCAGCTCTCCGCCGGGCAGTGATTCCCAGAGGTCGAGCAACGGCTCGAGCGCGAAGCTGACCGCTTCCATGTCCGCCCACGGGTTGCCCTCGGCGAGGTGGTCGGGGACGGTCCCCA
>JBOGYJ010000305.1:0-22903 GCA_050696795.1 Solirubrobacteraceae bacterium | reverse complement strand
GGGGAGTTTCCCGGCAGATCTGCCGGGAAACTCCCGTCCGCGGAGCGGAAGCGCGCGCTTCTTTAGGATTGGCCGGGTGGGGGACAACAGTCGCTGATGCTTGAACTAGCCGCGATCTTCAGTGTCTCGAGCGGGCTTGGATACCTGCTCCCAGCGATCATCGGGCTGGAGTCGATGGGCGTGCCCTCACCGGGTGAGACGGCGCTGGTCGCCGCCGCCGTGCTCGCCAGTCAGGGCCACCTCGAGATCTGGCTCGTGATCCTGATCGGCGCCGCCTCGGCGATCCTCGGCGACAACATGGGATACCTGCTCGGCCGCAAGCTCGGCCGCGAGGTGCTGGTCAGCCGCGGGCCGTTTCACGTGCAGCGCGCCCGCGTGGTCGAGGTCGGCGACCGCTACTTCAAGCGCCACGGCGCCAAGACCGTGTTCATCGGCCGCTGGATCGCCTGGATCCGCTTCGCCACGGCCTGGCTTGCCGGGATCAACGGCATGCCCTTTCGCGTGTTCTTTCCGTGGAACGCGTTTGGCGGGATCACCTGGGCGGTGACCTATGGCCTGCTCGGCTACTACGGCGGGCAGGCTGTCGTCAACGTCGCCGAGCGCGTCGGCATCGTTGCGGCGATCGTGCTGGCCGTAGTCGTCCTCGGTGGCTTTGTGTTGGTCAGGTTGCGCGAGCGCCGAGGCCACCGGCGCTCCGAGTCCGAGGGCGGGCGCTCCAACTCAGCCGGTGGTCCAGCGGGACCACCGGCAGAGGAACCACGCTAATCCTTCGTCGTGTCGAAGCCCAGCGCCAGGGAGTTGATGCAGTAGCGCAGGCCGGTCGGCTCGGGGCCGTCCTCGAAGACGTGCCCGAGGTGTCCGCCGCAGTTCTTGCACAGCACCTCGGTGCGGATCATGCCGTGGCTGGTGTCGAGGCGGTTGACGACGTTCTCGCCGGCCACCGGTTCGTAGAAGCTCGGCCAGCCGCAGCCCGCGTCGAACTTCGTGTCGGAGGTGAAGAGCGGTGCTCCGCAGCCGGCGCAGTGATACATGCCGGTGTCCTGGTTGTCGAGCAGGGCGCCCGTGAACGGGCGCTCGGTCGTGGCGTGGCGCAGGACCTCGTAGGCCTCGGGGCTGAGACGCTCGCGCCACTGCTCGTCGGTCAGCTGGGGTGCGTCCTGTTGAGCGGTGCGGTCGGTATCCATTCCAATCACGTTAGCGACTCGGAACGGGATCCTGGAGCAGCTCGAGCACGAGCGTCGACCAGGCGAAGTCGCGCTGCCCCATGCCGGTTCCGTCGAACGGGTCGTAGTACTCGCGCAACCCGGCGGTCCGGACTGCGCCGGTGATTCGATCGGCCAGCTCGTCGGCGTGGCTGCCGTACCCCAGCCGCACCAACCCGCGCCAGATCAACCACGCGCTGTTGACCCAGACCGGCCCGCGCCAGTAGCGGTGCTGACGGAGGGCCCCGCGGTCGCCTCGCTGGAAGCTGGCCTCATCGGCTGCGACCGAGGGCACGCCGGCGGGGAGCCAGAAGCGAGTCGGGTCGAGCAGGTGCTCCTCGACCAGGCGGTGCCCGATCTCCTCGGGCAGATCGGGCAGTGCCAGCGGCGCCAGAGCCGTCCAGGTCACCGGGATGCGACTCTTGAGCACCGGCCGCACGAGCGGCCGGAAGAGGCCCGAGCGTTCGTCGTAGCAGCGTTCGATCAGCGCCGGGGTCAGCGACGAGCGTCCGAGCGCCGTGCGCGACAGCGAATACAGGACGTTCGTGACGAGTTCACACATGACGGGCCAACCCGAATCAGCAACCGCCCGCAGGTCGTAGCGCAGCCGGCGGTTGTGGCGCACCAGCGTCAGGAAGCCGGGGAGGTCATGAGCCCGCCGCCGCCAGACGGGGTCGAACTGCGGTGAGGCATCGAGCCCCGACTCGTCCGGCTGCACGATCCAGATCAGGCCGTCGCCGTCGAGGTCGCGGTTGCGCTCGAACCAGTCGACGTGCTGCATGAGGCGCGGCTCTGCCGCGGGATCGCCGACGGCCAGGCTCCAGGCCCAGGCCAGCAGCGGCGGTTGGATGCTCGCGGTCATCGACGCGTGCGGCGTGGTCACGTTGTAGCTGAAGCGTCGCGGGCCGCGCAGCGGCAGATCCCAGAAGATCGTGTGCCCGATGAACCCGTCGGGTGTCGCCGCCGCGAGCAGCGACTCGAGCTCGCGGCGCGAGCGCGCCGGGTCGAAATGCCGGTTTGCGATCGCCGCGAAGCACGAGTCCCAATACCACTGCCACGGGTAGTGCCGGGGGCTCGGCGAGGTGTAGCCGAAGTGATACCCGTCGGCTCGGTAGCCCTCGCGCCAGTTGTCCGCGAGCACGCGCTCGCAGAGGGCGCGCAGCCCCGCGTCAGTCCTCACCGGTGGCGACCGCGCGTGCGGGGTCGCGGCTCCACTCCGACCAGGAGCCGGGGTACAGCCGCCCCGGACCGAGGCCGGCGCGCTCGAGTGCGAGCAGGTTGTGGCAGGCCGTGACGCCGGAGCCGCAATAGGAGATCACCGGCGTGCCCGGCCCGATACCGGCCTGCGCGAAGTCCGCGCGCAGTTGCTCGGCGCTCGCGATGCGGAGGTCGGCGCCGAGGTGCTCGCGCGTGGGCACGCTGCGCGCGCCGGGGATGTGTCCCGAGCGCGGGTCGACGGGGTCCGGCCCGCCGGCGAATCTGGTGCGGTCGCGGGCGTCGATCAGCACCGCGTCGGTGGCGGCGACCTCGTCGATCTGCGCCAGCAGGTGCTGCGGCCAGGGGACGGGCATGAAGCGTGCGGGCGGCTTGGCGGGGTGGTGATGCCGGTGCGTCGGCTGCAGCTCATGCTGTGGCCAGGCGGCAAGCCCGCCGTCGAGCAGCGCCGCCCCGTGGCCGATCGTGCGCAGCAGCCAGACCAGCCGCGCGGCGATCACGCCGCCGGCGTCGTCGTAGGCGACGACCGTGTGCTCGTCGCCGATGCCCAGCTCGGCGAGACCATCGGCGAAACGCCCGGGCGCGGGCAGCGGATGGCGCCCGCACGTATGGTCGGCGTGCGGCTCGGACAGGACCGTGTCGAGGTCCACGAACACTGCCTCGGGGATGTGGCCGGCCTCGTAGGCGGTACGGCCCGAGCGCCCGTCCAGGTAGAAGCGCACGTCGGCCAGGACCACCTCGTCGCGGTGTCCTCTCAGCCAGTCGATGTCGACGAAGGGGGCGATCACAGCTTGGGATCGTACGCGTCGTTGGTGTCGCAAATGCAGCTCAGGGATGTATTTGCAACACCGATGGGAGACGTCCGGTCGGCTCGGCACCATGCCGGACTCGTGTCAGTGACGACGACAGAGCGACCAGGGACGGGTGGCGGCAGCGAGCTGCGCGGTTGGCAGCAGCGCGCACTTGCCGCGATGGAGCACTGGAACGGCGGCTCGTTCCTGATCTCGGCGGCGCCCGGCGCGGGCAAGACGCGTCCGGCGCTCGAGTTCGCGCGCCGCGAACTGGCCGCCCGTGCGGTCGACGGCGTCGTGATCGCGTGCCCGACCGCGCCGCTGACGCGCCAGTGGGCGCGGGCCGCGCATGCGCTCGGTCTGGAGCTGGCGCCGGACGCCGACTCCCCACGCCCGCCACGCGGCTTCGACGGCGTCGTCGTCACCTACGCGCGCATCGCCAACTCCCCGCGGACCTGGGCCGGGGGCACGCGCGAGCGCACGCTGATCATCGCCGACGAAGCCCACCACCTCGGCGAGGAGCTCGCCTGGGGCGCCGGCTTCGCCGAGGCGTTCGCCGGGGCGTCGCGCTGGCTGCTGCTGAGCGGCACGCCGTTCCGTTCGGACGCGACTCCGATCCCGGGCGTCGAGTACGACGCCAACGGCCTGGCCGAGCCCGACATCTCCTACAGCTACGCCGACGCGGTCGCCGACAAGGTCTGCCGCCCGGTCGTGTTCGTGACCTATGACGGCACGCTCTCGTGGCGCAGTGGCGAGGACGTGATCGAGACGAGCTTCGACACGGTGCTGACCTCGCGTGAGGCCAGTCGTCGTTACCGCACGGCGATCTCGACCGAGCTGCCCGACGGCCTGCCGCGGATCCTCGGTGAGGCCGACGTGCGCCTGCGCGCGCTGCGGGCCGCCGGCCACCCCGACGCGGGCGGCCTGGTCGTGGCCGCCGACTCCGAGCACGCGCGCAAGATCGCGGCGCGGCTGCGTGAGGTCAGCGGCGTCTCACCGCTCGTTGTGCTCCATCAGGACACCAAGGCCGCCACCAAGCTCGCCGCCTTCACGAACTCGGCAGATCCGTGGCTCGTGGCCGTGAACATGGTTTCCGAGGGCGTCGACATCCCGCGTCTGCGCGTTGGCGTTTACGCGACCGCCGCCAAGACGCCGCTGATCTTCCGCCAGATCGTCGGGCGCTTCGTGCGCACGATCGCCGACCGCGAGCCAGAGCCGAGCTGGCTCTACATCCCCGCCGACACGATCCTGCGCGACCACGCCGCGGCGGTCGAGACCGAGCTGCGTTACCTGGTGCGCGCGCGCGGCGAATTGGACCCCACCCTCGGCGAGCTCGACGAGCTGCAGCGGCGCGAGACGGAGAAGGGCGAGGTGCTCGACTTCGAGCCGCTGAGTGCAGACGTCGCGCCGCAGATGACGCTTTTCGGGCCGATGCCCACGACGCCGGCGCCGGTGATCACGCGCGTCCGCGAGCCGATACCGGTACCCCTGCCCGAGGCGCAGGAGTCGGTGCCGCTGTTCGAGCGACGTGCGCAGCTGCGCGCCAAGCGCCACAAGCTCGTCGGTGAGCTCGCGCGCGATCGGCGGACGCGTCACAGCGACGTCAACGCCGAGGTCAACCGAGCGATCGGGATTGGCTCCGTCGACAAGGCGACGATCGAGCAGCTCGAGCGCTCGATCGAGTGGCTTGACCGCGTGCTCTACCGGAGGTAATTGCGCGCACAACTATCTGCTAGGGTTGATACATGCACCTTGAGCTTGGCCTTGCCACCTTCGCCGATCTCGGCCCCGGCATCGCCCCCCAACGACGCATGCGCGAGCTGCTCGAGGAGGCGCGGCTGGCCGACGAGCTCGGCCTCGACGTCTTCGCCGTGGGCGAGCATCACCGCCCCGACTTTCTGATTTCCGCGCCGACCGTGGCGCTCGCCGCGATCGCCGCACAGACATCTCGCATCCGCCTCTCGAGCGCGGTGACCGTGCTCAGCTCCGAGGATCCCGTGCGTGTTTTCCAGCAGTTCGCCGAGCTCGATCTGATCTCCGGCGGGCGCGCCGAGATCATGGCCGGACGTGGCTCGTTCGTCGAGTCCTTCCCGCTGTTCGGCCTCGACCTCGACGACTACGACGAGCTCTACGCCGAGAAGCTCGAGCTGTTGCTGGCGTTGCGCGCCGGCAACCCGGTGACCTGGGCGGGCAGGCACCGTCCTGCCCTGAACGAGGCCGAGATCTATCCGCGGCCGCTGCAGGAGCCGCTCCCAATCTGGGTGGCCGTCGGCGGGACGCCGCAGTCAGTCGTCCGCGCCGCCGTACTGGGGCTGCCGCTGACGATCGCGATCATCGGCGGTCAGCCGGCGCGCTTTAAGCCGCTGGTCGAGCTCTACGACCGCGTCTGGTTGCAGAGCGGGCATGCGCCCGAGGATCGCCGCCTGGCGATCAACACCCACGCCTTTGTGGGCACCACGCGCACCGAGGCTGATTCGGCCTTTGCCCACCCGTACCTGACGATGATGAACCGGATCGGGCGCGAGCGCGGCTGGCCGCCCGCCGGGCGCGAGCAGTACGAGGCGCTGACGGCGCCCGACGGGGCCGTCGCCGTGGGTTCGCCGGAGCAGGTCGCGGGGAAGATCCTGATGGAGCATGAGCTCTTCGGAAATCAGCGCTACATCGGCCAGATCAGCGTCGGAGCGGTCGCACATGCCGATGTGATGCATGCCATCGAGCTGTTCGGAACCAAGGTGGCTCCGCTCGTCCGCGACGAGCTGGCACGGCGTGCACCACTCGTACCCGCGGAACCAGTTACCGTGATGTCTGACTGACAATGGTGGAATCGGAGGTGGAGACATGAAGGTCGGGCGTCTATTGCTGCGTGCCGCGGTGGGGGGCTTCTTCATCGGTCATGGCACCCAGAAGCTCTTCGGCTGGTTCGGAGGTCAGGGCCTGAAGGCTCAGGCCAACGGATTCGAGTCGATGGGCCTGAAGCCGGGCATCGTCCACGCGAGCGCGGCTGGTGCCGCCGAGACGCTGGGCGGGGCCGGTTTGCTGCTCGGTTACCGCACGCCGCTCGCCTCGGCGGGCATCGTCTCGGTGATGCTGACGGCGATCAATCGCGTGCACCTGAAGAACGGCCCGTGGGCACACAACGGTGGCTACGAGTACAACGTTGTGATGGCCGCGGCCGCGGTGGCGTTGGCGGAATCCGGCCCCGGTGCGCTGTCACTGGACGCGCTGCGGGGCAAGGAGAAGGCGGGCGCCAAGTGGGGCATCGTCTCGCTTGCGCTCGGTAGCGCCGGCGCTGCCGGCGCGCACTTCCTGGCCGAGTCGCGCGCGACGCCGGCCGCCGTGACGCCGGAGGCTGCTCCGAAGTCCGGCTCCCCCAACGGCACCGATCCGGTCGCCGCGGCGCCGGTCTCCGAGGCCCCCGCCGAGGACGCCGTCGAGGAGGCCGCCTCGGAGGAGGCCAGCAGCGAGACCTCAGAGGCCTGAGCTCGAGCTGGAGGTATCCGATGCCGCCGCTCGAACGCTACGCACCACGCGAAGACCGCTACGACTCGGTGCAGTATCGCCGCACCGGGCGCAGCGGTCTGCTGCTGCCTCCGATCTCGCTTGGCCTCTGGCAGAACTTCGGGGATTCGCAGCCGATAGCGCAGAGCCGGGCGATCCTGCGGCGGGCCTTCGACGCCGGCATCACCCACTTCGATCTGGCCAACAACTACGGCAAGCCGTATGGCTCGGCCGAGAGCAACTTCGGACGCATCTTCCGCGAGGACTTCACCGCGCTGCGCGACGAGTTGGTGATCTCGACCAAGGCCGGCTGGGACATGTGGCCCGGGCCGTACGGCGAGTTCGGCTCGCGCAAATACATGCTCGCGAGTCTCGACCAGAGCCTCACGCGGATGGGGCTCGACTACGTCGACATCTTCTACTCGCACCGTGCCGACCCGGACACTCCACTCGAGGAGACGATGGGAGCGCTTGACACGGCCGTGCGCCAGGGCAAGGCGCTGTATGTCGGGATCAGCTCCTACGGGCCCGAGATGACCAGGGATGCCGTGCAGATCCTGCGCGACCTGGGCACGCCGCTGCTGATCCATCAGCCCTCCTACTCGCTGCTGAACCGCTGGATCGAGCGCGGTCTGCTCGACGTGCTCGATCAGGAGGGTGTCGGCTGCATCACCTTCGGGCCGCTCGCCCAGGGACTGCTGACCACCAAGTACCTGAACGGGGTTCCCGAGAACTCACGTGTCCGCACTGGCGTCGGCTTCGACGAGTCGCACCTCAGCGAGGCGAACCTGGACAGGGTGCGGGCGCTGAACGAAGTCGCCTCGCGGCGTGGGCAGACGCTCGCGCAGATGGCGCTGGCCTGGACGCTGCGCGACCCGCGCGTGACCTCGACGCTGGTTGGCGTCTCGAGCATCGAGCAGCTCGAGGACAACCTGCAGGCGCTCGGCAACGTCGACTTCAGCTCCGAGGAGTTGGCCGAGATCGACAACTACGCCGAGGAGGGGCACCTCAACATCTGGGAGGGCTCCGCCTCGATCAAGCCGTCCTGAGACAGGCTCATACGACAAACGTCCAGCGATGGCCGGCGCAGACGTAAACGTCGATATCCATAACGCTGGCGGGGACAGGCTGTTTTCATCGGGGATCATCCCGCCCTGCAAGGGTGAAGTTCTGCGCGCGACGCGCCGATAGCAGTTTCCGTGCGCCGTTTGCTGTTCAGCTCTGTCCTGGTCGGAGTCGTTCTGGCCGTGCCGACCGCAGCGTTGGCGACTCTCCTGCCAACGCGATCCCACCAGGTGACCGGCACGCTGACATCGAGGGGCGCCTACTCGTTCACGCTGCAGACTCCGGGCAAGGCCAGCGGCGTGCTCGCCGCGCTGACCACGGCCGCCAACAAGATCACGGCCGAGGATTACCCCTACGTCTGGGGTGGTGGCCACGGCCAGGCCGGGATCGCCAGCGTCGGTGAGAAGGGCCCGGGCCACAACGGCAAGCGCCGCGGCTATGACTGCTCGGGCTCGGTCGCGGCCGTGCTTGCCGGGGCGGGTCTGTGGCCGGCCGGAGCGGGCGTCCCCAACGATGCCGGCGTGATCCGGTACCTGCGGCAGCAAGGCGCGATCGAGCCCCGGGCCGGCGGCGGTCTCGGCGCGGTCACGCTCTACGACGATCCCGGCGTGCACATCTTCATGAACATCAACGGCCGCTTCTTCGGCACCTCTGACGGTGGCGGCGGCGGCGACCGCAAGGGCGGCCCGGGCTGGCTTGACGACAGCGCCTGGGACGCCCACAGCTCTCGCTTCCGTCGCTACCACTTCGTGCCGTCGGTGCTGAAGGCCACCACGGATGCCGGCTACACGCTCGCGTTCCAGTTCGGGGCGGATGTCGACCTTCCCACATCGTTGCCCGCCGGCATCAAGCTGCGGGTCGTCTACAAGACCACCAACCAGGGCACGATGGTGGCCCAGTCGGTGACGCCGGTCGGTGAGCTGACCGCGACCGGCACGGTCACGACCATCGCCGCGGGCGGCACCAGCTTCACGATCCACCGCGACAGCGGCCCGATGCTGACGCTTCCGGCCACCGGTCAGCTGACGCAGACGCTGCTCGACGGTCAGCTCGCGGTTGGCGACTCGGTCTCGGTGACCTACCTCACCAAGCCGCAGCGGCTGGTGCTGGCGCTGACGGTGACCGCGATCCCGGCCACTCCGACGACCACCGCTCCGACGACCACCACTCCGACGACCACGACCACGACGCCGACGACCACGACGCCGACGACCACGACTCCGACGACCACCGCCCCTATCACGACCACCTCGACCACCACGACCACCACGATCACGCCGACGACCACTGACCCGGCGACCACCGACCCGGGGACCACCGGCTCGGGGACCACCGGCTCGGGCTCGGGCGGCTACGGCGGCGGCGGTGTTGGCTGGGGCGGCGGCTCCGGCGGCGGCTGGGGTGGCTCCGGCGGTGCCGGCTTCTAAAGCTTCTCGACCCTCCTCTCCCGAGAAAGGCATCGCGGCGGCCAACTGGCCGCCGCGAGGTCGTTAAGCCGGGCCGCACCGGATGCTCCCGCGCGGCGTGCGGCGCTACTCGACGTCGAGATCGAATTGCCCAGCGCCGTAATCCGCGGCCGGCTCGCGCAGCGGTATTCCCTCGTCGCCGACCGTCTGCGCGTCGGGGCGCGCGGCGGCCAGGTACGCGACCAGCACCAGGACGACCGCGGAGAACACGATCGCGGTGCGGCCGTTGCCGACGTTGAGGCCCGTGAGGCTCGCCGGCTTGCTGATCCAGTCCGAGAACGATGCCCCGAGAGGACGCGTGACGACGTAGGCCGCCCAGAAGGCAGCGACGCTGTTCACGCCGAGCCAGCGCCACGCGGCAGCCGGGACCACGAACACTCCCAGGAAGAAGAAGCCCGAGACGAGATATCCCATGCTCAGCGTGTCAGCCGTGAAATCTCCCAGCGCCGTGCCAAGCGCAAAGGTCACGAATACCGTCGCCCAGTAGAAGGCCTCACGCCGCTGGGTGGTGATGCTGTGGATCGAGAGCGTGCCCTCGCTGCGGTACCAGACCCAGAACACGACCGCGAGGATCACCGCCCACATCAGCGATGTGCCCGCGTACGGAATGTGCACGTCGAGGTGCAGGAAGTCAGACAGGCCGGTGCCCGCGATCGCGATCGCGTACGCGAGCGACCAATACGCCAGAGCCCGGTAGCGGCGGGTGGCGAACTGCAGCACTAGCGCGATCACGAACAGCGCCACCTCGGTGCCGCCACCGCCGAAGTTCCCGTAGATCTTCAGGTAGTCCGAGGTGACCTCGCCGCCGGCGGTCGTCAGGATCTTCACGACCCAGAAGAGCAGGATGATCTCCGGTACCTTGACCGCGATTGGCGCGGGGAAGATGTTCCCGGCGATCGGCAGCTGGCCATCCGCGCGGCGCCACGGGCTCGTGGCGCCGGCGGCGGACGATCGAGAGTGACGCCCTTCACGACTCACGTGTCAACAACTCCTGACGGTCGCGCCTGCGACGGCGCCGAAACAGCTTCCGAGAGACAAGGTCCGATTGTCATACTCGCGAGCCACGGAGCCAATTACCCCGAAGAATGAACTTCCGCCGCGCGCTTCGACCAAGGTCGGAGATGCCGTCCACCGGACGTCGGAGCCCCGCTGTGCGCGGCGGTTCGGCCGGCAGGCCGGAGCGCTCCCCCGCCACTATCAATCTTATACCGAGCAACAGGCCCTCATGAGGCCTCGACTCTTGCCCCATAATCGCCCGCCGCCAGCCGCAACCAGGTGAAAGGAGCAGATGGATGACCAATTCAGAGCATGCTGTGGTGATCGCCGGAGGGGGCCCGGCGGGGATGATGCTGGCGGCAGAATTGGCGCTTCAGAACGTAGAGGTCGTGATCTTCGAGCGGCGACCCGACCACGAGCTCGTCGGCTCGCGTGCCGGTGGGTTTCACTCACGCACGATTGAGCTGTTCGACCAGCGCGGGGTCGCCGAGCGCTTCCTCGCGGAGGGGCAGACGGCGCAGGCGGCCATGTTCGGCACGACGCTGCTGGACATGAGCGACTTCCCCACGCGCCACCCCTACGCGCTCGGGATCTTCCAGAACAAGATCGAGCGGATCATGGCAGCCTGGATCGCTGAGCTGCCGCAGATCAAGATCGAGTACGGCAGGGAGGTGATCGGCTTCGCCCAGGACAGGGCCGGCGTCGAGGTGCGGCTCGCCGACGGCGACTCGGTCCGCGCCGTATACCTCGTCGGCTGCGACGGCGGCCGCAGCCTGATCCGCAAGCTGGCCGGGATCGGATTCCCCGGCTGGGATCCGTCCAAGAGCAGCCTGATCGCCGAGGTGGAGGTAACCCAGGAGACCCCGACAGGGCTCCGTCACGATGAGATCGGCGTGCACGGCCTGCATCTGATGGAGGACGGCAAGACCGTACGCATCGTGACGGCGGAGCGCGAGATCGGTCCCGACCAGGACGCCACGCTCGAGGACCTCAAGGCTGCGCTGACCGACGCCTTCGGGACGGACTTCGGCGTGCACAACCCAACCTGGATCTCCCGCTTCACCGACATGACCCGGCAGGCCGCCGCCTACCGTGACCGCCGCGTGCTGCTGGCCGGCGACGCCGCGCACATCCACTACCCGGCCGGGGGGCAGGGCCTGAGCCTCGGCGTGCACGACGCCGTGAACCTCGGCTGGAAGCTCGCCCAGGTCATCAAGGGCATCTCACCCACCGAGCTGCTCGACAGCTACCACGCCGAGCGCCATCCGGTGACCGCGCGGGCGCTCCGGCACACGATGGCGCAAACCGCACTGCAGCGCGGGGACGAGCGCAGCCGTGCGGTCGCCGAGGTGGCGTCGCGCCTGGCGCAGATCGACGAGGCTCGGATCGAGCTCGCCGGGATCACCTCAGGGCTCGATATCCACTACGACCTCGGTGAGGGACATCCGCTGCTGGGCCGGCGGATGCCCGACCTGGACCTGGCGACGACCGGCAACGGCACGAGGCGCGTGTTCGAACTGCTGCGCGACGGACGGCCGCTGCTGATCAACCTCGGTAAGCCGGGTCGCCTGGACCTTCAGGCTCGGGTTGACCGCGTGAGCCTGCTCGACGTGAGCTACCCCGGTGAGTGGGTGCTGCCCGTGATCGGCTCAGTCCGCGGCCCTACCGGCGTGCTGGTCCGCCCCGATGGCTACGTTGCCTGGGTCGAGACGGCCGCGCAGGGCGCCGGCCTCGCCGAGGCGCTGAGGACCTGGTGCGGCGCGCCGAGCGTCGCGACGGCGGCGTAACCGAGTCAGGCTCGGTGAGCGGGTTCGACCGAGCAAAGCTGGGCGCACTGATGCTCGGAGAGACTGCCGAGGTCACCGGCGAAGTGACTCTGCACGCTTCGGGCCGGGTCGGGCCTGATCGGCGTTCGGTCAGCAACCGAGAACGTGACGGCGCTCGCTCTCACGAGGTCGTTTCGAACGGCGGCGTGCCGTAGCTGTGGAACGTGGGCACGGTCTTGTTGTGCCAGGCCTGGCCCTTGGCGCGGTCCGCCTGGTTCCAGACCACGCAAGGTTCGTCGGGCGCGTACACGAAGCGCCCGCCCGAGGTGACCTCGATGCGGTTGCCGCCGGGCTCGTAGCCGTAGAGGAAGAAGCCTTGCGCGACGTTGTGCTTGGAGGGCGCGAACTCGACGAAGACCTCGTTCTCGATCCAGATGTCGGCGGCGCGCAGGCACTCCTCGCGGGTGTCGACCCAGAACGCCGCGTGGTGCAGGCGCCCGTGGGCGCCCTGAGGGGCGTAGGCGTCCTTGGTGTAGATCAGCTCGTGGGCGGCGATCGTGACCGACATCCAGGAGCCGCCGAGCGTGCCGCCGTCGAGCTCGATGCGCTCATACTCGCGGTAACCGAGCGTGTCGACGCAGAAGTCGCGTTGGGCGCGGATGTCGCCGGCGAGGATGTTGAGATGGTCGAAGCGCTTGACGGCTATCGCCTTGTTGGGCTGCTTGCCGTGCACGTTCTTGTAGTCGGTCTCGACCGGCTTCACGTAGCGCTCGACCTCGCTGTAGAACTTGAAGCGGTGTCCGTCGGGGTCCTCGAAGCTGTACGTGCGTCCGATGCCGAGCTCGCCCTGCTCGTCCCAGCCACGGCCGAGGCCCGTGGCCTCGATCAGCGCCACGCGACGCTCGAGCGCCTCGGGGCTCCAGGCGCGAAAGCCGCAGTAACCCATCCCGGACTGTCGTGACTCGGTCAGCTTCAGCGACCAGATCTGGTAATCGTCCCAGCCGCGCAAATACACAGACTGGCTTTCCTGATGCTGGACCTCCATGCCCATCATCTCGACGAAGAACTCGAGGCTCTGCTGCGGCTTGGGGGTCAGCAGCTCGATCGGCCCCAGGTGCGCGATATCCGGCGGCTCGAGCTCACTCATTGCTGTCCCTCCGCCACGGCGCGCAGACCGTCCCACTCGTACGACTTCTCTCCCGCCTGAAGCTTGGCGCGCTTGACACGCTCCTTCTCCTCGCGGGCCAGTGACGCCTCGAGCACCTCGTCGACGCGAGTGGCCGGCACCACGGCGACGCCGTCGGCGTCGAGCACCAGTACGTCGCCGGGGTTGATCGTCGCACCGCCGACGGTGACCGGCACGTTGATCGCGCCTGCCATGTCCTTGCGGGCGCCCTTGACGCGCACCCAGCGCGCCCAGATCGGCAGGCCCATCTCGGTCAGCTCCTCGACATCCCGAATCGAGGCATCGACCAGGATCGCGGCGGCACCCGCGACCTTTGCCTGTGTCGCCAGCAGGTCACCGACCAGCGCCACCGGCCGCGGACGGGGCATCGTCAGCACCAGCACCTCGCCCGGCTGCACCTCGGCCATCACCGCGTGCACCATCAGGTTGTCGTCCTGGCCGCAGACCACCGTCCGCGCCGGACCGGCCGCGCGGCTGCCGGGCACCGCCTGGTGCAGGTCGGCGTCGACGTAGCCGCCGCGCCCGCCCGCCTCGTAGACGGTGGCGGACCCGAGTCGCGCAAGTTCGCTGTACATGGTGGCGGCGGGGTGGGCGGGACCCGATCCGCCGCCTTCCGGACTCGCACCGCTCATAGTTGCTCCACCACCTGCGGGATGATGCGCTGAAACGCCTCGGCCTGGCGCACGGCCTGGTTGCCGCTGGCGCGGCGCGCGTGGTTGGCGCGGTGCTCGGCGCGCTGCGCGTAATAGCTCTGCAGGTAGGCCTGGGCCTTCATGTGCGCCATGGCCGCCTGCTTCTTCTCAAACACCGAGGTGATGTCGACGAAGGTCGTCGGCATGAAGTTGCACAGCTCGGGCTGATGCGGCTCGAACAGGAACAGCTGCGGGGGCTTCACGGTCTTGAAGGCGCTCTGTACCCCGGCGCCGGCGGCCAGTGAGCGCGCTCGGTCGACGGCGTGGTGGGCCACGGGATGATCTGGGTTGAACGGGTCGATGTCGGTGTGGGTGACCAGCACCTCGGGCGCGAACTCGCGGATCACTTCGGCGATCAGGTCGAGCTCCTCGGTCCCGATCTGCAGCGGGTAGTCACCCAGATCCAGCGCCTTGAAGCTCGCGCCGAGCTCGGCCGCGGCTGCCTGCGCCTCGGCGTGACGGATCTGCTTGACGTTCTCGATCGTCTGGTTCTCGTGCTTCCAGAGCTCCCCGGACTCGCCGCGCTCACCGTAGGAGAGGGCCACGACCTCCGCGGTGCCGCCGAGCTGCACCGCCTTCGCGATCGCGCCGCCGGCGCGCCAGACGAAGTCCGCCGAGTGGGCACCGATGACCTGGATCCGCCGGCTCACCGGTCTTCTCCCGCGAGCCTGCGTGTGTTGGTGACGGTCATCGTATGAACCTCCTCCTCGCTGAAGCCGGCCTGCAGGAAGCGGTCGGCGAACAGCGCCAGACCGTCCTCAACCGGCGGGTTGAATACCTGTCCCAGATCCGTCGAGAGCACGTTGTTCTCAACACCGGTTGCGCGCACACCGTCAAAGACGCGCTCCCAACTCACCTTGCCCGTGTATGGGGTCGTAAAGCAGCGCTCCAACAACGCGCCCTTGTTCGCGAGCTCGGCCTGGTCCTCGAGACTCAGGTTCTGCGAGGGAAACTCCGGATGCGTGACCACAACATCACCGATCCCAGCCGCCAAGGCGCCGTCGACCACCGCAAAGATTTCATCACGCGCGAGGTGGCCGGTGGCCAGCACCAGCTGATGCCGGGCCGCAACTCCGAGGACCTTCTGCACCGCCGGCAGCAATTTGCCGTCGCCATCCAGCACGGCCACGGGCTCCGCCTCGACCCCGGCCTCGCGCAGCGAGACCTCGAACTTCATCCACACCGGCATCGGCGCGCCCGGCGCGAAGCTGTGCACCTCCTCCATCTCGCCCGTCGAGTTGACCGTTGGCATCCACACCGTGCGCGCGCCCTCCCGCGCGGCGATCTCCACCGCCAGTGGATTCATCCCGCCAACCGCCTGGTTGAGCACGATCGCCCCGATCGCATGCGCTCCCGGCACCGCCGCATTCACCGTCCGGGCCCGCTCCGCGGTCGCGTTGTAATGCGACTTCATCTGAAAACCGGCCAGCCCGAGCTCCACGCACCGCCGCGCCAGGCCGACGTCGTCGATGATCCGCGGCACGAAGTCCGGATCGATGTGCACATGCATGTCAAAGCCGCCACGGACGAGCTGGCGCGCGCGCTCGCTGGGTGTCGGATGGGTGCTCATGAGCCCAACTTATCGGACCCTGCATGCAACAAGTGGTCACAGCACACAGTTATGTCGTGGGTTGACGGCTTTCCCTAACAACCGTGTGCCATGGTTTACTCGCGGACAGCGCCAAACGGGGGCGCTTCGGGGGACCGCTGCGAGCGTGGAAGTACCCGCAATGCCGTGGGAGACGCCGTGAGACTCGAGGTCAGGCAGGGAGAAGACGGGGGCGATGATGTGGACGGTTTCAGTTCCTGGAGCGTCGACCTTGGTACCGATGTACTGAGCTGCTCTCCGGAGCTGTTTTGGATGCACGGTGCCGACGGCACCGACGTGCAGGTGGTGCAGCCGGCATTCGAGACCTGGCTGGAGCTCTTGCCAGAGCCGGACCATCAAGCGTTGGCAGCCCTGCGCGCGCGGGTTGTCAGCACCGGCCAGGGTGCTCAGATCGAATACCGGGTGCGCGATGGCCGCAGCATCAGGTGGCTGTCCACCGTGATGACGTCGCCGAGCGCAGCGGTGACGCGGTGACGCGGATCTGCGGCTACACCTTCGACGTGACCGCGCGCAAGCGCTTCGAGGGCCGCCGGCAGGCCGACAGCGAATCGCTGAGCGCCTACCGAAGCGTGCTCGACAGCATCGCTCGTGGGCGGTCGCTGACGGAGATTCTCGAGGCCGGCGCCGGCTGGATCGACGCCCGGGTCCCGGGCCTCGGCTGCGCGATCCTGCTGGTCGATCGCCAGGAGGGGCTGATGCGACAGGCTGCAGGCCCCTCGCTGGAGCCGGGCTTTGCCGACCTGGTCGACGGGCTGCGGGTGGGGGAGGGCTTCGGGCCCTGGGGTGCCGCTGCGGCGCGTCGCGAGCCGGTGGTCGTCGCCGACCTGCACGGGGGACCGGAGGTCGATGAGCTGGCACAGGGACTCGAGCGGCTCGGCGTCAGCTCGCTCTGGGTCACACCGCTGAGTCGCACCGGTGGCGACGAGACGATCGCCGTGATCGCCGTCTATCAGTCCGTGCCGGCGCGTCCGCGCGAACGCGAGCTGGAACTGGTCGCGAGCATGGGTCAGGTGCTGGCGCTCGCGATCGAGCACGAGTCGGTGGCCGAGCGCGTACGCAAGCAGGCCAATGTCGACCCGCTCACCGGAACGCTGAACCGAGTCCGCTTCATGGAGCTGATCAACGATCGGGTCACGCGCTCGCAGGTGGCGGTGATCTGCGTCGAGATCGATCGTTTCAAGCCGCTGCGGCTGACACTCGGGCAGCACGCCGGCGACCAACTGCTGGCGGAGGTGGGGCGACGCCTGCTCAAGGCGGCCGGTAGCGCCGGGCTGGTCGGCCACTTCAGCTCCGACGAGTTCGCGCTGGTGGTCGATGCGTCCGACGAGGTTGCAGTGCTCAGCGTCGTCGAGGAGATCAGGGAGAGCTTCAAGTCGCCGATCGTGCCGGAGGACACCGAGCTCTTTCTGAGCCTCTCACTCGGCATCGCCTACAGCGATGTGACGACCGGCGCCTACGGGCTGGTCCGCCATGCCGCTGCCGCGATGCACGCCGCCCGCGCCGACGGCTTCGGGCGCCAACGTGTCTATGACCGCCGGATCGCGACCCAGCTGCGCGACCGCGTGACGCGCGAGGCGGAGCTCCGCCGCGCGCTCGCCGAGGACGAGTTCGTCATGCACTACCAGCCCCTGATGCGGCTCGCGGACCGCGCCTGGGACCGTGTCGAGACGCTCGTGCGCTGGCAGCATCCCACACGCGGCCTGGTCGCACCCGGCGAGTTCATCCCGCTGGCCGAGCAATCAGGGCTGATGGCGCCGCTCGGTGAGCGTGTGCTCGAGCTCGTGATCGCGCAGGCGCAGCTCTGGTCGCAGACCCTCCCCGGCATCCAGCTGTCCGTGAATGTGTCGGGCATCCAGCTGGGCCGGCCGCGCTTCGGTGATCGTGTGCTCGAGCTGCTCGAGACGGCGAGGCTGCCGCCGGCGACCCTGCTGCTCGAGGTCACGGAGTCGGCGATCCTCCAGGACGTCGGGGCTGCGCGCGAGACGATCGTGCAGCTGCGCGAGGCCGGCATCCGCACCGCCATCGACGACTTCGGCACCGGCTACTCCTCGCTCGCACGGCTCGGCGAGCTGCCCATCACCGGCGTCAAGATCGATCGTGCGTTCGTGGCCGGACTCGGCAACGACAACAAGGCCCGCGCGATCTTCGAGGCGATCGCGCAGATAGTGCGCGCACACGGACTGCTGATCATCGCCGAAGGCATCGAGGACGAGCGCGCGCTCGCCGAGATCTCGGCGCTCGGCTGTGACTTCGCACAGGGCTACCACCTGTGCCGACCCGGTCCGGCGGAGTTGATCGCGCCGGTGCTCGCCGCGCCGGTGCCGGACGAGCTCGTGCGCGTTCTGGCCCGTTGATGTGCCGCCCCATCCGGGGTTCGGGGCCGCTCGCGGGATCGGGTACGTAGGATGGGAGCCGATGTCAATGGACTGCACCTACCGCCTGCGCATCCCGCACCAGGCGGGACAGCTCGCGCAGGTGGCCCAGAGGATCAGCGAGGAGGGCGGGCTGATCGGCGACGTGCACACCATCACCGTCGCTCGCCTCGAGGCGATCCGCGAGATCACCGTCGAGCTGCGCGACAAGGAGCACGCCGACAGCCTGGCGGTGGCGCTCGGGGAGCTGTCCGGCGTGCACGTCGTCTGGTACCACGACCGCGCCTTCATCGCTCACATGGGCGGCAAGCTCGAGACGCGCTCGCGCCGCCCGGTCACCACCAACCAGGAGGTACGCGACGTCTACACGCCCGGTGTCGCGCGCGTCTCCGAGGCCATCCACGAGTACCCCCAGCTGGCGCCGCGCTTCACGATGATCGGCCGCAGCGTTGCGATCTGCACCAACGGCAGCCGCGTGCTCGGGCTCGGTGACATCGGCCCCGTCGCGGCGATGCCGGTGATGGAGGGCAAGGCGATGTTCTACTCGCAGTTCGTGGACATCACCGCGGTGCCGATCCTGATCGACACCAAGGACGTCGATGAGTTCGTCGAGACCGTGATCCGGATCGCGCCCGGCTTCGGCGGCATTCACCTCGAGGACATCTCCACACCCGAGTGCTTCGAGATCGAGCGCCGGCTGATCGAGGCGCTGCCACAGCCGGTGATGCACGACGATGTCCACGGCACCGCGGTGGTCACACTGGCGGCGCTGATCGCCGCCTGCCGCCAGGCCGACATCCGCCTCGACAGGGCGGTCGTGGGCCAGGTCGGCCTCGGTGCCGCCGGCTTCGGGATTGCGACGCTGATCCACGACGCCGGCGTCAAGCGCGTGCTGGCTTGCGACCCCAACCCCGCCGCCCAGGAGCATGCGCGGGCACGTGGGATCGAGATCACCGACATCGACACGCTGATGCGCGAGGTCGACGTCGTTGTGGCGACCAGCGGCAAGCCGGGTCTGATCAAGCCCGAGATGGTGCGCGACGGCCAGGTGATCTTCGCGCTCACGAACCCCGCGCCCGAGATCGAGCCCGAGGTCGCGGTCGCCGCCGGTGCGGTTGTCGCCGCCGACGGCACCAGCATCAACAACGTGCTCGGCTACCCCGGCATCTTCAAGGGCGCGCTGCTCGCGGGCGCCAGCGCGATCAACCTCGAGATGAAGCGCGCCGCCGCCTGGGCGCTCGCGGGACTGACGGTCGAGTCCGAGCTGATCCCTGAGGTGCTGGACCGCCGCGTGCACGCCTCGGTCGCCGCTGCGGTGCGCCAGGCCGCGATCGACTCCGGCGTCACCGACCCCGACCGGATCCTTCCCGAGTTCTGAGCGCGTGGCGGCGTGTCGGGGTCTCACGCGACACTGATGCGATGAGGCCCGTGGCAGAACGCGACCCATCGGCGGTCCGCCTTGGTCGTGCCCGCGGGCGCTACTTCCGCGAGAACTTCGCGCAGTCCGGGGTCGACCTCGTCCAGATCATCCCAGAACTGGTGACCAACGCCGACGCGGCCATCTCGGCCAGCGGCCGTCCGTCTGGCCGGATCGTGCTCGCGCTCGCCGCGTCCGAGCCGGAGTTCATCGCGGTGTGGCGGCAACGGATGCGACGGCTGAGCTCGCCGGCGTTGCAGTCCTGGACGCATGAGCTGCGCTGCACGGACGACGGGGAGGGTGTGGACGCCGCCATCGTCGACAGCCGGCTCGGGGCGCTCGGCGTCGAGCCGCCGCGCGCCGGCCAGCGCGGACTGTTCGGACGCGGGCTGCGTGACGTCTGGCTCGCGCAGGGGGCCGGCAGGATCGAGGGCATACGCGCCGGAATGACCGTCGAATCCTGGTTCTTTCCGGCCTCCGGGGACGAGCCCTACGCGTTCGTGCACGTCCGCGAGCAGGCCGCTACGACCGCTGATCTGAGGGCGCTCGGTGTCGCCGAGTCCGGTACCCGCGTGACCGTGCCGCTGGCCGCGGCGCGGCTTCCGTCCCCGGGCCGCCTGCGCACGCTGGTGGCGCAACTGGTGCAGCTCCGGCCGATCCTCGAGGACCCCGCTCGCGAGGTCTACCTGGAGCAGCCCGGGCAGATCCTGCAGCTGATCACCTATCCGGAGCCCGAGCCGGACCCTGAGCGCCCGCTGCTGTTCGACGGCGAGGTCAAGGTCGCCGGTGGCGTGAGTGCCCGGATCGTGGTCCGCCGCGCCAAGGAGCCGCTCTCGCAGGGCTTCTCGCGGGCGACCAGACGGGGCGGGCTGGTCATCCGCTCGGGACGCGCCGCGCATGAGACGACGCTCTCAGCCTTCGAGGGACGCTCGGGCGCGAGACACCTCTACGGCGAGGTGATCTGCGAGGCGATTGAGCGCCTGCAGCGTGAATCGCTGGCGCGGCCCCGCCCGCAGGTGGTGGTCAGGGTGGACCGCTCCGGCCTCAACGAGCACCATCCGCTGGTCGTCGCGCTCCACGAGGCGATCAACCGCGTGCTGCGCCCGATCGTCGCCGCCGAGGAGCGCCGCGCCGGCGCGCATCTGATCGGCGCCGGCCGGGCGGTGACCGCCAGGGACCAGGTCGGGCTGAGGGCGCTCAACGACCTGCTGAAGGCCGCCTTCGACCAGCCCGGCGTCGCCGGCGGTGAGCCGGGGGATACACCGACGCGGCGGCCTCCCGGCACTGACCCGGGTACCGGCGCCGATCCCGCCGAGGAGACCGAGGCGGAGGAGTCGCTCGCGCCGGAGCCGGGGCCGGAGCCGGAGCCGCTGGAGGAACTGCCGACGCCCCCTGAGAGCCCGCCCGCGCCCGCCCGCGCACTGTGGTTCAAGCGCTCGCCGATCCGCCTGCGCCCTGGCGAGCAGCGCACGGTCACGCTGCTCGCGGACCCGAACGCGGTCACGCCGGGAGCGGCCGTCGAGATTGAGGCGGACTCGGGGCTGAGCGTCACCCCGCGCAGCGCGACGGTACCGGAGCCAGGCTCGCGCGGGTCCTGTGCGATCGCGTTCAAGCTGCGGGCGCGGGTGACCGTGGAGCCCGGCTCACGGCTGTCCGTGCTCGCCGCCGCCGGCGAGCACACCGCTGAGCTTGAGGTGGTGATCGTCCGTCACCGGGCGGCGGGTTGGGTCAGGGAGATCGCGCGCAATGACGAGGATCAGGCCACGGAGGCGGAGTTCGATCCTGAGACCGGAGTGGTCACGGTCTATGAGGGCCGCCGCGAGTTCCGCGAGCTCGAACGGGCCGCCCGGCGGGCCGGCTACAGCAAGAGCCGCGTCCCCGAGTACGTGCCCTACCGGATGCTCGAGGTCGAGGTGGCCGCGAACGCCGTCTATGCCTGGGCGGCGGAGCAGATCCTCGCCCGCCGCCTGGTCGAGGAGCGTCCTTCGGGCCCGGCCGAATACGCCGCCGCCGTCCGTCACGAGGCGCAGGCGCTGCGCCACCGCGCGCATCACAAGTTGATGCGCGCGTTCCTCGAGCCGGAGGTGTTCGACGGTGCCGTGACGGTCAGGCAGGACCGCTCAGGCAAGCGCGGTCGGCAACTGGAGCTGATCCCAGAGTGATTGGTGCTATGACGCCAACGCGCCTCGCACCACGATGCCTTACGCCGCGACCTGACGCTCCTGCTCGAGCGCGGCGCCGACGCCCGGCAACTCGAGCGTCCGCGCGGTGTGGGCCGCGAGCGCCTCGCCGCCCAGGGTGAGGCCGTCGATGTCGACGCCCCAGCCGACTAGGCCCCACAGGAAGAGGTCCGCGACACAGGGGCGATCGCCGACCAACCAGCGCCGGCCGGTCAGCCGCCGCTCGAGCCACTCTCCGTGCTGCTCCAGTGCGGCGATGGCGCCCGCTCGCAGAGCGGGGATGCCGTCTGGCGCGATCATCTGCTTGGCCTTGAACCACCGGTAATACGTGGACATCAGGTCGTTGGTCAGCCAGGCCAGCCAGAAGTGCAGCTCCGGCCGGCCCGGCTCGCCCGCTCGTGGACCCAGGCCCGGCAGCGTCTCGACGAGGTGCTCGAGGATCGCGACCGTCTCATAGAGGACAAGCTCGCCGTCGACGATCGTCGGGACCCTCCCGAGCGGGTTGAGCTCCCGGTAGTCCGCCAGTGAGATCGCATCCGGCCCCTGGCCGCCCACGATCACCAGGCGATGGGGCGCGCTCGCCCATTCCAGCACGCCGTGGATGATCGTCGACGCCGTGTCGGGGTTGCCGTAGAGAACGATCTCACGCTCAGGCATCGGTGTCCGCACTGTACCGGTGCCTGAATCGGCGCCTTGGGGCGGCCGCTCGCGATACTGGTGGCGTGGACAGCCTGTTCGACGATCAGCAGCCGCCCGCTCCGAGCGGCGCGCCGGCGAGCGCGCCGCTCTCCACCCGCATGCGCCCCACCACGCTCGATCGGTTTGTCGGCCAGCGCTCGCTGCTCGGCGCGAACTCGGCGCTGCGCCGCGCGATTGAGTCCGGGCGCCCGCACTCAATGATCCTGCACGGCCCACCGGGCAGCGGCAAGACAACGCTGGCGCGGATTGTCGCGCACGCCTCCGGTGCCGCCTTTGAGGAGGAGAGCGCCGTCGAGGCCGGCCGGGCCGAGGTGCGCGCGGTGATCGCCCGCGCGCGGGAGCGGCGCAAGCTCGGCCGCGCCACGATCTTCTTCCTGGATGAGATCCACCGCTTCAACAAGGCCCAGCAGGATGCGCTGCTGCCGGCGGTGGAGGAGGGGCTCGTGACGCTGATCGGCGCGACCACTGAGAACCCGTACTACGAGGTCAACTCGGCGCTGATCTCGCGGGCGCGCGTCTATCAACTCGAGGCGCTCTCAACGCAGGACGTTCGTGCCCTGCTTGACCGAGCCGTCGACCGTGGCGAGGTCGGCGAAGCCGCGAATGTCGACGCCGAGGCGCTCGACTACGCCGCCCAGTGGACCCAGGGTGACGCTCGCGCGGCCCTCAGCGCACTGGAGTTGGCGGCCGAGTCGGTGGGCCCTGGCGAGCGCCTCACGGCGCCGCTGATCGTCGACGCGCTGCAGCGC
>JBOGYJ010000304.1:0-13931 GCA_050696795.1 Solirubrobacteraceae bacterium | reverse complement strand
CGTCAAGACCAAGCGCGGCCGGGTGATCGTGGAGAAGGGCAAGGAGATCGATCGCGCCGAACTGGCTGATCTGGTCGAGTGCTGGCATGACGACACCGAGAAGGGCCACGTGGTCACGGTGCCAGTACGTTCGGTGCTCAAGTGCGAGGCTCCGACCGGCGTCTGTCAGGCCTGTTACGGACGGTCACTGGCCTCCGGCAAGCTGGCTCAGATCGGAGACGCTGTCGGCATCATCGCCGCCCAGTCGATCGGCGAGCCGGGCACGCAGCTGACGATGCGGACCTTCCACACCGGTGGCGTGGCCGGCGCCGACATCACCCCCGGTCTACCGCGCGTGGTTGAGCTGTTCGAGGCCCGCAAGCCCAAGGGCCTGGCCAAGATCGCCGAGGTCGGCGGCAAGGTCTCAATCGAGGATTCGGACAAGGCCGTCACCGTGGTCATCACCGATGACGGCGGCGAGGAGCATCGGCATACCTTCCCGCGGCGGACACGGCTGTTCGTCGACGCCGGTCAGAAGATCGAGCCGGGCACCCAGCTCAACGAGGGCTCGCTGTATCCCCACGAGCCGCTGGCCGTCCGTGATCGGACTGAGACCGAGCTGTACCTGGTTCGGGAGGTCCAGGAGGTCTACGTGTCCCAGGGCGTGGACATCAACGACAAGCACATCGAGCTGATCGTGCGCCAGATGATGAAGAAGGTCCGCGTCGACCAGAAGGGCGACACGGACCTGCTGCCCGGCCAGTTCGTCGATCGTCACGAGTACGCGAAGATCAACGCGCAGGTTGCCGAGAAGGGTGGCGAGATGGCCCAGGCCGAGGAGATCATCCTCGGCATCACCAAGGCCTCGCTCAACACCGACTCGTTCCTGTCGGCGGCCTCCTTCCAGGAGACCACCAAGGTGCTGACCGACGCTGCGCTGGAGGGCAAGGTAGATCGCCTCAACGGCCTCAAGGAGAACGTCATCATCGGCAAGCTGATCCCGGCGGCGACGGGGCTCAAGCGCTACCGCCGCATCGAGATCGAGCCCTCGGAGCCGCTGCCGCGTGGCATCGACGAGGTTGGCCTGCTCGACCATGACGATCTGGCGGCCGAGCTCGGTCTCTCCGACGGTGAGGCGCTGGGCGACTTCGGTGGCCTGCACGCCGACCTCTCCGACCTGGAGGAGATCGGCAACGTCGATTCCTCGTTCGGTTTCGCCGACGAGTTCGCCGACCTCGGTCTCCCCTCGGAGGAGCCCAGCGGCAACGGCGACCTGAGCTGAGAAGCCAGGTACGAGAAGCGTCTATCCCCGGGCGGCCCACTTGCTGGTTGGGCCGCCCGGCCGGACGCCCCGGCCGGACGCCGAGACGTCTATCCGAGGTACTCGAAGGACAGCGACTCGAACCGATGGAAGTCGCCGTCGAAGCTGGCAAGGGTCGCGTTGTGCTCGATCGCGAGCGCGGCGAGGTGCGCGTCGGTGGTCAGGTTGCCCGCCGTGCCCGACTTCTCCAGCAGGCGCCTTAGCGTCTGCAGATGCGTGCCCGTGGGGTGGATCAGGGTTGCCGCCGGCGCCGCCAGCCACTGGTCGACCTGGTCGAGCGCCTGGCTCGCCGTCAGGGGTGCGGAGACCACTCGGGCGTTGGACGATATGCGGATGAAGCCGAGTAGGGCAACGGTCGCGAATCCGACCCGCTCACGGCCAGACAGATGCTCTTCGACCCACGCACGCGCCGGCTCGTGATGAGCCGATAGCGAGTCGCGGGCCGACAGGAGCACATTTACATCAGGTGTTCTCAGCGCCCCTGCTCCAACTTGCGGGCGATCTCCTCATCCTCCATCGCTGCGGCAAGCGTCAGCGCCTTGACCAGATCCACGCCCGGGAGCGCGCCGATCGCGCTCGTCGTCTGCCGAAACCGCATGGGTGTCGGCTGCTCGGTCGCGAGACCGCTGCGGATCGTCTCATTCACAACCCGCTTGAACGGTTGCTGGCGAGCGTGCGCCAGGGCGCGCAGCGCGTCTGCCACGTCGTCATCCAGGGTGAGCGTCGTGCGCATGGATACATCTTATCGTCGCAATGGGTGACATCTTGATGACTACACACACACACACCACGACCCGCCGGCGGCCGGCTCACGTCAGCTTACGTCGGCATCAGGCGCTGTAGCGGTCGCGCTGCTCGATGATCCGCCTCCGGCGTGAGCAGACCAGCAGATCCGGGGTTCCGAGCTTGATGTCCCAGGCGGAGGCGTGGTCGTTCGCATCGCGGAGGCGGCTTGCCTTCATCAGCGTCGCGGCGCGCTGCGAGACGCCCCCCTGGGTGATGCCGAAGTGTGGGAGCAGATCCTTGACGCGCATGCTGCCGCGACCCGGGTGGAAGAGCTCATTGGCGGTTCCGATCGTCCACACGACCGCCGCCGCCGCGGTCTGCGCACTGCCGCGCCGGCGGAAGACCCCAGGGTCGCCCCCCGCCACGAGCGCGAGGTAGCGACGGCATGCCGTCCGGTACTCGCCGCTGAGCATCTCGTCGCAGCAGCGGTCGCAGAGAGACAGAACCTCGCTCACTCTGGCGTGGACGTCCTCAGCGATTCCCGCCCAGTTGAAGTCCTCGTCGGGGAGCGGATCGGTGTTCAGCGACGCGAGCGTCTTGTCGCCGCCCACCTCTGCGCGCAGTACCTCGAGCATGTACTCGCTGAGATCGAATTCCTCTTCCTCCGGCAGCTCCCACGGCCCCTCGGGGTCGACCGCGCCGATGCTGGCGAGTAGCGCCATCGGTCCCTGGGGCCGCGGCGAGCGGATCAGCTCCTGGTACTCGGGCTCGTGGGCATCGACCGCCTCCAGCGTCTCCGCGGTTAGCGCCGCGGGGATCTCGCGCTGCGCGTGGGCATAGCGGACGAAGGCGCGCAGGACCTCCGGCGCCTGGGCCAGCTCGCGCGCGGGCGCGACGATCTTGCGCGGGATCCAGTCCAGCAGCAGGATCTCGACCGCCACCGGGCTCCAGTGCAACGGGTCACCCGGACCGTAGTCGGTCCCGTACCAGAGGATCGATTCGAACAGGCTGCGGTGATCTGGATCATCGAGCACCAGGCCGAACTCGGAGCTGAAGAACGCGTCAGTCAGCCGCCTCTGTGCCTTGTCGTCCCAGGCGGGGCGCTGGTAGCCGCTCCCGCCCTCGGGCAGCAGGCGCACGATCCACTCGACCAGCGGGCGGGCCGCCGGCCAGGTGTCGCTCTCAAACGGCGGGTACATCATCGCGCCGTGCTCGATTGCCTCGCTGATCCGCGCGCGGGCGTCGGCGGGCCCCAGCGCATCGATGCGAGTGTCTGCAGGCGCCTGCCCGTGCTCGCGCACGAAGCCGATCAGCTTCTCGAGCGGCTCCGAGACCACGAATCCGTCCTTGGCGACCACGCCCAGGTTGTGGTCGATATAGACGAGCGCCGTCAGCTCGTGCCCGTCGCTCAGGCGGACGCCGACGGTCACCTCATCGCCGTCACCCAGCACGTGGGACATCACGTCGCAGCGGTGGGCCTCGGCCCGGTCGAGCTCCCGCAGCCACTGCGGCAGCATGTGGCGACGGCCCGCGAGCTGCCGGCGGGCGTGCGCCCGCGTCTGCTCATCCGGTGCCAGTTGCGTGGCGGCCGCCAGCAGCGCGGAGGTCTCTAGCCGGTCGACGTCGACGAACGTGCGGATCAGCTCCGCCAGGCTCGGCGCGTCGGCGGGCTGGTCGGAGAGCGCACGCTGCATCGGGCTCTGACGGCGAGGGTCGACGACCGCGAGCAGCCCGGAGAGCTCGGCCAGCAGGGAGAGGGGATCGCCGGAGCCGAGCCGGCGGCGCACCTCACGCAGCAGATCCGGCTCGCGTGATCCTGAGCGAGCATCACGCCGTGCCGCGGTCCGCCGCCGCCCACCGCCGCCCTTGCGCCTGCCGGAATGTGCATCGCGACGCGCCATCGGATGCATCAAGCTACCGGTTAGCGAAGCAGGAGCGGTGACTGTTCGGAGCGGACCACGCCGCCATAAACGGGGAGCCGGTGGAGCCGGTAGCCGGTGGTCCGCATATAGATCTACGCGATCGCGTGGCCGGGCGGTGCGTACTGGGCGGCCCTGCTCTCGCGCCACTGGTAGTGGCGTTCATGCTCTCCAACCTGCTCGACTGGACCTGGCACCTCCCCGGTATGACGGCGCTGTGGGCGGTCGCGCTCGGCGCCCTCGCCAGCAGCGGTTGAGGCTCTGGCGCATCTCTGGACGGGTGTTGTAGAGGCCCGGCAGGATTGCCCGCCATACGTCCAAGAAGGCGTCTGTTGATGCCAGTACGGGCGCGCGGGACCCGATGCGAAGGGCATGCGGACGGCATGGAAGCCTGCGCGACTCGCCCTCGTCGCACTGTCCTCGGCACTGGCGCTGCAGGCTCTCGCGGGCAACGCCGGCGCTGACGCCGCCCAGAGCACCATCGCGCGGGACACCTGCCCCGCCCCTGCGCTCGGTCGGATCACCTGTGACGCCCAGGTGCTCGTCTCCCGGCGCAACGGCAAGCCGGTGCGTCCCATGGTCAAGGCGCGTCGTGCCAGGCACAACATCGCCAGCACGGGGCTTCCGGCGCCGCAGCAGATGACCCCGGCCTACCTGCAGCAGGCATACGACCTCACCTACCTCTCCGCCAACCGCGGTGGCGGTGACACCGTCGCGATCGTCGGCGTTTACGACGACCCGGCCGCCGCCTCGGACCTGGCGACCTTCCGCTCGACCTACGGCCTCTCGGCCTGCACACCCGCAAACGGCTGCTTTCGGCAGATGAATGAGCAGGGACAGGCCTCACCGCTTCCGGCCGAGGACACCAGCTGGGCGCAGGAGGAATCGATGGACATCGAGGCCGTCTCCGCCCTCTGCCCGAACTGCAAGGTCGATCTGGTCGAGGCCAACGCCGCCGATGCGCAGGATCTGCAGGCAGCCGTCGGCGCCGCGGTCGCGGCGGGCGCCAACCAGGTCTCGATCAGCGGCGACGGCATCTACACCCAGAACCCCTTCACGGACTTCAGCTCCTCGGGTGTCTCGATTGATGTCGCCACCGGTGATAACGGCGCGCTGCCGACCGGGGAGGACGCCTATCCGGCGGCGCTCCCTTATGTGACCGCGGTCGGCGGCACGACGCTCGCCCCCGCCACCCCGACCGCTCCCAACGCGCGCGGCATCGTCGAGACCGCGTGGAACGGCTCGAGCGCCGGCTGCGACACCCAGGAGCAGCCGCTGCCCTACCAACCGTCCGATGGCTGCAGCGGCCGCAGCTACGCAGATATATCCGCCGACGCGGACCCCTCCACCGGCCTGACCGTCTATGACTCACCGGCCGGAGGCTGGTTCGACGGCGGCGGCACCAGCCTCGCCGCGCCGCTGGTAGCCGCCTTCCAGGCGATCACCGGGGTGAACGGCTCGACCCCGCAGTGGGCCTACACCGACGCCGCCAACCTCAACGACCCGACAACGGGTAGCACCGGCGCCTGCGCAGGTGAGCTCTCGGCCCTCTGCAACGCCGCCACCGGCTATGACGGCCCCACCGGTGCCGGCTCCATCTCCGGCCAGATCGCCCCCGGCGCCCCCGGCATCGGCCTCCCGTCGCTGGGCCCGAGTGATAGCAAGACCTACACGCTGCGCCTGGCCAACACCGGCGCATGGCTACGAGCCGGCGTCTACCCCAACGGTGAGGCGACCTCCTACTACTGGCAGTACGGGACCACGAGCTCCTACGGCTCCAGCACCGCCGCGGTCAGCGTCGGCGCCGGAGCCGCTCCGGTCTCGATCGGCTCGCACCTCGCGACGCTGAAGCCGGGCACGAAGTACCACTACCGGCTCGTCGCGACGAACGCGTCAGGGACCGAGTACGGGTATGACGGTATGTTCGCGACCACCGGTCACGCGATGGCCGCCAAGGCGCGCCGCACTCGTGCCAAGCATCGCCGGCACGCCGCTCACAAGCTCGCGATCTACAGGCGTGTGGCAGTAGCCTGAGCCGCAGCGATCGCCATGGCTGCGCTGCACGGAAATCCCGAGCTCGACTCCCAGGATCCAGAGCGCGCGGTGCTCAACCAGGCACCGCCGCTGGAGCCCGTGAACCTGTTCGAGCTCGACCTGCCGCTGCAGGAGGCGCTTGCGCGTGAGGGCGGTGGCTGGGGGACCGAGCGGGTCAGCGAAGCGGGTGCGGTCGCCGGCAGCGTCGCGGCGCGTGAGCACGCCCGACGAGCCGAGCGCAACGTCCCGGTGCTGCGTACCCACGACCGCTATGGCAACCGCGTCGATGCCGTCGAGCTCGATCCGAGCTGGCATTGGTTGTTGCGCGGCGCGATCGACCGCGGCATATCTGGACTGCCCTGGCGTGAGCAGCGTGCCGGTGCGCATGTGGTGCGCGCGGCGATGTTCGTGCTCTGGGGTCAGCTCGACGACGGCGTCATGTGCCCGGTCTCGATGACCTACGCCGCCGTCCCCGCGCTGCGTGACGGCTCGCCGGAGCTGGCCGCCCAGTGGGAGCCGCGGCTGACCTCCTCCGATCACGACGCCGGGGCGCTCGCCGGCATGGCGATGACCGAGCGCCAGGGCGGCTCCGACGTGCGCGCGAATATCACGCGGGCCCACGATGCCGGCGACGGCTGGTACGAGCTGCACGGACACAAGTGGTTCTGCTCATATCCGCCCTGCGACATCTTCCTGGTGCTGGCCCAAGCCTCGGCAGGGCTCTCGTGCTTCGTCGTGGCGCGCGGTGAGGGCATGGAGTTCCAGCGACTCAAGGACAAGCTCGGTACGCGCTCGCTGCCGAGCGCAGAGGTCGAGTTCCGTGGCGCCCGGGCGCGACTGCTGGGGGAGGAGGGGCGCGGCGTGCAGACGATCATCCGCATGGTCAACCACACCCGGCTCGACTGCATGCTCGGGTCGGCCAGCGTCTACCGGCGCGGTACCGTCGAGGCGATCCACCATGCGCGCCACCGCAGCGCCTTTGGGGCACGGCTCGTGCAACAGCCGGCGATGCAGAACGTGCTGGCCGACCTGGCGCTCGACTCCGAGGCGGCCACCGTCGCAGCCATGCGCATCGCTCGCGCCTATGACGACGCTGACGACGGCCGCGCCTTCCGCCGCCTCGCGACGGCGGTGATGAAGTATTGGACCTGCAAGCGCGCCCCGGGGCACGCGGCCGAGGCGCTCGAGTGCCTGGGCGGCAACGGCTTCGTCGAGGACTCGGGCTTGCCCGCGGTCTACCGGGCTGCGCCGATCAATTCGATCTGGGAGGGGTCGGGCAACGTTGCCGCGCTCGACGTGTTGCGTGCGCTGGCGCGCGAGCCCGAGGCGGTGGCCGCCTTCCGGGCCGAGTGTGAGTTGGCTCGCGGCGCTGACCGGTACCTCGACGCGCATCTGGATCGGCTGAGCTCGCTCGAGGTGAGCGAATACGGCGCGCGCCGCGTGGTCGAGGAAATGGCCCTGGCGCTACAGGGATCGTTGCTAGTGCGCCACACGCCATCAGCCGTGGCCGATGCCTTCTGCTCCTCGCGGCTCGGGGGGCAGGCGGGCCGGGCGTACGGCACACTGCCGGCCGGCGTCGACGCGCGCGCGATCGTCGATCGCGCCCTGCCCGGCGACTGACGAGCAGGCTCGATCTCGAGGTCAGCGGGCTCCTACACGGCCGCGCCCATCGCATCGCGCCACTGACGCCATCCTCACCAGCAGCGTGGCGGCTGGGACGACCTTTCCGGAGGCGTAGGTGCTCAGCCTGCTCCGGGAGGTGCCGATCGCCCGTGCAAACTCTTCGTTGGACAGCCCCGAGAGGCGGATCAGCGAACGCACTCTGTTCGCCACGACCTCGCGCTCGTGGGCTTCCGCGGCTGTCCGCGCGCGTGAGATCGTGCGGCGCAGCAGCGGCCCGACTCCGTACGGGCTCGCGTATCCGAGATAGGCATCCACATGCCTCGCGACGGTGCCCCATGGGCTGCGCTCGATCTCACGAATGAGCGGAAGCCACTCGCGAAGCGTGCCTCGCTCGATCGTGGCCACCAGTGCTTCATAGGGCCACTGCTCGACGGGCATCGTGGGAGAGCCCTCGACGTTCCTGAACATGGTTGTCATGGGAGCCTCTCCAGGATCGCGTCCGCGAGCTGCTCGCATGCGGCAACGACGGTCGCCCATCTGTGCCAGCGCCGGTCGAGCCCTTGTAGGCGCTGAGCTCGCGCGTGACTTCGCGGTCGCGCGGGTCTCGCACAGCGCGACGGTGTCCAGGTAGTCGCGCACATGGTTGTGCTGGACCACGAGGTATGACTTCACGCGGAGCATCTCGGCGTCGGTTGGTATGCGCAGCCTCCCGGCGTCGGGAACCTCGACCTCGGTGACCTCGAGCGGCCGCGTCCTGCGCAGCTGACGGAGTCCGGCCTCGACGCCGCCCAGCGACCCCATCAGTGTGAACGGCTGGCGGCTGGCGCGCACACTCGTGACCCGGCCGTCCGTTGCTTCGACTGCCTCCAGGATCTGCTCATAGCGGGTGCTCAGATCGGCGAGGACGTGATCATGACGATCGAAGGAGTCCCGATGCCTCGCGTACAGCGCCGCGGCCGAGCCACCGACCAAACGGCCTCGGGAACCACCTGTTGGTATCACATCCGGTACGGAGCGAACGATCAGCGCTTGCGGAACCGCTTGTCGGCGTAGAGCGCGGCGTCGGCCTGCGCCAGCGCCTCCGCGAGCGAGGCGTTGCTCCCAAACCCCGCGCATCCGATGGAGAACGTGAGCATGATCTCCTGGCCATCGGCGAGCACGAGCGGTTGGGCGAGCTTCCGCCGCAGCGTCTCGGCCACGCGGTGGGCGCCCGCCGTGTCGATCGGCTCGCTCAGGACGAGCGCGAACTCGTCCCCGCCGAGCCGTGCCGCGATGTCGACGGCACGCGTGGCGCTGCGCAGATGGTGGGCGAATGCGCGCAGCACATCGTCGCCGGCCTGATGACCGAAGGTGTCGTTGATCGGCTTGAAGTCGTCGAGGTCGATCAGCAGCACGGCAGCATCAGCTCCGGCGCGCCGGCAGCGGGCCTGGCAGGTGGCGCCGGCCTCGTCGAGGAGCGCGCGGTTGGCGAGGCCGGTGAGCGGATCGCGCAGCGCGCGCTCCGTCTGCTCGCGCCGCTGCCAATGCTCGTAGTTGGTCAGGCCGAGGACGATCGTGGCGCCGGCGATGATGACCAGCGCGGCGAGCGGCTGTGTGGACGCCGCAACCGCGGCCGCCAACCCGATCGGTGTCAGGGACGCATCTATGAGAAGCACGTCCAGTGCCTCCGATGATCCCAGCGCTCGCTCGCCGCCGGTCAGGTCCCTGAGTGCAGCGGCGACGATCGAAAAGGCGATCTGCCCGCCGAAGGCGATCACATACGCCAGCCAATGGTGCCAGCTGGCGCTGCCCGGGGCGAGCACGGACAGCAGCACCGCGGTTGCGATCGCGTACCAATTGCTGCTGGCCGCGCTCAGCACCTCCAGCACTCGGTTCTGGCGCCTTGGCTGGGCCAGCGCGACACCCGCAAACGCCGCGAGCGGAACCAGGTTCAGCGGGACCGAGAAGGCCAGCAGCACGAACGCAGCCTGCTGGCATCCGGTCCAGCCCGTCGAGGTGGCACGCAGGTAGAGCCTCGCGCTGAGCACGAAGAGGATTCCGGCAGCAGGTGCGGCTGCCGCGAACCCGTGGCCGGCTGGTAGCGCGACGGCACAGGCTACCGCTGCCGCCAGGAACCCGAGGCCAAAGACGAGCCGGCTCTGCCAGAGCCTCCTCGTGGCCTGTGGCGACTGCGGCCACTGCGGCCCGAACAGTTGCGCCAGCGACTTGCGCACGGCTGAGGGGTTCGCCGCGGCAGTGGAATCGACCAGCATCGGCGCGCACTCTATAAAGCGGACCGGCGCCACGGCGCTCCTGAGACGATGGCACCGGATTGCTGGGCTGGCGGCAACCTGGATTCCTAGGCTGGCGGCAACCGGATTCCTACACCTGACTTAGCGCGAATTTACGCGGCTCGGGCACCCTGGAAGCACGAATGGGGAAGCGGCACGCGGAAAAACGTGTCCACCGAAGTTCACGGTCCTCAAGCACTCAGTTCCGGATGCCGAATCGGGGGTAACGCACCCGGTAGAAGTGCCGGGCGGCATCCGGAAAACCCACCACCACCACGAGTTCCTCCTCTATGACTCTCACCCTGGGCATCGCCCTGGCTCTCGGCTGCGCGCTCACGACCAATCTCGGCTTCCTCTACAAGCACCGCGGCGCTTGCGCCGCGCCGGCGGTCGACTTCCTCCATCCGGTCCGATCGGCGCGTCAGCTCTTCGCCTCGCGGATGTTCGCGCTCGGCATGCTCGTCGCCGTCGGCTCGTGGCTCTTTCACGTCGGCGCGATGGCGCTGGTGCCGCTCTCGGTCGTGCAGATGGTGCTGGCCGGCGGCATCGTGCTGCTGGCGATCATGGCCGAGCGCTACTACGGCGCCTGTGTCGGCGGCCGCCAGTGGGCCGGTCTGGCGATGACCGCGCTCGGGTTGATCCTGCTCGGCATCTCGCTGCCGGTCGTGCATGGCGCGCACTCGCGCTACTCGGTGCCCGGGATGATCGCCTTCGAGGCCGGGCTGGTCGCGATCGGGACGCTGCTGATCCTCGGCCCGCGGATCGGCGCGCCGCGCGAACATCAGGGCGTCATGCTGGGCGCGGCCTCGGGCATCCTGTTCGGCGTCTCCGACATCGGCATCAAGGCGCTCACCGGCCTGCTCGGCGCGCACGGCGTGCTCGGGTTGGCCTCCCCATGGCTTGCGGTCACGGTGGGCGCCTCGATCGTCGCCTTCTTCTCCTCAGCCAAGTCGCTGCAGGACGGCCAGGCCGTCCCGGTCATTGCTGTGACAAGCACAGCGGCGAACGTCTCGGGCATCGTCGGTGGACTGGTGGTCTTCGGCGATCCCTTCCCGAGCAGCACGATGGGCATTGCGTTTCAGGTGTCCGCCTTCGCGCTGGTGATCGTCGCCGCCTGGTTCACGCCAGCGCCGGTACGCGCCGTGGGCGTGGCTGCCGCAGCCTGACCGCGGCTCTCAGCTGCTCAGGTATGGGCGAGCGCGCGGGCGAAGACATCCGGATCCGCGTTTCCGCCCGACAGCACCACGCCGACGCGCAGACCTGCGGCTGAGACGTGGCCGTGGAGGAGCGCGGCAAGCGCCGTGGCCCCGCTCGGCTCGGCGACGAGCTTGAGACGCTGAAAGCACGTTCGCATAGTGGCGAGGATCTCGTCGTCGGTGACGGTCACGACCTCGTCGACGAGCGCCTGGATCACCGGCCAGGTGCGCTCGCCCGGCGTCGGCGTCTGTTGGCCGTCGGCGATCGTGGGGGCGACCGCGACGCTGCGGCGGGCGCCGTCGGCCAGCGACTGTGCGACGTCGTCACCAGCCTCGGGCTCGACGCCGATGATCCGGGCCGCTGGGCACAGGGCGCGCGCGACGGTCGCGCACCCGGAGATCAAGCCGCCGCCGCCGACCGGCACGACGATCGCGTCGAGCTCGCCGGCCTGCTCGATCAGTTCGAGCGCGACCGTGCCCTGGCCGGCCATCACGCGGGGGTCATCGTAGGGATGGACGATCTCGGCGCCCCGCTGCGCGGCCAGCTCCTGCAGAAGCTCCTCGCGATCCTCGTCGTAGCGGTCGAAGCCGATCACTTCGGCTCCGTAGCCCTCGGTGGCCGCCCGCTTGAGCCGCGGCGCGTCATGTGGCATCAGGATCGTCGCGTGAACACCATGCAGCGCGCAGGCGAGGGCCAGCGCCTGGGCGTGGTTGCCGGAGGACGCCGAGCACACACCGCGCGCCCGCGCCGGCTCGTCGAGCATCGCGACAGCGTTGAAGGCGCCCCGGAACTTGAACGCGCCAACCCGCTGCAGCATCTCGGGCTTGAGGTATAGCCGCCCACCGGCGCGCTCATCCAGCGCCCGAGAGGTGACCAGCGGCGTGCGGTGCGCAGCACCGTCGAGACGCTCTGCCGCCGCTCTGACATCGGAGAGGCCGAGGTAGCCAGGCGCAGCGGGGCGCTGGTCGGGGGCGGCGTTGTGGGCGATCATCAGGGCTCCGAGCGTCTTACAGTTTGGCGTCCGACAGCACAAGCGTGTCACGAGCTCGGCTTCCTGCTCCAACCTGTCCAATGCGGATCTGTGAGATCTGCCACTTGGCCGTACACAGCGGACCAAGCTGCGGCTACCGTTGTACAAACCGGCAGCCAACTGCCGGCACCGAACCTTAGGAGAGGCGATGTCGACCACCACCAGCGAACCTGGCAGCAAACCGACCGCCGGCGCGACGCTTCAGGAGCAGGCGCGCCGGCATCTGTGGATGCACTTCACCCGCATGGGTGAGTACAGCGACGCCAACGAGATCCCGATCATCGTGCGCGGCGAGGGCTGCTACGTCTACGACGAGCACGGCAAGCGCTACCTCGACGGCCTCGCGTCGCTGTTCTGCTCGCAACTCGGCCACGGGCGCTACGACCTGGTGCAGGCCGGCGCCGAGCAGGCCAAGGAGCTTGGCTACTTCTCCAGCTGGTCCTACGCGCACCCGCGCACGATCGAGCTCGCCGCGCGCGTTGCCGAGCTCGCCCCCGGGGACCTCAACCGTGTCTTCTTCACCAACAGCGGCAGTGAGTCGGTCGAGGCCGCGCTGAAGCTCGCGCGCCAGTACCACCGACTCACCGGCAAGCCCCACAAGCACAAGCTGATCGCGCGTGAGATCGCCTACCACGGCACGACCTTCGGGGCGATGACGGCCACCGGCATCCCTGACTACCGCGCGCCGTTCGAGCCGCTGCTGCCGGGTGTTTCGCACGTGCCCAACACCAGCACCTACCGCTACCCGGAGAACCGCGACCCGCTGGAGCTGGCCGAGGCCGTCGCCAAGCGCATCGAGTTCGAGGGCCCCGAGACGGTGGCTGCCGTGATCATGGAGCCCGTGCAGAACGCGGGCGGCTGTCTGTTGCCGCCGGCCGGCTACTTCGACCGCGTACGTGAGATCTGCGACGAGTACGACGTGCTGCTGATCTCCGACGAGGTGATCTGCGCCTGGGGTCGCCTCGGCACGTACTTCGGTTCGCAGCGGATCGGCTACCAGCCCGACATCATCACCACCGCCAAGGGGCTCACCAGCGCGTATGCGCCGATGGGTGCGATGATCGCGTCTGACCGCGTCGCCGAGCCGTTCATGGCGGGCGCCAACAGCTTCCTGCACGGCGCCACCTGGGGCGGGCACCCGGTTGCCGCAGCGATTGCACTGGCCAACCTCGATGCTTTCGAGAACGAGGACGTCATCGGCCACGTGCGCACCAACGAGGGCGCCTTCCGGGCGATGCTCGATTCGCTGAGCGATCTGCCGATCGTCGGCAACGTGCGCGGGATGGGCTACTTCTACGCGATCGAGCTGGTCAAGGACAAGGAGACCAAGGAATCCTTCAACGAGGACGAATCCGAGACTCTGCTGCGCGGCTATCTGTCCACCGAGATGTTCGAGCGCGGCCTGATCTGCCGCTCCGACGACCGCGGCGACCCGGTGGTCCAGCTCTCGCCGCCGCTGATCGCCGGACAGCCGCAGTTCGACGAGATGGAAGCCGTCCTACGACCGGTGCTCGAGGAGGCCGGCCGGCGCATGCGCCTCGGCTAGACGCGCAACGGGGCCGCACGAAGATGCTGACACTGCGCGAGTTGACCGGCGAGCTGGACGTGATCCTGCTCGCCGGCGAGAACGGGCTCGACCTGCCGATCCGCTGGGTCCACATGACCGAGCTGCTCGACCCGACCCCGTGGCTGTCCGGTGGCGAGGTGCTGCTCAGCACCGGCATGCAGCTCGGCACGCCCGCGCAACAACGCGAGTTCATCGAGCGGCTGGCCGAGCGCCAGCTTGCGGGGCTCGGCTTCGGTATCGGCTTCGGGCACGAGCAGGTGCCCGA
>JBOGYJ010000303.1:0-2860 GCA_050696795.1 Solirubrobacteraceae bacterium | reverse complement strand
ATCGAACACCTCTGGGTAGCGCCCGCGAGCCCTGACCTCGCGGGCGCCAACGTCGAGCTGCCACGGATCCCCGGCTCGGAGCGCCGCCTCAAGGAGAGCCTCGCCGGTGTGCGCGACCGCTACGCCTTCACGCTGCTCGACTGCCCACCCTCGCTTGGACCACTGACAGTCAACGCACTGGTTGCTGCCGATCGTGTGCTGGTGCCGGTCCAGGCCGAATATTTCGCGCTCGAAGGACTTGCCGGCCTGCTCGACACGCTCAAGCTCGTTCAGCGTGAGCTAAACCCGCGCCTGACCATCTCGGGCATGGTCGTGACCATGTACGACTCTCGGACGCGGCTGGCCCAGGATGTGAAGCATGAGATCGAGACCCACTTCCCCGACCTCGTGTTCGACACCGTGATCCCGCGCAACGTCCGGATCGGCGAAGCGCCGAGCTTTGGCAAGCCCGTGATCCACCACGACCCGCATTCGGCGGGAGCTACCGCATATTTCGAACTGGCAAAGGAGGTCGCTTCCCGTGGCTGAGAAGACGAAGGGCATGGGCCGCGGCCTCGCCGCGATCTTGGCCGCTGCTCCACAGGAGCAACGGGAGGATCTGCGCCAGCTTCCGCTGGAGTTGATCGGCGCTAACCCACGCCAGCCGCGCCGGCAATTCGACGAGGAGACGCTGGCCACGCTGGCCGAGTCCATCAAGGCTCGAGGCGTGATCCAGCCGGTTCTTGTCCGCCCAGCGGAGGGCGGCCGCTACGAGCTCGTCGCTGGCGAGCGCCGCTGGCGAGCGGCGCGGATCGCGGAGCTCGACACGATCCCGGCGGTCGTCCGCCATCACGATGACGCTGCTTCGCTTGAGTTGGCCGTGATCGAGAACATGGCGCGCGAGGATCTCAATCCGGTCGATGAGGCACGCGCCTGCGCTGGTCTGGTCGAGGAGCTCGGTCTCACCCGTGAGGAGGTCGGCCTGCGCGTTGGCCGCAGTCGGGTTGCGGTTTCCAACCTGATTCGCCTGCTCGACCTTCCCGACGAGGCGCTCGAGTTGCTCGAGCGGGGGGACCTGAGCGAGGGTCATGGCCGCGCCCTGCTCCTGGTTCCCGACAATGCGAGACGTCGGAATCTGGCAAGGCAGGCCGTTTCCCACGGCTGGTCGGTCCGTGAGCTGGAGTCCCGTGCGCGTGTGGCCGCCGATGGGCCGGCGCCTGGTTCGAGTAAGCCGGCCGCTGCTCAACCCGATCCAGACCACCCCGATCGGCAGGCGACGATCGATCAGATCACCGATGTCCTGGGCAAGGTGCTCGGTGCGGATATCAAGGTGCGCGGTGGCACGGGCGGCTACACGGCCCAGCTGACCTTCTCCTCCCTGGAGGAGGTCTTGGAACTGGCTGAGCGGCTTTCTGCCTGAGCCCGAGCGCGCGCAGAGAATGTCCCAGCTCGGCTGCGTGCCGGGCCGCTAACATGCCCGCTGTTCGGGCGATTAGCTCAGTCGGTTAGAGCGCTTCTCTGATAAGGAAGAGGTCCCAGGTTCGAATCCTGGATCGCCCATTTTGAGAAGTCCCTGCAAATGGGAAGCTTCCGAGCTGGTCGTAGGGTGCCCTAGAGTGGAGCGGTGAGTCCCGAGGGGCCATCTAGCTAGGGGCCAAACTGGCCAATGTCTGACCGCCAGACGCGATGAGGAAGCGGTCAAGGTTTGTTTTCGCCGTTCGGGTTACCGCGAGCGGGTGGGACTGAAGCCGCGGCTGATCCAAGCGCGGTAGGCGTCGTAGAACGGGATGAACTCGTTGGCGATGATCCCGGCGGCTTCGTGCACCTGTTCGGCGGTGGCGGTCGCGTACTCGTGTACGAGCAGGCGGCGTAGTTCGCGCAGTCGTTGCAGTCGGCGGGATCGTTCGGGTCCGATCACCCCGATTCGCGCCAGGGCATCTAGGTCGACGCGCGCGTTCGTTTCCTGTCCTCGGTTCCGAACTTCGGCTAGCTCGAGCCCGTAGGCGGCCAGCTCGGCGATGTAGTTGTAGAGCTGGTCGACGCCACGCTCGACCGCCTTGACCCGGTTGAGCTCGGTCGGGTCTTCGGAGTCGTAGGCGGCTGTGAACGTGTCGAGGTCGAAGTCCTCCCCGAACTCCGCCATCGCTGCGCGCAGCGCGAGCAGATGCCGGCGCACATCGCTGATCCGGTCGCGGATCTTGGTCTTCAGCGCCCTGGCGCGATCGGGATCGTTGGCCTCGAGTGGTGCTGCCGGTACGGGTGGCATCTACGACAGCCCCAGGTCCGGCGCCGATTGCAGAAGCGGTGTGGTGTCGGCGGCGGCCTTGCGTTGCCAGCGCCGCTGGGCTGCCTTCAACGCAGGCCAGGCTTCGTCCCGATCGACGAGAACGCGGCCTTGGGCCAGCGCGTCGGCCAGCAAGACGGGCGAGCGTTCTGCTTCCTGCAACCGCACCAGTTGCACTTCGCGGTTCAGGCGATCGCTCAACCGCTGCGCAAGCGCGGCGACCGCGCGCGCGGTCTGGTCGCCCAGGACGACCAACAAGTCCAGATCGGAGCGCTCTGACTCGCGGCCCGTGGCGACCGATCCGAACAGCACTGCGAGGCGTACATTCGGTTCGGTTCGCAACGCTGTACGCAGCACCCGCAGCAGCGGCCAGTGCTCCCGCAGGTACATCTCCTCCCGCAAGCTCGTCTCATACCGGCGCTCGCTGACCCGTCGGCCATGCACCATTCCCTCCGCGGCGGCGCGACGCAGCGTCCGGTCCGGCACGTCCAATAGGCGGGCGAGGCTCCGCAACGATTGTCCGCTCATATGGCCGATAGCTTAGCGCCGTATGGCCGATAAGGCGATTTCGTATGGCCGATCGCGGTTAGGTCGGCC
>JBOGYJ010000302.1:0-4388 GCA_050696795.1 Solirubrobacteraceae bacterium | reverse complement strand
CGCGCTCACCCGCCGGGGTGATGTCGTAGACCGATCGCTTGCGCCGCCACTCCGCCGCTGAACCAACGGCGCGCGTGTCCGCCCGGGCGGCGAGCGCACCGTCCCCGGCGAGCCGCTCGAGGCACCGCTCGAGCACGTCGTCTTCCAGACGCGCACCAAACTCGCTCTGAAGCCGCGACTGGACATCGGTGGGCGAGAGCTGCCAGCCGATATCGCGCGTCTTGTTGAGCAGGAAGACGCGCATGATCCGGCGGTAGCGCTCGGCATGCTCGCCGACTGCGTAGCTGAGCTCGCGACGCTCGGGTAGTCCGCCCTGAGGAGTCACGCTGATCGCCTCGCGCTCATGCTGGCGATCAGCAGGTCGCCAGGCGGACCTGAAAGCTGACGGCGGAAGTCCCTCATAGCCGACCGATGGTACGAACCGCGGCAGATGGAGAGGCACGCGTCAAGTCTGCGACGAGCCGGCTATCAGGCGTCTATTGGATTGCCGCGTGGAGCGACTAATTGCCGTCCGTCGTGCAAGCGCCGCTCTCTACGGAACGATCTTGAACGTGTCGACGTGCTTGGGCCTGATCACCCGGAAGTGCCGTTGATCGAGAGTCGCGATCGTGTCCAGCTCAAGCCGCTCCGCGACAGCGACAAGACTTGCATCGACGCCGCCGAGACCGTTATCCGCGTACTGCTCCGTCAGCTCGATTATGGCCCCAGTGTCTCTCGTGGTGAGATCATCAACCGAGAGGTCGCCGTCAACCACCCAGCGGTAGAAGTCAGCCTCCGCTCGGGCCCCCAACTGGCGTTCAATCAACCAGTCCGTCTGGCGACGACAAGGGCCGTGGTAAGCAGGTCGCCGATAACGCCATCGAGCAATGCGAGGGCATCGCTCGTGATCCTGGTCACTGGTGTCCGCGTAGGCGAGAAAGACCCCGGTGTCGACCAGCAGCGTCACGACCGCAGTGAGCCGCGACCAAAGCCTTCGCCAAGCATCTCCTCAGCGTCTCGAGCGTGCCGCCCGGATGTCGATGCTCCCAGGGGGCCGGAGCCGAGCCGATGCTTGCGTGGTTTGACTCGCTCGGCGATGAACTCATCGGCCAACGCGTCAGGCGTCGTCTCGCGCTTAGCAGCCTCGACCGCGAGGGCAGCCGCGACCTCATCCGAAAGCGTGACTGAAGTACTCATGCCTATGAGTCTACGCCCGGTCCTCCGCCGAAGATCTCGCTGCTGCCCTCGCGGGCGAGTGCCCCTCACAGTCCGGCAAGACCACCAGCGTGATCATCCCGACCCTTCCGCGAGGGACAGCACCAACAAGCACTCGAGTGATACGCCAGCCGCGAGCGACTACACGTCGCGCCCGACCAGGCCTCGGCCGAGCAGGCGGCACTGGAGGCTGCGCATCGCGACCGCACGAGCGGGAAGCGAACGCTGGTGATCACCCAGACCTCGACGAGCACCTCGACGAGCTCAACGCCCACGCCCAGGCGCTGAGGGCCAGAGACCGCCAGCTCGGCTACAACACCTTCAAACTCCCCGGCCGCCCCTACGCGCTGCGCTCCGGCGATGAGGTCCAGATCCGTCACACGGTCTCGCTCGCCGGCGGCCCCGTCCGCAACGGCACCACCGCGACCGTCACCGAGATCGACCCGCGCGCGGGACAGTTGTCGATGACGCTCGCGGACGGAAGCACGCTCGCGATGGACCGCGAGCGCGCCGAGCAGGCCGACCTGCGCCTCGCCTACGTCCAGCACCCCGTGCCCGCGCAGGGCGTAACCACCGACACCACCCACCTGATCGTCGCCGACCACGCCACCGCAGAAGGAGCGTATGTCGCGCTGACCCGCGCTCGCAACCGGACCGACATCCACGCCAGCGAGGAGATGCTGCAGGACGTCGAGCTCGAGCCGATGGAGCGACTCGCCGAGCGGGTCGGGCGTGCGGAGCCTGAGGTGCCGTCGATCGCGATGCCGCTTGCGTCCCAGCGCAACCTTGAACGTGCAACCGATCGAGACGCCAGGCCAGGGCTGGTGCGGGACAGCGATCCCGGGTGGGAGTTGTGACCAGACCGCGCCTCAACGCGATTAGCCGTCGCCCTCCCCCAGCCGGCTGGTGGCCTCGAGCACCGCGGCGGTATACGCCAGACAGATGGCCGCGACGCGCTCCTCAGGGATCGAGCCTTGGAGGGCTCGACCAGCCATCTGGATTCCGGCCCTGCCGCGCCGGCCAAACAGCTCCTCCAAATACCCGATGGCGGCGGCTGTCGCGGGCCCGGCAACGGCATGGCCTGTGAGCTCCGCAAGAGTGGTGGCGATGCTGGCGGGGGAGGTGACCTGCATCATGCGGAAGACGTCTGCCGCGTCCTTGTCATCGAGCCGGTCAGCGCGCCCGCGCTGCACCCGGTCGTGAAGCTTGTGCGCCTTTGCGACCAGCAGCGCAGCGACACCTGCGACATCCACCGTGACCGCACGCTGATCGGCGGGATCCAGCGCAGTGATGAGCATCGGGTCTTTGTCGACGAGCGCGGCCTCCAGCCCCAGGGCACGTCTCGCGGCGCGGTTGCCGTGCGGGCCCAGGCGCGCGCCGCGACGGCCGCCAGGCGGCGCGAACCCTTCGGGCACGATCAGGTCGACGGGAATCACGACCGGTCTCTCAGCGATGACCGCATGCGCCAGCCAGATCCCCGGCTCTGTCGAGAGCTCTAAGCCTGCGCCTCGCATCACGGCTTCGAGCGCCGGATCGGGTGTGAGTGCCGTGGGGTCGAGCGCCAGGTCGGCATCAGTCGTGTAGGGCGCGAGCGCGAGTTCGCTCTCTCCGGTGCGCAGGTACACCGCTTGGGCGCCCGCGACGACAAAGGAGGATCTGTGCGGTGCCAGTGCCACAAGCGCATCGAGCAGGACACGTCGTGCTTCGACGTAGATTGGTCGGGTGGATTCACGGGCTGTGATCAGGCCCGGTGAGAGCTGCAAGCGACGGCACTCGCCAGGCGGCCTCGTTCTCAGTCATCCACGTGAGCAGCGCCTGTCCCTCTGCGGGCATCCTTCCGGTTCCCGTCAGGCAGTCAGCCGCAACCTGTGACGGTGCGGCATAGGCGATGCCGTCGTCGACTTCGAGGCGCTCCCAGACCGCGCTATCGAACGGACGCAGCAGAACGACGTTGGCGCCCTCATCAGCCGGAAGCAGGTTCAGGGCGTCGGCCACGGCCGGCAGATCGTCCACATACGCCGTCAACAGCGCCGGCGCCGCGACCGGAGCACGACGAACCGCGGCGAATGAACCGGTCACTGCGACGCGACTGCGTGTCGTCACCGACCGCAACTTCGCAAGTGCCTGCGCGGCTCCGTCGGGTGCGATAAATCGCGATACATCGTTGCTCTTGAACACCTGATAGGCCTCGATCCAGCGCAGCAGTAGCGCCGGATAATGCACCGCCGTGACCTCGCCCCTGCTGGAGCGATCGACAAGCGCCTCCCGATCAAGCGCCTCGAGCAGGCGAGAGACATAACCGGGATTGAGCTCCGTTGCTTGCGCGAGCCCGCGGACTCCATAGGGCGGGCAGACGTCAACGAGTGCCAGCACCAGCCGTCCGGCCTTGGCCCCACGCAGGCGAGCGGGCTCCCGCTGAGCCGGCTCCGGGTTGCGAGTGGCCCCCACGCTGCTGATGAAAACCGCCGGCTGCTCAGAACGGATCCACGCGTTCCCAGTGAGGTCGACGTAGTTGATCTCCTCCGCGCGAAGCACCTCCTGCGTACGAGCGCTCAACCACGGCGCGACCACGAGCACCGAGACGCTGGCGACAGTTCGCAGCATCCGGCTGAGGCCGGCCGTCAGCCGCTCGACGTCGCGCGGGGATACAGACGGCCTCGCTTCAACTACGAACGTCGCAGTCGTGTTCGATCCGCGCAGATTGATGACCGGATCGATCACGGTCGGTTCAGAGCCGCTTGACCCGACTATCTGCCAGGTGGATCGCTCCGCGGTCCAGCCAGACGGAAGAAAGCTGTTGAGCCACGCAACCGCACCGTCGATCAGATCTGTTTTCTGAGATTGACTGTTTGCCAGAAGCACAAACGCATGATATCAGGGGAAAGTTGTCTGAAGCACTATGTTTGCCGCCAAAGCAAACACGAGCCGACAGGCAACAGCGTGCAAGGCGGCCAGCGAGGCGCCGCACCTCGCGGGCGAGCGAGGATCGGGCCGCCTCCCGGCAGGAGAAGATGCCGGAGCGATCGAGGACCTGGTTTGGATCAGGGTCGACATGGCGGACTGGAGGGTCAAGCCGCCAGGAAGGCTCGTCCGATGAGCGTCCAAAGCCGGTCCACGCGCTCGACGCTGTGCGGCCCGGGCCGGCGCGCTAGCTTTGCCGCGGTCTTTGCGCCGTCGATCACTAATGGGGCCCC
>JBOGYJ010000301.1:0-10751 GCA_050696795.1 Solirubrobacteraceae bacterium | reverse complement strand
GCACGGCCCAGACCGTGCTCGGCCTGATCTGGCTGCTCGATGCGGGCCTCCAGTTCCAGTCCTTCATGTACTCGAAGGGCTTCATCGCGATGCTCACGCAGATGTCGCTAGGTCAGCCGCATTGGCTTGCGGCCAGCGTCAAGTGGGGCGCGCACCTCGCGGCCGGCAACCTGAGCGGCTACAACACGCTGTTCGCCCTGATCCAGGCCACGATTGGCTTCGGTCTGCTCTATCGGCCGACCGTCAGGCTCGCGCTGGTCGGAGCCTTCGCCTGGTCGTTGATCGTCTGGTGGTTCGGCGAGAGCTTCGGCATGCTGTTCATGAACATGGGCCAGCCGCTGACCGGGGCGCCGGGCGCCGTGATCATCTACGCGCTGGTCGGACTCGTGATCTGGCCGGGCCGCCCCGGCGGGCTGCTCGGGGTCCGCGGCGCGCGCATCATGTGGGCGAGCCTGTGGCTGCTGTGCGCCTACCTGTGGCTGCTCCAGTCCTCCGCCGCCGCCAACGCGACCCGCGACATGATCAACGCGGCACCGTCGGGCATGAGCTGGCTCTCGAGCCTGCAGGACGGCTTCGCCAACGCGGCCCAGGGCAACGGGCTGATCATTGCGCTGTGCCTTTCGGCCCTCTCGGCGGCGATCGCGATCGGCATCGGATTCAACCGCCGAGCCGGGCCGCTGTTGAAGGTCGCGATCGCGCTACAGCTGCTCTACTGGGTAGTCGGGCAGGGCGTCGGCGGGATCTTCCAGGGCGACGCCACCGACCCGAACGCTGCCCCGCTGTTCATCCTGCTCGCCTACACGATGATGCCGCTGACGCGCTACCGACTGCAGCCGCAGACCGCCGTCGAGGTCGCACCGTGACCGCCCGGCGCGTGCTCGTCGCGGTGCTCGTCACCGTTGCGCTGGCCGGCTGCGCGAGCGCCGACAAGCATCAGGCCACCACGAAGAAGGCCGCGACCACCGGCATGGCGGGCATGAACATGGGCGGGGGCTCCGGCGCCGCCCCGAGCGCCAACGGCGTCAAGCCGGTCGCGATCCGCACGCTCGCGACGTCCTACTGGCAGGACATGGAGATCCAGGCGCAGACGATGACGCCGGTCTCCTTCGTGGTCTTCACCGGCAACGGCAAGGAGCGCCTGTTCAAGCCGCCCAAGCACGCGGCATTTCACCTCATGATCATGCTGACGGACCGCCACACGCACTTCCACATCCCCTACGCGAGCGTCTGGGCGACGATCACCAGCAGCGCCGGGCAGGTCCTCTACAACGACCAGCAGTGGCCGATGATCTCCGAGTACATGGGCAGCCACTACGGCAACAACGTACCCCACCTGGCGCCCGGTCGCTACACGCTCAAGCTGCTCATCAGCCCGCCGGTGTCCGCCCGGCATCTCGAGTACCAGCACCTCTGGCACCGGCAGCACGTCGTCATCGAACACTTCACCTGGAAGACATGAGCCGCCGCGGCGTGTTCACGCGCCGCCGCTTCCTGACCGGTGCAGGCGGACTCGTGGCGGCGGCGGTGGCCGCGGGGGTCGTGATCGACCAATCCGCCAGCGGCCTGGCTGTGCCGCTGGCGGTCCTGCCCGCCCCCGTGCTCGGCCTACCCGTGCGCCAGCACGCCTGGGACGCGACGCTCGCCCTGGACCGGTACGGGAACCCGACGCCGCCGCGCCACGACCGGCTGCTGCTGTTCGACGTGCGCGGCACCCCCAACCCGCGCTATGCGCGCCTGCTGGAGGCCGAACTGCGCACGCTCGAGCACGCCCACCCCTGGGGGCCGAGCGGATTGCTGTTCACGGCCGGCTGGGCACCGAGCTACTTCGAGCGCGTGCTGCGTCTCGCCAGCCCGATCCCGCGCGCCAGGGCGCTGTCGGAGTTCGAGCAGCCGACGATCGACGGCTTCCAGCTCTGCCTGCATCTCGCCTCCGACGACGAGCCCCTACTCGAGTCCTGTGCGCGGGGGCTCGAGCACGCGCTCACGCCGATCCTGCGCCTTCGCCAGACCCGCACGGGCTTCGTGGGCACAGGGTTGGCAGCCGCCCACCAGCGGGTGGGCGGCATCCCTGGCGGCAACCACGTGAGTGAGTCGTCGCCGCTGTTCATGGGCTTCAAGTCCGCGCTCGAGCGCAACCAGGCCAGCGAGGACGCGGTCACGATCCCCACCGGTGAGTTCGCGCAGGGCACGACGATGGCCGTCAGCTACATGACGCTGAGCCTCGAGAGCTGGTACGGCGAGCTGAGCTACGCCCAGCGGGTGGCGCGCATGTACTCGCCGCAGACGACACCCGCTCAGGTCGCCCGCTTCACCACCGACGCGCAGTCGAACCCGGACCTGCTGGGGCAGGCGATCAGGCAACACGGGGTGATCGGCCATGCCCAGGCCTCGGCGCGGGCCCGGCGGGGTGGCAGGCCGATCATCCTGCGGCGCGACTTCGACACCGTCGACGGTGGCCAGGCCGGGCTGCACTTCGTCTCGCTGCAGCGCTCGATCGCGGACTTCGTGACCACGCGCACCGCGATGAACCAGTCGGGCGCGCAGCTCGAGAACCCCGAGATCACCGCCACGGTGAACAACGGGATCAACGGATTCATCTTCGTCCAGCGGCGCGCCAATTACGTCCTCCCGTCACGAGCCGAGCGCGCATTTCCGCTGCTGGTGGGGCGAGAATCGCTGATCTGAGGCTGGATCGCTCAAATTCCGGGCGTTTGCGGCCGATCACCCGGCTATGGCCATTGAGGTGTCGGGTCCGGTGCTCGGCGCAATAGATCTGATTGAACAGCTGGGCGATGCTGTCGTGGTCACCGACCTCGACGGCAAGATCACGCTGTTCAACGCGGCCGCCGAGGAGCTCTACGGCTACTGCGCCGCGGAGATGATCGGCCAGAGCATCGCGCTGCTCACACCTGAGCCGATCAGCGAGGCGGCGGAGCTCGAACGCGAGCGCGTACGCGCCGGCGAGACCCGGCGGCTGGTCGGGCACGTCCTGACCAGCACCGGCACAGCCTGTGGGGTCGAGCTGACGCTGTCCCCGCTGCGCGACACCGGTGGTGCGATCATCGGATCGTTGGGCGTGGCACGCGATGTCTCGGGCCGGATGCTGCGCGAGCGCCAGCTCGAGGACATCTCGGCCCTGGCCGCCGAGACCGAGACGGTCGCGGTGGTCGGCACCGACCGCGATGGCCTGATCACGCTCTTCAACCGCGGCGCCGAGGAGCTGCTCGGCTACACGGCCGAGGAGGTCGTCGGGCGTCTCGACGGCCTGCTGCTGCTCGATCCCGACGAAATCAAGCGCCGCGAGCAGGCCAACGGCGGCGCCAGCGCGTTTCGGCGCTCCCACCTCGGTGAGCGCGACGAGGACGTCTGGACCTACATCCGCAAGGACGGCTCGAGGATCGAGGTGCTGCTCACGATCCGCGCGAACTTCAATCGCTTCGGCGAGATCGAGGGGTTCCTCTCGTTCGGCCGCGACGTCTCGGAGATGCGGAAGGTGGAGCTCGCCCGCATGCAGGCCGAGGAGCGCTTCCGCACCGCCTTCGAGCATGCGCCGATCGGCCTTGCGATCACCTCGCTGGAGGGCTCGACGGCGGGGCATTGGACGCAAACCAATCCCGCGCTCGCCCGCATCCTCGGGCACGAGCCCGGCGAGCTCGACGGAACGCTGATCGACGATGTGACACATCCCGACGATCGTCGTCAGACCGAGGGCTTCCTCGACGAGCTCCGCGACCAGCGGCCGATCGTCGTCGAGAAGCGCTTCCTGCGCAAGGACGGCAGCTTCGTCTGGGCCTACGTCACCTCGACCCCGGTCCCGAGCCTCCACGGCGGTCCGGCCTCCTACTCCGTCACCCAGCTGCTCGACATCAGCGAGCGGCGGCAGTTCGAGCAGCAGCTGCGCTACATGGCTGACCACGACCCGCTCACCGGGCTGCACAACCGCCGCCGCTTCGAGGCTGAGCTCGAACGGGTGATCGAGGTCGCGCGCTCCCACGACGAGGACGCTGCCCTGCTGGTGCTCGACCTCGACGGCTTCAAGACGGTCAACGACCGCTTCGGCCACTCGGTTGGGGACGACCTGGTCACGCACATCGGTGGGCTGCTGCGCCACAGCGTGCGCAAGCTCGACTTCATCGCCCGGCTCGGCGGCGACGAGTTCGCGATCATCCTGCGCGACTGCAAGCTGAAGCAGGCGACCGACGTGGCGGAGAAGGTCCTGCACGCGATCCGCACCCGCGGCGTGGTCGTCACCCCACAGGGAACCGCGCGCGTGACCACCTCGATCGGCATCGCCGGCTTCCATCCAGGCAACAACAGCAGCGCCGACGAGCTCGCCGTGAGCGCCGACAGCGCGATGTATGAAGCCAAGGCCGACGGCCGCAATGGCTATGCCGTGTACTCCGCCGAGACCGCGAGCCGGCGCGGCGTCGAAGAACGTGACTCGTGGTTCTCGCGCCTGCGTCGAGCGCTCGAGGAGGACCGCTTCGTGCTGTTCGCGCAGCCGATCGTGCCGATCTCCAGCGCCGGGCTGCCGCGCTATGAGCTGCTGATCCGCATGCTCGACGACGCCGGCGAGCTTGTACCTCCGGGCGCCTTCCTGCTGAACGCCGAGCGCCTCGACTTGATCGGAGAGATCGACCGTTGGGTGCTGAGAAAGGCGATCACGCTGCTGCATCAGCACGCGACCGCCGGCAATGACATCAGCCTCTCGGTGAACCTCTCCGGCAGGACGATGAACGACCTCGAGCTCGCCGGCGATCTGGGCGAGATGCTCAAGGAGAACCCGATCCCGCCGGGCCGCCTGGTGGTCGAGGTCACCGAGACGGCAGCGATCGTCAACATCGAGCGCGCGCGCGATCTCGCGCAGCAGTTGCGCGAGATGGGCTGCCTGTTCGCGCTCGACGACTTCGGCTCGGGCTTCTCGTCGTTCTACTACCTCAAGCACCTCGAGTTCGACTATCTGAAGATCGACGGCGAGTTCATCGTCAACCTCGTGAACACCGCCACCGACCAGCTGCTGGTGCAGGCCGTCGTCGACATCGCCCGGGGTCTCGGGACCCAGACGGTGGCGGAGTTCGTCGGCGACGACCAGACCGTCGAGCTGCTGCGGCAGCTCGGGGTCGACTACGGTCAGGGCTACCACCTCGGCCGGCCGGCGGCCGTGCAGGAGCTGCTGCCGCAGCTACCTGAGCTCCCGGCACAATCGCGCTGAGGAATGCGTTCGCCTGACTGCTTGCGGCAGCTTTTCCAAGCTTCTTATCGAGGCTCGCTACCGTCGAGACATCTTTGCTTCGCGCCGGATTGACAAAAGTGCTGTGCATGGCCGTGCCGGCGGCGGTCATGCTCGCCGTCGCCGCTGCTCCGGCAATGGCAGGGCCGCGAGCGCTGCGGATCGGAACGGCGCCGCGGCTGCCGTCCGGCACGACGCTGGTGGCCGGCTCGGCGCCGCTTCAGACGATGCAGATCACGGTGGCGCTGGCTCCCCGGGATCCCACGGCGCTGCGCGACTACGCCGATGGCGTCGGCAATCCCAGCTCGCCTGACTATCGCCGCTACCTGACGCCTAGCCAGTTCCGCGCACGCTTCGCCCCCCGCCGCCAGGCGCTGGTCAAGGTCGAGACCGCGCTTCGCCGGCATGGGCTCGTGCCCGGCAGGGTGACCCGCAACGGCCTCGCGATCCACGCGCGCGCGAGCAGCGCAGCGATCGAGCACGCGTTCGACATCGAGCTGGTCAGGGTGCGCCTGGCGGACGGCCGCGACGCGGTCTACAACGACCTCGCGCCGGCACTGGACGCCAGCGTCGCGCCGACGGTCCAGGCGGTGATCGGACTCAGCAACCTCGCGGTCATGGAGCGGCTCGACGTCAGCCACCCGAGCGCGGCCGCACGCAACGACGACACCGGGGCCAGCCGCTATCGCACGAGCTCGGCGCACATCGCCACGGGCGGACCGCAGCCGTGCCTGAAGGCCTCCGAGGTGGCACCCGGGCAGGGCGCCTACACGGCCGACCAGGTCGCCACGGCCTATGGCTTCTCCGGCGTGTATGCGACCGGCGATCAGGGCCAGGGCGTGACGATCGGCGCCTACGAGCTGGAGCCGAACTCGGCGAGCGACATCGTCGCCTACCAGCGCTGCTACGGCACCGACGTCAGCGTCAGCTACGAGAAGGTCGACGGTGGCGCCGGCAACGGTATCGGTCAGGGCGAGGCCGCGCTCGACATCGAGCAGCTGATCGGCCTCGCGCCCAGGGCGAAGCTGATCGTCTATCAGGGCCCGAACAACAACTCCGATAACCCCGGCACCGGTCCCTATGACACGCTCGCCGCGATGATCAGCCAGGACCAGGTGCAGGTCATCTCCAACTCCTGGGGGGAGTGCGAGGCGCTCGAGGGCGTAAGCGATGCGCACGCCGAGGACACGCTGCTCCAGGAGGCCGCCGCACAGGGCCAGACGTTCGTCTCGGCGGCCGGGGATTCCGGCTCGGAGGACTGCTGGAGCCCCCCGCCCGGCGGCAGCACCAACAACTCGTTGACCGTCGATGACCCCGCCAGCCAGCCGTTCGCGATCGCCATCGGCGGTACCTCGATGAGCTCGATCGGACCACCGCCCAGTGAGTCGGTCTGGGACGACGACAACCCGGGGATCAACTACTCGCGCTTCGGCGTCCAGCAGGGAGCCGGCGGCGGCGGCATCTCGTCGCTGTGGCCGATGCCGACCTGGCAGTCGGCGCAACCGCCGACGCTCGGTGTCATAAACACGCTGTCCTCCGCGACCCCATGTGCCGCCGTAGCCGGCAGCTACTGCCGTGAGCTACCCGACGTCTCCGCCGACGCCGACCCGCTGACCTCCTACCTCGACTATTGGAATGGCCAGGGCATCAACGCGCACGCCGAGTCGGGCTGGCAGGGAACGGGCGGCACCAGCGGGGCGTCGCCCGTGTGGGCGGCGCTGTTCGCGCTCGCGGATGCCAGCCGCAGCTGCCGCGGAACGCTCGTGGGCTTCGCCGACCCGACGCTCTACGCGCTCGCCGGTCAGTCGCAGGTCACCTATTTCAACGACGTCAACGCCACGCCAACGACTCCCAGCAACGATTTCACCCCGAGCGGCAACACGTCGGGAATGTACCCGGCGACGCCCGGCTACGATATGGCCAGCGGACTCGGCTCGCCAAAGGCTGCCGCGCTCGTTCCCGCGCTCTGCGCGCAGGCCGTGCGGGTCGCCTACCCCGGTCAGGTCTACACCTTCTGGGGCCAGCACGTGCGCCTGCGGCTGCACGCCTCGCTCGCCCCCGGCCAGTCGGGCCACGTCAGCTTCCAGGCACAGCGCCTGCCGCTCGGCCTGCACATCGACCCGAGTACCGGTGTGATCAGCGGGCAGGTGCGTAGCGCCGGGCTGCGGACCGTGACGATCACCGCCTCGAGTGCGGCAGGCACCTACGGCTCGATCCGGTTCAGCTGGTCGGTTGAGCGCCGCCCGCGCGTCTCCGCGGCGGTCGTCGGGGGAGAGCAGCCGGCGCTGACGGTCACCGCTCGCTCGGGCGCCTACGAGCCCGGCCTGCGCCAGGTGATCATCGCGCTACCGCACAGCATCATCCCCGCTCGCGCGGCCCGCACGGTGAAGGTGCTGAGCCCATCCGGTCGGCCGCTCGCGCACCAGGCACACTACGTCGGCCGTGTGCTGAGAATCGAGCTGGTGCTGGCGCACTCGCCGGTCCGCATCGTGTTCCCGTCGGGATCGCTGCGCGTGGCCGGGAGGCTCCACGGTCGCCGCCGCCTCGCGGTCAGGACCGTCGATCGCGTCGGTGGGCACGTCACGCTGCATCGGGCGCTCGGCGCCGCGTAGGCGCTCCGATCCCATCTCCGCCGGTTCTGCTTTCATCGGCTGCGTGCCAGCTGCCTTCACCTCGCCCCTGGCGGAAGCCATGGCGGACGACGTGCTCGATCGCTTCCTGCGCTACGTGCAGATCGACACCCAATCGCGGGTGGACCGCGAGCGCTCGCCGAGCACCCCGGGCCAGCTCGATCTGGCGCGCGTGCTGGTTGCCGAGCTCCAGGCGATCGGACTGACCGACGCGGCGCTCGACGAGCACGGCTATGTCTACGCGACACTCCCCGCGACGGTGCCGGACGCGCCCGTGATCGGGTTGCTTGCGCATATTGACACGGCCCCCGATGCCGCCGGAGCGGGAGTCAGGCCGATCGTTCACCGCGATTACGGCGGCGGCGTGATCGAGCTGCCGCGGGGTGGCACGCGCCTGGATCCGGCGACGATGCCCGGGCTGGCCGCCAAGGTCGGCCACGACATCATCAGCTCGAGCGGCGACACCCTGCTCGGCGCCGACGATAAGGCCGGCATGGCCGCGATCATGGCGGCCGTGGCGCATCTGGTCGCGCACCCGGAGCTGCCGCGGCCGACGCTGCGGATCGCGTTCAATCCCGACGAGGAGATCGCGCTGGGCATGGCGCTGTTCGACATCCCCCGGTTCGGAGCGCGCTGCGCTTACACGATCGACGGCTCGGCCCTCGGGGAGCTTCAGGACGAGTCGTTCACCGCGGTCGAGGCGCGCATCACGATCACCGGCGTCGGCGTGCACACCGGCTCGGCGAAGGGCAAGTTGGTCAACGCCACGAAGTTGGCCGCCCAGATGGTCGCGGAGCTGCCGGCCGACCGGCTCTCGCCCGAGACCACCTCCGGCCGTGAGGGCTTCATCCACCCGACGTGGGTCCAGGGTGGCATGGAGACAGCTGAGCTGCGCTGCATCGTGCGCGACTTCGACGAGTCGCTGCTGGAGTCGCACGTCGCACTGCTGCGCGCGGCCAGCGATCGTGTCGCCGCCGCCAATCCCGGGGCGGAGGTCGACTTCGAGGTGATCCGCCAGTACCGCAACATGCGCCAGTACATCGAGTCAGACCCGGACGTCGTCGTCGCCGCCGAGGAGGCGATCACCGCCGAGGGGATCGACCTGCGGCGCAACCCGATCCGCGGTGGCACCGATGGCTCGCGGCTCTCCGAGCTGGGCCTGCCGACGCCCAACATCTTCGACGGAGGGTACGAGTACCACTCGGTGCGCGAGTTCGCCTCGCTGCAGGACATGGCTGCCTCGGCGGCGGTGATCGTGCGGCTCGCGGAGGCGTGGACGCGCCGCTGAATGGGCACGCCGCTGAACGTACTCACGGTCGTCGGCAACCGCCCGCAGTTCATCAAGGCGGCCGCGGTCTCGCCGCGCCTGCGTGCGCTCGGCTCGGAACTGCTCGTCCACACCGGGCAGCACTTCGACGACGAGCTCTCGGCCGTGTTCTTCGCCGAGCTCGGGCTGCCCGCGCCGGAGGTCCAGCTGGCGATATCGGGCGGCTCCAACACGTCGCAGACGGCGCGCATGCTGAGCTCGCTCGAGACCGTGATCGCCACTGCCGCGCCGGATTGCGTGCTCGTCTACGGCGACACCAACTCGACGCTGGCGGGCGCGCTCGCCGCCGTGCAGCAGGGCGTGCCGGTCGCGCACGTGGAGGCGGGGATGCGCTCATACGACCGCGCGATGCCCGAGGAGGTCAACCGCGTCCTCACCGACCACGTGAGCACGCTGCTGCTGTGCTCATCGGATGTGGCAGCCGCGAACCTGGCGGCCGAGGGGCTCGGGCCTGCCGGCCAGCGGGCCGGCAGCGACATCGCTCTGGTCGGTGATGTGATGGTGGACGTCGCGCGCGAGGCGCAGCCGCGCGCGCGCGAGCGTGTGGATCTGGTGCGCGCCCACGGCGTCGAGCCCGGTGGCTACCTGCTGGCGACGGCTCATCGCGCCGGCAACGTCGATGATCCGGCGCGGCTGGCGGCGCTGGTGGAGCTGCTGCTCGGGGTCGGGCAGCCGGTTGTGCTGCCGCTGCACCCGCGCACGCGGGCGCGGCTCGAGGTTGCCGGCCTGCTCGAGCGACTCTCGCATGGTGGCCCGGTACACGTGACCCCACCGCTCGGCTACCTCGAAATGACCGCGCTGCTGTGCAACGCCCGCGCCGTGCTGACGGACTCGGGCGGGCTGCAGAAGGAGGCCTACCTGGCCCGCGTGCCGTGCGTGACGATGCGCCCGAGCACCGAGTGGGTCGAGACCGTCGCCGCGGGCTGGAACACGCTCGTCGACCTCGAGCTCGAGGCGGCGCGCGCGGCGCTGGCGGCGGCCGTTCCCAGCGCGCGCCCGGAGCTCTACGGCGACGGGCATGCCGGGGAGCGGGTCGTCGCGGCGCTGTCCGGGGCTTTTGCGAGCTAGCGCCGCGAGTCGGAGGGCACGGGCGGTCTTGTAGACTGGCCGCGCGCATGGCTGCTCCACAACCAATCCAGATCGGCGTCGTCGGCCTCGGCTACTGGGGCCCGAACCTGGCCCGCAACTTCGCGGGGCTCGCCGATAGCGAGCTGCGCTGGGTCTGCGACGGCTCGGAGGCGGCACGCGAGAAGGCGTCGCTGCAGTTCCCGGGCGCACGCGTGACCGCCGAACTGGACGATCTGCTCGCGGATCCGGAGCTCGACGCGATCGTCTTGGCGACCCCGGTGCCGAGCCACGCGGAGCTCGCGGTGCGCGTGCTCGAGGCCGGCAAGCACTGCTTCGTCGAGAAGCCGCTGGCGCAGTCGGTCGCCGACGCCGAGCGCGCCGTCGCGGCCGCGCAACAGGCCGGGAAGCTGCTGATGGTCGGCCACCTGCTCGAATACCACCCCGGCGTGCTGAAGCTGAAAGAGCTGGCCGACAGCGGCGAGCTCGGCGACATCTA
>JBOGYJ010000300.1:0-2388 GCA_050696795.1 Solirubrobacteraceae bacterium | reverse complement strand
GTGCCCATCACCGCGGCGCAGAAGCAGAGACCGTGCTCGACGACGCCGTCGAACTGCTGGATCGGGACGTCCTTGCCACGGGCGATGCCGTGCAGGTCCGGGTAGAGCACCCGCACCGAGGTGATCGGCTGAGCGTTCTCCGTGGCCGGCGTGGGTGGGTGCGTGGGATGGGCGGGCTTTAGTTCCGCCGGCAGCGAGCCTGTTGTCACGGTTCTCTCCTCTCTGTGCGCTGAGTGCGCTCCCAAAAGTCGTCGAAGAGCTGGAAAGCGTTGGCGCGGGCGCTGTGCGCGCCAACGCGACCGTCCTCGAGGCGCTGCTCGGCATCGGTGATGCCCAACGACTCGAGCCGCTCGCGGTCGGAGCTGGCCCACTGCTTGACGATCTCGATCGTGCTCTCCGGGTGAAACTGGGTGCCCAGGTGCGGGCCGCTGCTGAACGCCTGTACGCCGGCGGCGGAGCGGGCCAGCTCCTGCGCGCCGCGCGGCAGCGTGAAGCGCTGGTAGTGCCACTCGAGCCACGGCCCGGCCGGGACGCGTCCGGGATCGTCGGTCTCGAAGTTGTGCCAGCCGAGCTCGGCCTCGGGCGCGGGCTCGACCACGCCGCCCAGCACGTCGGCCAGCACCTGCCCGCCGTAGCAGAGGCCCAGCACCGGCACATCCTGCTCGACGGCACGCGCGATCAGCGCGATCGTGGCCGTCACCACCGGCACCTCGCGATCCAGCGGGCTGTGCTTGGAGCCCAGGCAGCAGACGAACGCGCGCCCTGCCGTCTCCGGCATCTCAGGCACGCGGGCGTCGGCAGCGTACGGGGCGGCGCCGTCCGTGAACGTTCTGTGCACCTCGACCGGCACGCCACGGCTCTGCGCCCACTCGCCGAACAGCCCGGGCGGGCTGCTGTGACCGTGCTGGAGGATGAGCCCCGGCCTGGTGGCGGCGGCCGCGCTCACGCCGGGGTCCCCACCGGAGTCCCGAGCGTCTTGTCCTGCTCGGCCAGCTGCCGCTTGATCTCCGCCAGCGGCTGCGGTGCTGTCAGCTGCTTGCGGTACCAGGGCAGGCGGCGCGCGGCGTTCATCCCGACGATGCCGATCATGCGCTCGCCGGACACGCAGGCCGCCACGAAGCGGTCGCCCTCGGCGGCCTGCTCGAGCATCTCGATGCGCTGCGCCAGCGCCGGGCAGCCGAGCGCCTGGATCTTCGAGCCGTACTGGTCGGACCAGAAGTAGGGTGGGGTTGCGTGACGGGCGCGATCCGTTGGATCGAGTAGGGCGTTGCGTCCGGCGAGCCGGCCGTGCTCGGCGGCCGTCGTCCAGTGCTCGACGCGCAGTGGCGTGCCATCGGCCAGCGCCACCGGCACCGCGGCGATGTCACCGGCGGCGAGGATGTCGGGGTCGGAGACGCTGGTCAGGGTCGCGTCGCAGACGACCGCGGGGTTCAGCTCGAGTCCGGACCCCGCGAGCCATTCGCTGTTGAGCGCCGAACCGAGCGCCAGCAGCACGCAGTCGACGGCCAGCGTCGTGCCATCGGTGAGCTCCGCGCGCTCGAGCTGACCGCTTCCGCCGGCGTGCAGCGCTGCGATGCCGACGCCGAGCCGCAGATCGACGCCGCGGTCGCGATGCATCCGAGTCCAGCGCTCGCCGAGCTGCCGGCCGAACGGCAGCAGTGGATGCGCGGCGATGTCAACCAGCGTCACTCCGACGCCGAGCGTCCGTGCGCTGGCGGCGACCTCGCAGCCGATGAAGCCGGCACCGACGATCAGCAGCCGCTGCGCGGAGGACAGCGCGGTGCGCAGCGCCACCGCGTCCTCCAGGTCACGCAGCGTGTGCACACCCTCGAGATATGAGCCGGGCCCGTCCCAGCCGCGGGCGCGGCAGCCGGTGGCGAGGATCAGGCGGTCATAGGGCGCCTCGCTGCCGTCCTCGAGTCGCACGCGCTTGCGCTCGCGGTCGAGCCCGGTGGCCGGCACCCCGAGGCGCCACTCGACGTCGAGCTCACCGACCGGCAGCGCCGAGTCCTCGATCTCCTGTGTGCCCTGCAGCAGCTCTTTTGACAGCGGCGGCCGCGTGTAGGGCAGGTGCGGCTCCTGGCCGATCAGCACGATCCCGCCCTCGTGCCCGGCCGAGCGGGCGGCCTGGGCGGCGCGCAGGCCCGCCAGCGACGCGCCGACGATCACGAGCCGCAGCACGGGAAGCTCAGTCCTCGACCCGGATCGCCATCATCGGGCAGGCGTTGGCGGCCTGTTGCATGTCCGCCCGCCTCGAGTCGTCGACCTCCTCCTGCCAGACGAGCACGTCGTCGTCGCCGAGCTCGAAGACATCGGGCGCGATCGCCACGCACTCCCCGTGGCTCTGGCAGAGGTTCATGTCCACATGGACCTTGATCACGAGTTCTC
>JBOGYJ010000299.1:0-1561 GCA_050696795.1 Solirubrobacteraceae bacterium | reverse complement strand
GTCCGGTGCACCTCCACCGGCACGCCGCGATTCTGTGCCCACTCTCCGAGCAGCCCTGGCGGGCTGGTCGGCCCGTGCTGGAGGATCAGCCCGGGTTTTGTCGCGCGCGCTGCGCTCATGCCGACGCTCCTACGGGCGTGCCCAGCGTCTTGCTTTCCTCAGCCAGTGCCTGCTTGACCTCGGCGAGCGGCTGCGGTGCTGTCAGCTGCCGCCGGTACCAGGGCAGGCGCCGTGCGGCGTTCATCCCGACGATGCCGATCATGCGCTCGCCGGACACGCAGGCCGCCACGAAGCGGTCGCCCTCGGCGGCCTGCTCGAGCAGCTCGATGCGCTGCGCCAGCGCCGGGCAGCCGAGCGCCTGGATCTTCGAGCCGTACTGGTCGGACCAGAAGTAGGGCGGGGTGGCGTGACGGGCGCGATCTGCCGGGGCGAGCAGCGCGTTGCGCCCGGCGAGCTGGCCGTGCTCGGCGGCCGTGGTCCAGTGCTCGACGCGCAGCGGTGCGCCGTCGGCCAGCGCCAACGGCACAGCCGCGATGTCGCCGGCGGCGAGGACGTCGGGGTCGGAGACGCTGGTCAGGGTCGCGTCGCAGACGACCGCGGGGTTGAGCTCGAGTCCGGACCCCGTGAGCCATTCGCTGTTGAGCACCGAGCCGAGCGCCAGCAGCACGCAGTCCACGGCGAGCGTCGTGCCATCGGTGAGCTCCGCGCGCCCGAGCTGACCGCTTCCGCCGGCGTGCAGCGCTGCGATCCCGACGCCGAGGCGCAGATCGACGCCCTGGTCGCGGTGCATCTGCGCCCAGCGCTCGCCGAGCTGCGAGCCGAACGGCAGCATGGGGTGCGCGGCGATGTCGACGAGCGTGACGTCGATCCCGCGCGAGCGCGCGCTGGCGGCGACCTCGCAGCCGATGAAGCCGGCGCCGACGATCAGCAGCCGCTGCGCGCGCGACAGCGCGGTGCGCAGCTCCACCGCGTCCTCCAGGTCGCGCAGCATGTGCACGCCCTCGAGCTGGGAGCCGGGCCCGTCCCAGCCGCGGGCGCGGCAGCCGGTGGCGAGGATCAGGCGGTCATAGGGCGCCTCGCTGCCGTCCTCGAGTCGCACGCGTTTGCGCTCGCGGTCGAGCCCGGTGGCCGGCACCCCGAGGCGCCACTCGACGTCGAGCTCGCCGACCGGCAGCGCCGAATCCTCGATCTCCTGTGTGCCCTGCAGCAGCTCCTTCGAGAGCGGCGGCCGGGTGTAGGGGAGGTGCGGTTCCCGACCGATCATCACGACCCCGCCCTGATGGCCGGCCGAGCGTGCGGCCTGGGCGGCGCGCAGGCCCGCGAGCGACGCTCCGACGATCACGAGCCGTTGCATGCGGAGATCAGTCCTCCAGCCGGATCGCCGTCATCGGGCAGGCGTTGGCGGCAGCCTCCATGTCCGCGCGCCGACTGTCATCGACCTCCTCCTGCCAGACGAGCACGTCGTCGTCGCCGAGCTCGAAGACATCGGGCGCGATCGCCACGCACTCCCCGTGGCTCTGGCAGAGGTTCATGTCCACATGGACCTTGATCACGAGTTCTC
>JBOGYJ010000298.1:0-5807 GCA_050696795.1 Solirubrobacteraceae bacterium | reverse complement strand
GGGCGGGGCGGGGCGGGGCGGCGGGGCGGCGGGGCGGCAGCGGCCCACTCCCGCCGCGGCGTAGACTTCTGCTTCACGAAACGCGGGAGCCCGTTGGGCTGAGAGGGCGCTGGAAGGCGCCGACCGTAGAACCTGATCCGGGTCATGCCGGCGGAGGGAGTGAGCAGTGATTCGCAAGTGGCGGGTTGTTCTGGCGGTATTGGTTGCCGCGTCGGCGGTTGCCGCATGTGGCGGCTCAGGCGTGGGTGGCGGGTCGGGCGTGGGTGGCGGCTCAGGCGCGGGTGGCGGCTCGCGAGCGTCGGGCCACCTCGGCAGCGGCACAGGCCACGTGATTGCCACCACCGGCACGCCGGTGCGGGGCGGCACCGCCTACTGGGCGCAGCAGCCGCTCTCGCCGCCCAACTACATCTTCCCGCTGATCTCGGGCGCCTACTACTCCAATGAGAACGTCTACGAGTTCCAGACGCTCCTGTACCGGCCGCTGTATTGGTACGGCGACCACGGCAAGCCCGGCGTCGACTACGCGCTGTCGCTCGCCGCCCGGCCCGTCTACAGCGACCACGACCGCGCGGTCACGATCACGCTCAAGCGTGCGCAGTTCTCCGACGGCGAGCCGGTCATCACCAGGGACGTGATCGTCTGGCTGAACCTGCTCGAGGCCAACAAGGCGGATTGGGCCTCGTATGTCCCCGGTGGCTTCCCGGACAACGTCACCTCCTGGACGCCGGAGGGTCCGCACCGCCTCGTACTGCAGCTCAACCGCAGCTACAACCCGGTCTGGTTCACCAACAACGAGCTCTCACAGATCACGCCGCTGCCGATGGCCTGGGATCGGACCAGCCTGGCCGGCTGCACCCGCGCGGGCTGCCCCGTGCCATCCGCGGTGCCCGGTTCCACGCGACCCGACAAGACGGCAGCAGGTGCCCGAGCCGTCTACCGCTTCCTCAACGATCAAGCCAAGGACGTCTCCGCCTACGCGCGCAGCCCGATCTGGTCGATCGTCGACGGGCCCTGGAAATTGCAGTCGCTGACCAACTCGGGCCAGGCCAGCTTCGTCCCCAACAAGCGGTACGACGGGCCGAACCGTCCGAAGCTGGCGAGGTTCGTCGAGCTCCCCTTCACCAGCGAGACGGCGGAGTTCTCGGTGCTCCGTGCCGGGACGGCGAAGGGCGACGGCGGCGCCGACGACGGCGGCTCGGCGCCGCAGATCTCGGTGGGCTACGTGCCCGACACCGACGTGCCCCAGGCGCCGGCGCTGAAGTCCCAGGGCTACCGGCTGAGCGCCTTCTACCCCTACGGCTTCGACTACTTCGAGCCCAACTTCAACAACCCGGTGGTGGGGCCGATCCTGCGCCAGCTCTACTTCCGCCAGGCCTTTCAGCATCTCGTCAACCAGAGCGGCTGGATCCACGCCTACTACCAGGGCCTGGGGGCACCGACCTTCAGCCCCGTTCCCGCCGAGCCGTCAAACCCGTATTCGGACCGCCAGGCCCGCAGCGACCCGTACCCCTTCAGCGTCACGGACGCCGCACGCATGCTCGAGGCCCGCGGCTGGAAGGTGAGACCCAACGGCACCAGCAGTTGCGCCCATGCGGGCAGCGGATCCGGCGAATGCGGTGCCGGCATCGTCGCCGGCAAGCAGCTGCGCTTCACCCTGATGTACCCCAGTGGCATGTCCTCGACCGACGGGGCGATGGTCGACCTGCAGTCGGTCGCGCGTCAGGTCGGCATCCAGATCACGCTCAAAGAGGTGACGACGGCGACGATCACCGCGGAGATCGAGCCGTGCGCGCCGCACACCGCCGCCTGCAGCTGGCAGCTCGGTCAGTACGGCACGGCCTGGGTGTTCGCACCCGACCACTATCCGACCGGCGAGGAGATCTTCCAGACCGGAGCGCTCGGAAACGTCGGGAGCTACTCAGACGCCGCGGTCGACCGGCTGATCAAGGCCACCACGACGAGCACCGCTGATGGTGCGCGGCGATCACTGGACGCGTACGCCAACGCTGTGCGCGAGCAGCTGCCCGACTTCTGGCAGCCCTCACCGGGAACGCTCGAGACGTTCCAGTCGAACCTCGCGGGCGCCACGCCCAACGCCTACGGCTACCTCAGCCCGGAGGAGTGGTACTTCATCAGGTGAGCGGCTTCGTGCTCAGGCGTGTGGCCCAGGCGATCGGGGTGTTGCTCGGAGTCACGCTCGCGGTCTTCATCCTCGAGCGACTGACGCCGGGGAGCCTCGCGCACGCGATCCTTGGCCCGCGCGCGAGCCCGCAGTCGGTGGCCGCCTTCGATGCCGCCAACGGCCTGGATCACCCGCTGGTGATCCAGTACCTGACCTTCCTCTGGCACCTGCTGCAGGGCAACCTCGGCTACTCCTACAAGCTGAACCGCAGCGTCGGCTCGCTGATCGCACACGAGCTGCCCAACGACCTGATCCTGGTCGGCCTCGGGTTCGTGTGCGCGCTGTCGGTCGCACTGCCGCTGGGGATCGCTCAGGCCGTGCGCCGCAACCGCGTGCTGGATCAGCTCACCAGCGGTACCGCGCTGGCGCTCTACTCGATGCCCTCCTACTGGCTGGCGCTGCTGCTGATAGCCGCACTCAGCATCGGCACCCACCTGCTGCCGCCCGAGGCCGGGCAGTCAAGCGCCACCGCCGGAATCCTCGCCGACCCGCGCGGGCTGGTGCTGCCGGTGCTGACACTGACGCTCGTCAACGTCGCCTGGTTCAGCCGCTACATGCGCTCGGCGGCGATCGACACGCTGGCCCAGGACTATGTGCGCCTGGCGCGCGCCAAGGGCCTACCCGAGCGCGTCGTGCTCACGCGCCATGTGTCGCGCAACTCGCTGCTGGCGATCGTAACGCTCCTGGGAATGTCGGTGCCGATGCTGCTGACCTCGGGGCTGGCCATCGAGTATGTGTTCAACGTCCCGGGCGTCGGCCTGAGCTACTGGGTCGCCGCGTCCAACGCCGACTATCCCGTCGAGCTCGGGGTGACCGTGGTCGTGGGCGTGGCAACGGTGCTCGGCAGCCTGCTCGCCGACCTCTCCTATACGGCGCTGGACCCGCGGGTGCGGATCCGTTGAGCCTCACATTCACACGCGACTTCGCGCGCCACCGTCTCGGCACCGCCGGATTGGCGCTGATCGTGGCGCTGATCGCGTTCTGCTTCCTCGGTCCGCTGCTGCATCCGACCGACCAGGTGCACGCCAACATCGAGATCACCAACTTCGGTCCGGGCCGCGGCCACCTGCTGGGCACCGATGCCAACGGCTACGACGTGCTCGGAAGGCTGATGGTCGGGGGACGCGCGTCGCTCGAGATCGGCCTCGCCGTCGCGGCGCTGGCGACGTTGCTGGGCGCGCTATGGGGAGCGGTGGCCGGCTTCACCGGCGGCGCGCTGGATGCGCTGATGATGCGTGTCGTCGACACGCTGCTGGCACTGCCGGCGATCTTCGTGCTGATCTACCTGGCAACGATCGTGCAGCCGACCGTGCCACTGCTGATCGGGGTGATCGCGCTGCTGTCATGGCTCGGCCCGGCGCGACTGATCCGCGGCGAGACACTCTCGCTGCGCGCGCGTGAGTTCATCGAGGCAACCCGCGCGATGGGCGCCGGGCGCACCCGCACGATCGTGCGTCACGTGCTGCCGAACACCGTCGGGACGCTGGTCGTGAACGCGACCTTCCAGGTGGCCGATGCGATCATCCTGCTGGCGACGCTCAGTTTCCTCGGCTTCGGGCTGGAGCCGCCGGCGGCGAGCTGGGGTGGGATGCTCTACCAGGGGACCTCGTATCTGCTGGACGGCTACTGGTGGGAGGTGTATCCCGCCGGGTTCATGATCATGGTGACCGTGATCGCCTTCAACCTCGTGGGCGACGCGCTGCGCGAGACGCTCGACACCCGCCTTACGCAGCGCTGAGGATCGTGCGGGTCAGCTCACGGAAGCGGGTAGGCGGAGACCGGCACGACGACATCGCCGGCGAGCTTGTCATGCCAGCACTGCTTCTCCTTGTCCCACAGCATCCAGAGATAGCCGATGTAGAACACGATGCCCGAGAGCCAGTGGCCGACGAGGCGGATGAACGCACGCCCGTAGCCGATCGGGCCGCGGGTCTCGACGTCGATCACCCGGATGCCCAGCGCCTGCTTGCCGAGCGTCTGACCGCGGGGGCCGCCCTCCAGCGCCACGTAGTACGCGATCGCGATGATGATGCCGAGGGCGACCCCGGCACCCTTGAGCAGGGCCGAGAGGATCACGTAGACGAGGCCGAGAATGATCCCGTCGACCAGCGCGGCGGCGAATCGTCTCCAGAACCCGGCGCGCGGGCCAGAGCTCTTCGCCGCATACCCCTGACCTTGTCGCAATGCCAGGGGCGCCATCGTGAGGCGCAGGATAAGGCATCGCTCGGGCCGATCGCCCGAGCGCCAACTCAGGCCAGCTCGCCAGGCGGCAGGTCGTCGGGCACCGGCACCGTCTGGGGAGTGCCGGGCTCGGTCTCGTCCCAGGCGTTGAAGGCCTCGGCGTCGCGCGGCTCGTGCTCGTGGCCGACGTGGCCGCCGAGTGCGAGCAGCCGCAGTACGCCCGAGCCGCGGTTGACGAGCTGGCGACGAACCTCGGGCGCGGCCCGCACGACATCGCCCACCACGTATTCGCTGGGCTCGCCGTCGACCAGCAGCGTCAGCGTGCCCTCGAGCACGACGTAAACCTCCTCCTGGCGCTTGTGCCGGTGGATGCGGTTGCGCTGCCCGGGCTCGAAGGTGAGCACGTTGATTCCGAATGAGCGCACGCCCAGCGGCGCCCGCAGGCGCGCAAACCGCTGCTCCGGTGGCTGGTCGAGCCGGACGCTGCTGACGCCGTCGGGCATCGTTAGGAGCGCTGCTCGATCGGCACGTAATCGATCCCACGGCCGCCGGTGTAGATCTGGCGTGGGCGCGCGATCTTCTGCTCCTCGTCGTCGATCATCTCGAGCCACTGGGCGATCCAGCCGCTGGTGCGGCCGATCGCGAACAGCACCGGGAACATCTCGACGGGCATGCCGAGCGCCTCGTAGATCAGGCCCGAGTAGAAGTCCACGTTCGGATAGAGCTTGCGCGAGACGAAGTAGTCGTCCTCGAGCGCGATCTTCTCGAGCTCGGTGGCGATGTTCAGCAGCGGGTTCTTGCCCGTCACCTCGAACACATCGTCGACCGCCTTCTTGATGATCTTCGCGCGCGGGTCGAAGTTCTTGTAGACGCGGTGACCGAAGCCCATCAGGCGCTCGTTGCCTGCCTTCACGCCCTCGATGAACTCGGGGATCTTGTCCTGTGAGCCGATGCGGCGGAGCATCCGCAGCACGGCCTCGTTGGCACCGCCATGCAGTGGCCCGTAGAGCGCGCCGATGCCGGCGGCCACCGCGGAGTAGGGATCGACCTGCGAGGAGCCGACGCTGCGCACGGCGCTGGTCGAGCAGTTCTGCTCGTGGTCGGCGTGCAGGATGAAGAGTACGTCGAGCGCGCGCTCGAGCCGCGGGTCCGGCTCGTACTTGAGCTCCGCGATCTTGTAGAGCATGGACAGGAAGTTGCCGGGATAGCTCAGGTCGTTGTCGGGATAGACATAGGGCATGCCGCGGTTGTGGCGGTAGGCGAACGCGCTGAGCGTCGGCATCTTCGCGACCAGGCGCACGACCTGCATCATCCGCAGCTCGTGGTTCTTGATCTGGTTGGCCTCGGGATAGAAGGTCGAAAGCGCGCCAACCGACGCGAGCAGCATCCCCATCGGATGCGCGTCGTAGCGGAAGCCCTGCATGAAGTCCTTGATGTTCTCGTG
>JBOGYJ010000297.1:0-6656 GCA_050696795.1 Solirubrobacteraceae bacterium | reverse complement strand
GCAGCCGGCGCCGGCGACGGCCGCCGTCGCGGGGCTGATCGACCCGCGGCCCGGCCCGGACCGCTCACCCGCGCCGGAGCTCGCAACCGTCGCCGGCCTGGTCGATTCGGGCGCGATCCTCGCCGCTGCAGAGGACGCGATCGGAGCGCTCGAGTGAGCGCTGCTGCGCTTGCCCTGAGCGGCGCCGAGGAGGTGTTGCGGCTACCCGACGACAGCTTGGAACGGCTGCCGCAGGCGCGTGCCGAGGAGTTGGCGCTGGAGCCCGGCGATCTGGTGATCGAGGGTGGGCGCATCGCCGGCTTCGAGGCCGACGCGAGCTGCGCGCGCGTGCCCTGCGAAGGCTGCGCGGTGCTGCCGGGGTTTGTCGACTGCCACACGCACCTGCCGTTCGGCGGCTGGCGCGCGCAGGAGTACGCGATGAAGGTCGCGGGCAGGTCGTATGAGGAGATCGCGCGGGCGGGCGGCGGCATCCGCGCCAGCGCTTCGGCGCTGGCCGGCGCCGCAGACGAGGAGGTGCTCGCCCAGTCTCGTGCGCTCGCCACCGAGATGTTGCGCCACGGCACCACCACGTTCGAGTGCAAGAGCGGCTACGGCCTGTCGGTCGACGGCGAGCTCCGCGCTCTGCGGCTGGCCGACCGGCTGCTCGACGAGGCGCCTCAGGCGGGTACCGTCACGGCGTTGCTCGCGCACGCGATCCCGGACGGGTACACGGCTGCGAGCTGGATGGATGAGGTCGAGCGCATGCTCGACACGGTTCAGTCGCAGACCCGCGCGAACGCGCTCGATATCTTCGTCGAGTCGGTCGCCTTCTCGAACGACGAGCTCGTGCACATGGGGCGGCTGGCGCGCGCGCGAGGACTGACGCTGCGCGCACACGTCGAACAGTTGAGCTCGCATGGCTCGGTGCCAGTCGCGGTTGCGGCCGGCGCACGCTCGGTCGACCACCTCTCCTGCATGCCCGTGAGCGACATCCCCGTGCTGGCCGCCTCCGACACCGCCGCCGTGCTGTTGCCGGGCGCGGAGTTCATCGGCGCCGAGCAGGTGGCGCCCGGACGCGCGCTGGCCGACGGAGGCGCCGTCTGCGTGCTGGCCACCGACCTCAACCCGGGCACCTCGCCGATCGTCTCGATGCCGCTGATCGCCGGGCTGGCCGTGCGCCGTTACAACTGGTCTGTGCAGGAGGCGCTGCTGGCGATGACGCTGAACGCCGCCTGGGTGCTGGGTCTCTCTGCCGAGGTCGGCGCACTCAGCGTCGGCCGGCGCGCGGATGTGCTGCTGCTCGATGCGCCGGTCAGCCAGATCGCGTATCGGTTCGGGCACAACCCGGTGGCGGCGGTGATCATCGCCGGCCACCCGGTGTGGGTGCGCGAGGATCACGCCTGGCGCTTCGAGGAGGTTCTGGGATGAGCGAGGTCAGCTTCGAGGAGGTTCTGGGATGAGCGAGGTCAGAAATACATCTCCTGGCTGTATTTCTGACCTCGCTTCCGCCGGGAGCGTGGAGGCACCAGCGCGGCGATCGCAGATCCCCGCGATGATCAACGTGCACTCACATGCATTTCAGCGCAACATGCGGGGGGCGGCCGAGCGCATCAGCGCGTCCTCCGCGACCGACGACTTCTGGAGCTGGCGCCAGGCGATGTTCGACACCGTCGCCGGACTCGATCCCGAGTCGATGCACACGGTCGCGCTCGCCGTCTACACCGAGATGGCGAACGCGGGCTACGGCACCCTCGGCGAGTTCCACTACGTCCACCACCAGCCTGACGGAACGCCATATGCCGAGCGCAACGCGATGGCGATCGCCGTGGCAGAGGCGGCAGCCGAGGCGCGGATCGAGATCGTGCTGCTCCCAGCGGCCTACCACCGCAACGGCTGGCGCGACGGTGCCGACGTGCCGCCGGAACCCGGCCAGCGGCGCTTCTGCGATCCGGACGTCGAGAGCTTCCTGGCGCGCGTCGACGCGCTGCGGGGCTGGGCGGCCGGACGCGAGGGCGTAGGAGTCGGTGTGGCCGCCCACTCGATCCGAGCGGTGCCGGCGTCGTGGCTGTCACCGATCGCGCAGTACGCCGAGCGCCACGACCTGGTCCGCCACGTGCACGCGCAGGAGCAACCACGCGAGCTCGAGCAATGTCAGGCCGAGCACGGCTGCTCGCCGCTCGAGTTGCTCGAGCGGCACGGCTTCCTCGGGCCGAGGACGACCGTCATCCACGCGATCCACGTCAGCGACGCCGACATCGACCTGCTCGCCCGCACCCGCTCGATCGTCGCCACCTGCCCGACGACCGAGGCCAACCTCGGCGACGGCTTCCTGCCGGCGCTGCGTTACCGCGACGCCGGCGTGCGGCTGGCGATCGGCTCGGATTCGAACGTCCGCGTGGATCCGTTCGAGGAGACGCGCGAGCTCGAGACCATCGCCCGGCGCCTGGGCATCTCGCGCAATGGGCTGCTCGCCCGCAGCGGCGACCTCTGGGGCGAGCTAGCGCGCAACGGCGCCGCCAGCCTTGGGGTCAGCGGCGAGCAGCGACTCGAGGTGGACATGAGCCACACCTCGATCAGAGGGGTGGCCGAGTCCGACCTGCCCTACGCGCTAGCGACCTGCGCCGAGCCGAGCATCCTCGCCCGCTGACCGCGCCTGCGCCGAGCCGGGCATCCTCGCCCGCTGACCGCGCCTGCGCCGAGCCGGGCATCCTCGCCCGCTGACCGCGCCTGCGCCGACGGGGGTCACGTGCTCACGTTGCGGGACTGTGGTCACAAATACATGCCACACCTGTATTCGCGACCTATATCTACGAGAATCGGCGGCCGCCAAAGTTCGGCTCACGCCCCGAGCGCCGAGGACAGCGCCGCGGCATGCTGCACCAGCAGCGCCCCGTAGCGCTCAACGTCGCCGTCGTCGGTGCGGTAGCTCGGGGCGAGGATGCTGAGTGCGGCCACAGTCACACCGTGGTAGTCGCGGACAGGGACCGCGATTGAGGCGATGTCGGGTTCCAGCGAGCCACGGCTGACCGCATAGCCGTGAGCCGCAACCTCGCCGGCCAGCGCCGCGCCCATCGCCGTGCCCGCACGCGGGATCGTGCGGCCGGTCCAGGCGGTGGTCTGCACGCGCTGGTCTCCTGCGACCTGGCGCAGGTAGAGGGCTCGGTCGGCGTCCACGGCGATCCCGAGATTGGCTGTCTCCCCCGTCCGTTCGGCCAGCTCGACCAGGTGCGCGCCCGCGAGCTCATACAGAGGCTCGCCCCGCAGCACGACGGCGGCCATCTGCATCAGGCCGAGTCCGGGGCGATAGGCCCCCTGCGCGTCGCGGCGCACGAGACCACGCTTCAAGAGCGTCGCGAGCAGCCGCGAGGCGGTAGCCGGCGAGAGGTCTGTCGCGCGCGCGAGCTCGCTCAAAGAGCCTCCGCCACGGACGTTCTCGGTGACCGCCGTGAGCAGGTCGAACGCGCGGTCGACCGTGCGGGTCGAGCCGGTTCCGGGTCTGTTCTTCGGGTCTGCCGGACGTGGAGTCATTGACGAGGGGGTGCAACGAATCTACCATGTGTCGAAAGGCCTTTCCATCAGATGAAAGCGCCGAATGGGGAGAGAGGAAGCCAGATGAGCGAGAAGCGAGTACTCCGGTGAGCGTGGATCCACCGGGCACCAGCGCTGCAGCGCCCGGCCAAGCAGCGGCGCGGCCGGACGGCATTCGGCCCGACGATGTGCCGTTGGGCGAGGAGTGGCACTCACCGCTCTACGCGATGGCCTGCCGCCAGTTCGCGCGCGCGGCCGACGTGCTGGCGCTCGACGATGAGGTGCGCACGCGCCTGCTCGAGCCGCGACGCTCGCTGGTCTGCAACTTCCCCGTGAAGATGGACTCGGGCGAGGTCCACAACCTCACCGGCTACCGCGTGCAGCACACGCTGACGATGGGCCCGACCAAGGGCGGCCTGCGCTTCGCCCCGGACCTCGGCTTCGGCGAGTGCGCCGCGCTGGCGATGTGGATGACCTGGAAGTGCTCGCTGGTGGGGCTGCCGTTCGGCGGCGCCAAGGGCGGCGTGCGCTGCGACCCATACTCGCTGTCCGTCTGCGAAATGGAACGGATCACGCGCCGCTACGCGGCTGAACTGCTGCCGATCGTCGGGCCCGACGTCGACATCCCCGCGCCCGACATGGGTACCGGCGAGCGCGAGATGGCGTGGTTCTACGACACCTACTCGCAGTCGGTCGGCTACGCGGTGCCGGCGGTCGTGACCGGCAAGCCGGTGGCGCTGGGCGGGACCGTCGGGCGCCAGAGCGCGACCGGCCTCGGCGTCGTGTTCGCGCTCGAGTGCATGTTCGAGGAGCTCGAGTGGTCGCTGCCCGAGCGCAGCTTCGTCGTGCAGGGCTTCGGCAACGTCGGCTCGGTCGTCGCGCAGGAGCTGCACGCGCGCGGCGCCAAGGTGCTCGCGGTCTCGGACATCCGCGGCGCGATCTTCAACCCGCACGGGCTCGAGATCCCTGCGGTGATCCGCTGGGTGGCCGAGAACCAGTACCTCGAGGGCTACCCGGAGGCGGAGCCGCTCGACGGCGGCGCGATCCTCGAGCTCGACTGCGACGTGCTGGTGCCGGCCGCGCGCGAGGAGCAGATCACCGAGGGCAACGCCGACCGGCTCAGGTGCCAGATGGTCGTCGAGGGCGCCAATGGCCCCACGACACCGGCGGCCGACAGGATCCTCGCCGGGCGCGGGATCACCGTCGTGCCCGACGTCCTCGCCAACGCCGGCGGCGTGATCGTCAGCTACTTCGAGTGGGTGCAGAGCCACCAGAAGTACAGCTGGGACGCACTCGAGGTGCGCGAGCGCCTGCGCGCGCAGATGCGGACCGCGTTCGCGCGGGTGCGGGCGACGGCCGATCAGCTCGAGGTCGAGAACCGCACGGCGGCGCTCGCGAGCGCGATCAACCACGTGTCGGAGGCGGCCAAGCTGAGGGCGATCTACCCATGAGCGCGGCGCCGACGACGCGCCCGCCACGCTGCCGCGGCTGGCAGCAGGAGGCGGCGCTCAGCATGCTCGAGAACAACCTCCACCCGGACGTCGCCGAGAACCCGGCGCAGCTGATCGTCTACGGCGGCACCGGCAAGGCCGCGCGCAACCAGGCCTGCCTGCAGGCGATCAAGCGCGAGCTGACGCAGCTTGGCGACGACCAGACGCTGCTGGTGCAGTCGGGCAAGCCGGTGGCGGTGTTCGAGACCCACGAGCAGGCGCCGCGCGTGCTGATCGCGAACTCGAACCTCGTCGGCGAGTGGGCCAACTGGGAGACCTTCCGCGAGCTCGACGCCGCGGGCCTGATGATGTACGGCCAGATGACGGCGGGCTCGTGGATCTACATCGGCTCGCAGGGGATCCTCCAGGGGACCTATGAGACCTTCGCAGCGGCCGCGCGTAAGCGCTTCGGCGGCGACCTGCGCGGGCGCCTGGTGGTGACCGCCGGGCTCGGCGGCATGGGCGGCGCGCAGCCGCTGGCGATCACCATGTGCGGCGGCACGGCGCTGTGCGTCGAGACCGACCTGCAGCGGATCGAGCGGCGCATCGCGACCGGGTACCTGGACGAGCGGGCCGCGGACTTGGATGATGCGCTGCGACGGCTGGATGGCGCCGCGCGCGGCGGGCGCGCGCTCTCGATCGGGCTGCTCGGCAACGCTGCCGAGGTGCTGCCCGAGCTCGTCCGCCGCGGCGTGCAGGTTGACGTCGTCACCGACCAGACCTCGGCGCACGACCCCCTGAACGGCTACATCCCCGCGGGGCTGACGATCGAGCAGGCCGACGCGCTGCGCTCCGCCGACCCGGACGAGTACCTCAAGCGGGTGGGCGAGTCGGTGCTCACCCACGTCGGCGCGATCCGCGCGCTGGCCACCGCCGGAGCCGAGGCCTTCGATTACGGCAACGCCCTGCGCGGGCTCGCGTTCGAGCACGGGGACACGGACGCGTTCTCCTATCCGGGCTTCGTGCCCGCCTACGTACGGCCGCTATTCTGCGAGGGCAAGGGCCCGTTCCGCTGGGTTGCCTTGTCGGGTGACCCCGAGGACATCCACCGCACCGACGCGGCGATCCTCGAGCTGTTCGGCGAGCAGGAGCACATCGCGCGCTGGATCCGGCTGGCGGGCGAGAAGGTCCAGTTCCAGGGCCTGCCGGCGCGCATCTGCTGGCTGGGTTACGGCGAGCGCGATCGGGCCGGGCTGCGCTTCAACGAGATGGTCGCCAGCGGCGAGCTCAAGGGGCCGATCGTGATCGGGCGCGACCACCTCGACACGGGCTCTGTCGCCTCCCCGCAGCGCGAGACCGAGTCGATGCGCGACGGCTCCGACGCGGTCGCCGACTGGCCTCTGCTCAACGCCCTGCTGAACACCGCCTGCGGTGCCAGCTGGGTCTCGATCCACCAGGGCGGCGGCGTCGGCATGGGCAAGTCGATCCACGCCGGCCAGGTGATCGTCGCCGACGGCAGCACCTCCGCGGCCGAGCGCCTGCGGCGGGTGTTGACGGCCGACCCCGGGCTCGGCGTGGTCCGTCACGCCGACGCCGGCTACGAGCGCGCGGCCGAGGTCGCGCGGGCGAGCGGCATCCGCATGCCGATGCTCGATGCGTGATCGCCAAGGGGTCGCGCCAGAATTACTGGCAGGATTTGACGAGCCCTTGACTTAAGGC
>JBOGYJ010000296.1:0-3193 GCA_050696795.1 Solirubrobacteraceae bacterium | reverse complement strand
GTGTGAAGGTTGGTACGGCCTGCCCCTGCTGTGCCGGACCCGGCAAGCGCGGTGTGCTCCTGGCGCACGCGAGGCCGGATCTCCTCGGCGAATGGGTGGCCGTTCTCAACGATGGTCCTCCAGACCAGGTGACCGCCGGCTCGCACAGGCGAGCCTGGTGGCGGTGCGCCGCCAACCCCCGCCATCTGTGGCGGGCTGAGGTCCGCAACCGCGTGAGGGCCGGCTCAGGCTGCCCCTATTGCGCAGGCAAGCGAGCGACGCCGGAGACCAGCCTTGCCGCGGTGGCGGTGGAGCTGGCCGGTCAGTGGCATCCGGACCGCAACGGCGACCTCTCCCCGGCCGACGTCCTGCCGCAGTCCAATCGCATGGTCTGGTGGCGCTGTGCCGACGGACACGAGTGGGAGGCCCGGGTCGCTAACCGGAGCCGTGGCAGCGCCTGCCCACGCTGCGCCGCCGTCCGGGCAGGCCCGTAGATCGTCAGCGCGAATCAGCGCTCACCTCCGCAGGGCTTGCCTGGGGGGTCGCGTTATGAGCGCTGCCTAGGATTTGAGCCGATGACGGTTCTGACCCACCGCCACGACGATGATCACGACCACGGCCACTCCCATGGCCTCGTGCACGACTCGGTCAAGCGCTCGGGGCGGGTGTGCGGGCGGTGGTCATCTCGCTCGGGGTGCTCGGACTGGCCGCGGCGGCGCAGACGGTGATCTTCGTGCTGTCGGGGTCCGTCGCCCTGCTAGCCCCATTTTCCGCGCTACGAAACGGCTAGGTGTGCCGGCTTCTGCTCGGGCCAGGGTGGGGTGATCTGGAGCAGTTCGAGGACTCGGCGTTGGGTATGGGTGAGCCGGTCGAGCTGGATGCCGTCGCTGGTGTAGGTGAGTCCGAGTCCTTGGAAGCTGCTCAGGACGTTGCGTCCGGTCGGTATCGCTGCCCGGTTCTCGGGCAGCAGGCCGGGCAGGGGCTCGTTCTCGTGCAGTTGTTTGCGAAGCTCGGTTTCGATCAGCCCGAAGATCAGTAGCGCGATCCCGATAATGCTGGTCAGTGCGTAGATGCGGTCGTCGTTGTGCAGGAAGATCGGGCGGACCTTGAGCGTTTGCTTGTAGTCGCGGTGGCGGCGCTCGACGATCTGTTGGCCTTTGTAGGTGCGCAGCACCTCGCCGGCGGTCAGCCGTTGACCGGCGATGTTGGTCGCGAGCGCGTAGATCCCGTCGATTTGGGCGGCGGCGGTGATCGCCTCCTGGTCTCGCGCCCAGGCGATCGTTGGCTTGCCGTTGCGGGTGGCTGTCGTGACGGTGATCAGCTCCTCGACGGGGCCGGCGAGGATCCGCGCGTCCCGCGCGACGACCTGTTTGCGGGTCTTGTAGTAGCGGCCGCCGAGCCCGTTACGGACACGTTCGAGCGCCGCTTCGGCTTTGGTCAGCGCACGCTCGCGGGCGGCGGCGACCTCGCGCTGCTCCTCGCTGGAGTGGATGTAGGCCACGCGCAAGCGGCGTGTCTCGCCGGTCTCGGGGTCCTCGAGCTCCCAGTCTCTGAGCGCGCCGCGATAGTGGGTGCGCAACTGCGCCGGGAGGTGGCGCTCGCGTTGGGAGGCGTAGCGCAGCGGTCTGAGGCCGTCGGGGCCGACATCGGAGGAAAACCGCTCACGGAACCCGGTGGAGGCGCGCAGCGGAACGATGAACCGCAGCCCGGCGCGGGCGATCTCGCACAACGTCTTGGGGTGCCCGCACGCGGAGTCCAGGATCAACAGCCCACCCGGCCCCGACAGCTCCCTGAGCCGCTCAAGGCTCTGAGCGACCAGCGACACCTCCGCAGCGTTGCCCGGCTCCGGGCGCACATAGAGTGAGACCCCGTCGACGCTTGAGGCCTGCAACGCACGAACCTGACGGGCGACCCCTTGGCCTTGCGCCCAGCCGTTGGCCACCAATGCCGAGCCCTCGTAGGCGCCGCAGACCCGCAACGCGGTCAGATCGACATGCAACCGGCCGGCGTCAACACCGAACCGCTCGATCGCGCCGGCAGCGAGCGTGCCCCGCAGCGTCTCCGCATACACCGCCAGGATCTCAAGCGCGCGCCCCAACCGGTCATCGTTCAAAAGCGCCGCGGGGATCTGAAACAGCTCCTGCAACGCCGCGCCTGACGCCCACCCGGCGATGTCATAAAGCGGCGACGGGGAACACAACCGGCTGCAGACCAACGCCGCGACCGCCTCCCCGACCGAGAGCTGCTGACGCCCGCGTTGGGGCAACGCCCGATCGACCGTGCCGATCAGATCCAGCTCCCGGATGAAATGCCACGCCAACAACAACGGCCCGACCTCGCGCCGCACGCCGGCCAGCGGCGGGTCCAACCGCGCGAAGGAGCCCATCAACTGCTCCAGTTGGCCCGACGCTTTGAGCTCGTCCTCGCGCCCCAGCGTCTTGAGCACACGGTGGCGCACATGCCCGTGCTCATCGCGATAGGCCTGCACCAGGCGCAGATACACGTAGCGCTTGCTGCCTCGGCGCACGCTGTGACGCTTGACATACATGTTGGCCCTACACTACCGGCCGTCTCGGACGGAACGAACCCAAAGGTTCACGGCAGACTAGCGAGAACCACCGACCAAGTGTTGGCCCTACATCCAGACACGTCCGAACCGCGCCGTCAACCAGCATCAACCCACAATGCCAACAACCACCGAACCACACGCCCACCCAACCAACGCGCGAGCAGCCGACCTACCGCGTCGTTACGCGGAAAATGGGGCTAGCGACTCACGGTGGCCCCGAGCCGTGCGCTGTCGTCTGCCGGCCGGGCCGGGGCGGAGGTCCCACAGCGCAGCGGCCGGCCGCCGCCCGCACCTATCCCTGCGGCGCCCGAACCTTCAAACGGCTTCACCCACGAGATGACACCGCGAGAAGCCTGCGTCCGTCAGGGCCACCAGCCGTCCAAGTTGACTCCTGACCGGCCCGCCGTGCTTCCCGACCGGCATACGGGTAGGTGTCCACGGCGCGGTCGCCCTGGGGGGCGAGTTGCGTGTGAACCATGAAGCAGGTCCAAGCGCCGTCGGGAGACGGCGCCCTCGTATTCGCCAATACCCGGGCTGCTGCCAGGATTGCTCGAAGCAGGCGACGCCTGTGCAAACTGGATAGAAAGGCTGCCGAGGTGCCGCAGTGGTTCAGGCCGCGTGTGGCTGGCTGAGCTCGTGCTCGAC
>JBOGYJ010000295.1:0-7912 GCA_050696795.1 Solirubrobacteraceae bacterium | reverse complement strand
CTCGAACCCCCGACATCCTGCGTGTAAAGCAGGCGCTCTACCAACTGAGCTAACCGCCCCTTTTCGAGGGTAAGGCTTACGTCAGAATTATTGACCTCTTCGACGGCCTCCGGACGCACCTGCGTGCGCCCATCTTCCCAGGCACGCCCAGTCACTCGCCGAAGCTCGCCACTACTGCTGACTGACCCTGATTACAGCTGAACCTCGGAACCGTCCCCACCCCAGGTCACGTGGAACGTCCCTTCGCGATCGAGGCGCTGGTAGGTGTGGGCGCCGAAGAGGTCGCGCAGCCCCTGGATCAGGCTCGCTGGGCCGCGGGCTCGACGGTAGCCGTCGTAGTAGGCCAGCGATGAGGAGAAGGCCGGCGTCGGGATCCCAATCTCCGCGGCGCGAGCGACGACCCGTCGCCACGGATCCTGGGCACGCTGCAGGGCCTGGGCGAAGAACTCCGCCAGCATCAGGTTGGCCAGATCCGGTTCGGCGTCATACGCCTCGCGGATGCGATCCAGGAACCGGGCCCGAATGATGCAACCGCCCCGCCAGATCGTTGCCATGGCGCCGAGATCGAGGCGCCAACCTTCAGCTTCAGAGGCAGCCGCCATCTGTGCGAAGCCCTGAGCGTAGGAGACGATCTTGGACGCGTAGAGCGCGTGACCGAGGTCCTCAGCGAGCGTCGGGTCCCCCGCCGCTCTGCCGCCCGAAGGGCCGGCGAGATGATCGGCGGCAGCGACCCGCTCGGACTTCAACGCGCTCAGCGTACGCGCGAATACGGCCTCGGTGATGCCGGTCAGCGGGACGCCGCGCTCGAGCGCATCCTGGGCGGTCCAGCGGCCCGTACCCTTCTGTCCGGCGGAGTCGAGGATCACATCGACCAGCGGCTGGCCGGTCGCGTCATCGGTCTTGGCCAGCACTCGCGCTGAGATCTCGATCAGAAACGACTCGAGCTCCGACTCGTTCCAGCGCTCGAACTGCTCCGCGATCTCAGGCACCTCGAGCCCCGCGCCGTGGCGCAGCAGGTCGTAACTCTCCGCGATCAACTGCATGTCCGCGTACTCGATCCCGTTGTGCACCATCTTCACGTAGTGCCCAGCGCCATCCGGTCCTACATACGTGCAGCACGGCGTGCCGTCGACCTGTGCCGCGATCGCCTCGAAGATCGGCCGCACCGACTGCTCGTAGGGAGCCTCGTCGCCGCCGGGCATGATGCTCGGTCCGTTCAGCGCGCCCTCCTCGCCGCCCGAGACCCCGCTTCCGAGGAAGTGCACTCCGCGGGCGCTGATCGCCTCGTGTCGCCGCTGGGTGTCGCGGAAGTTCGCGTTGCCGCCATCGATCAGGATGTCTCCGGAATCGAGGTGCGGGAGGATCTCCTCGATCACGGCATCGGTGGCCGGGCCGGCCTGCACCAGGCTCATCAGCACCCGCGGGCGCGCCAGCGCACCGACCCAATCGGCGACGGAGTCATGGCCGGTCAGCGGGCCCTCGCCACCGTGCTCGGCGATGAACGCCTCGGTTTTGCTCGTGGTGCGGTTGTGGACGGCGACCGGGATGTCATGGCGAGCGACGTTGCGCGCGAGGTTCGCTCCCATCGTTGCCAGGCCCGTGAGGCCGAAGTGCGGTTCCGAGGTCATTCGTTGCTCCTCTGTCAAGGCCGGTGGATCTGCCACGCACCACTCGCGGGGACCCTACAGCCCCGCGACGGTCTTCTCCTGATGTCCTCCGAACTGCTTGCGCATGGCCGACAGCAGCTTGTTGCCGTAGTCCGCCGGTCCGCGCGAGCTGAAGCGGTTGAACAGCGCCGCCGAGATCACATGCGCCGGCACGCCCTCGTCCACCGCAGCTGCGACCGTCCAGCGGCCTTCGCCCGAGTCCGAAACGCGTCCCGTGAATTCGGACAGCTGCGGCGACTCGACAAGCGCGGCCGCCGTCAGGTCAAGCAGCCACGACGCGACGACGCTGCCGCGCCGCCAGACCTCGCTGACTGCTGCGATGTCGATGTCGTATGCGTAGTTGCGCTCGGCATCGGTTACCGGCGCCGTCTCGGCGTCCTTCTCCTGGCTGCTGCTGCCAAAGTTGGCGTGGTGCAGGATGTTGAGCCCCTCCGCGTAGGCGGCCATCAACCCGTACTCGATGCCGTTGTGAACCATCTTCACGAAGTGGCCCGCCCCGGCAGGCCCGCAGTGCAGGTAGCCCTGCTCGGCGGGTGCCGGCTGACCGGAGCGACCCGGCGTGCGTTCGATCTCGCCGACCCCCGGCGCAAGCGACTTGAAGATCGGGTCGAGCAGGCTGACGGCCGCATCGGTGCCGCCGATCATCAGGCAATAGCCGCGCTCGAGGCCGAAGACACCGCCGCTGGTGCCGGCGTCGACGTAGTGGATCCCGCGCGGCTCGAGTTTCTCCGCGCGTGAGATGTCGTCGCGGTAGTAGCTGTTGCCGCCGTCGATCAGCACATCACCTTTGGCGACGAGGTCGGCGAGCTTCTCGATCGTCTCGTCGGTGAACGCCGCCGGCACCATCGTCCAGATCGCGCGCGGCGGCTGGAGCTTGGAGATCATGTCCTCGAGTGACGTGGCTGCGGTGGCACCGGTCTCCTGCGCGAGCGAGTTGACCGCGTCGGCGGAGACGTCGAAGACGACCAACTCGTGCCCGTCGCGGACCAGGCGTCGCACCATGTTGGCGCCCATGCGCCCAAGTCCGACCATTCCCAGCTGCATGCGTAGGCCTCCCTGAGATTCTTTATTAGGTTGGGAGCTTATTGATCGCTTCCCCACCCGGGGCCGCCCGTACCGACGAGCTCCTGGATGGATCGCCCGCCGGCCTCCCAGGTGCGGCGCGCGAGCTGGAGATTGACCGCGCGCGGCCAGCCCGGACCGCCGTAGATGAAGCCGGTGTAGACCTGCACCAGCGTCGCGCCGGCGAGCACCCGCTCCCAGACGTCGTCGGCTGACTCGATCCCGCCGACCGAGATCAGCACGAGCCGGTCGCCAACGCGGGCACGCAAGCGCCTGAGCACCTCGAGCGAACGTGCCCGAAGCGGCGCCCCGGAGACGCCACCACCGTCCGGCCAGGCGGTCCGCGCGACCTCAGCAGCCGGCGTGCTCAGGCCCTCCCGCCGCAGGGTCGTGTTGGTCGCGACGATCCCCGCGAGCCCGAGCTCGAGCGCCAGGTCGGCGACCGCGTCGACCTCCTCGTCGCTCATGTCGGGGCTGATCTTGACCAGCAGCGGCCGGTCGCTGACCGCCTGCTTGACCGCCTCGATCAGCGGCCGTAGCCTGCCGACGGACTGCAGATCGCGCAGCCCGGGCGTGTTCGGCGAGCTGACGTTGAGCACCAGGTAGTCCGCGTGTGGCGCCACGGCCCGGGCCGCCTCCGCATAGTCGGACGCCGCCTGCTCGATCGCGGTCTCACGGTTCTTGCCGACGTTGGCGCCGACGATCCCCGCCGAGCTTCGATCAGCGAGGCGCCTCGCCGCTGCTTCGGCGCCTTTGTTCGGGAAGCCCATGCGGTTGAGCAGCGCGCGGTCGCGGGTGACGCGCGCCAGGATCGGGGGCGGGTTGGGCGCCTGCGCCCGCGGCGTCAGCGTGCCCACCTCGACGAAGCCGAAGCCGAGCGCGACGAGTCCCTCGAAGTGCTCGGCGTCCTTGTCCAGCCCAGCGGCGACGCCGACGGGCGAGGGGAAAGTGAGCCCAAAGGCACTCACCCGGATCAGCTCGTCGTCGATGTGGGTGTAGCGCCGCAGCAAGGCCCGCGGACGCGGCCTGCTCGTGAGCGCATCGAGTGCGCGGAACGCGGCGGCGTGGGCGCGCTCAGGCGGGAGCCGGCGCAGAACCAGGTCGAAGAGCGCGCGGTAGCCGAAGCTCATCGTGCCGAGGCCGCCTGGAGGAAACGCGCGCAGATGCCGCGCCCGAGCTCGTGCCAGTCGGGCATGCGCCCGGCGCTTGCCTGCGCGATCGCGGCGGGGTCGATGCCATCGCGCACGGCGTCCTCGTCGACGGTGTAGTTGTCGAGCCAGTGCCGGAAGTCCGCGTCGGTCACCTCGGCGTGGAACTGGAGGCCCCACGTAGAGTCACCGATGCGGTAGGCCTGCAGGCAGTTGGCCCCCTCCGCCAGCGCCGTCGCGCCCGCCGGGAGGTCGACGGCGTAGCTATGCCACTCGAGTGCCTCGAAGCGCTCGTCCACCGGTCCGAGCACGGGATCACCGCGGCCCGCATCGGTCAGGCCGACCTCATACCAGCCGATCTCAGGGTGCGGCATATGCCTCGACTGCGCGCCCGCGATCTCCGCGAGCAGCTCCGACCCGAGGCAGATGCCGAGCAGCGGCACGCTGCCGGCGAGCGCATCCGCGAGCCAGCGCTTCTCGGTGGCAAGCCAGGGGTGGCGCTCCTCCTGATGGGGATGCGCCGATCCGCCGAAGCTCAGGATCGCGTCGTAGGTCTCGGCGGGGGCCGGGGGCTTTGGCTGCTCGGGGACAAGCCACGTACCGACCTCGGCCCCGGACGCGGCGAGCACGCCGCCGAAGACGCCCGGACCGGCGTCCTCCTCGTGGACGATCGTCAAGACGCGCATCGGGTGGGGACGATACGTCAAAGGACCGCTCATCGGCTATTTCACCTTCGACCACATGTCACAAAAAATTCACCGGATGCGCTTGCAATAGTCGGCGGGTTCAGTTACCTTGGGCGAGCAGGTACTCAAAATCCCCGAGGTTTTCTGCCATGACGACACGCACTCCACACAAGCTCAACGTGAATATGCCCGCCGGCTCCGAGCGGGGCTTGAGTGGTGCTGCGTCCCTGCAGACCGCAATCGGTGCCGGTTTCACGGATGGATCCCTCGCTGAGAGGTGGAAGCGCTGATATCAGCGCGACTTCAACCGATTCAGCGAGGGCGGACCCCACAGGGGCCGCCCTTTTTTGTTGCCCAACACGACCCGAGGCGAACGAATGAACAGGATCCAGCCGGCGAACCGGGCCCGATGAGCTAGCCCCGCCGACCACAGCAGTAACCAAGCAGTGCAGGAGAACTCACCCTCCGCGGTGTGTGAGCGTCACACGCGGTAAAGCGAGTCACCTCACTGCTGCGATTTCACTCACATACGTACACACGGAGGATCCGCGATGTTGACTCGCAGCTTGACAGCGAGCGTCCTGCCGAGACGTGGACGGCCGCGTGCCACCACGCCGAGATGGCGCGCCGCGCTCCGGCGCCTGGAGGAGGCCCGTCGGCGGTCGCTGCTGATCCAGCAGCGGATGGAGGCGGACCGCATCCGCTACGCCGAGCGCCACGGACACGGGCTGCGGTAATGCTCGAGCAGTCACACGGACTCGCCAACTCGGCGCTTGAGGCCATCACCGGCCTCGAGCGCCGGGTAGTGGTTGCTGACGGCGGCCGCCTGAAGCTCGAGTGGGGCACGCTGCGAAGCCGGCCCGCCGACGAGGTTCGCGACCTGCTCTGGTGGGAGGACGGCTGCCTGCTCGGGTTCCTCGCTATCTACGGGTTCAACTGGGATCACCTCGAGCTCACCGGAATGGTCGACCCCGATGCTCGGCGCCGCGGCATCGGCCGCGCACTGTTCGATGCCGCACTCCCGCTGTGCCGCCAGCAGGAAAAGGAGCGCCTGTTGATGGTCGTGCCACGCACCTCACCGAGCGGCGAGAGCTTCGCCCGCGGCTACGGCATGAGCTTCGACCACTCCGAACACGCGCTGACCCTCAGACAGCGCCCCGACTGGGTGCCATCGGACGGGGTGATCGAGCTGCGAGCCGCGACCACGGACGACATCCCGCTTCTGTCCCGGCTCTACGACGACGGCTTCCACGACGGCGGTCGCGTGGATCCAAGCCGCCTGGCGAGCGATCGCTCGCGCACGCTGCTGATCGTCCGCGACGATGAGGCCGTGGGCACGATCGCTCTGTCGCAGGACGGCGCGCAGGGCGCGATCTACGCCTTTGTCGTCGGCTCCGCTTGGCGCGGCCGGGGAATCGGCGGCGAGGCGCTGCGCCGCGCCTGCCTCGAGCTATTCGATGCCGGCTCAGAGCACGTCGACCTCGAGGTCGAGGTGGAGAACGATCACGCCCTGGGGCTCTACACCTCGACCGGCTTTCAGCTGGAGGCCACCGACGACTACTACGAGCTGATCCTCAGGTAGCTCAGGGCTGCGGGTTCCAGTCGACCGCCGAGATCCGCGCCAGCGCTCGGATCAGCGACTGCGTGCCATCCCGGCCGCCGCCCTGCGCACGCAGCGCCAGGTAGAGCTCGTGCGCGAGCGCCAGCCCGGGCAGCGAGAGGTTCATGCGCCTTGCCTCACCAAGCGTGATCTCCATGTCCTTGATGAAGTGCTCGACCATGAAACCGGGGGCGTAGTCACCCTTGAGCATGCGCGGCGCGTAGTTGCTCAGCGACCACGAACCGGCGGCACCGCCGCTGACGGCCTCGAGCACCGTATCGAGATCGAGTCCCGCCCTGTGGGCGTAGAGCAGCGCCTCACAGACACCGACCATGCCGCTGGCGATCAGCGTCTGGTTGACCATCTTCGTGTGCTGCCCCGCGCCGGCCGGGCCCTGGCGGATGATCGTCTTGCCCATCAGCTCGAACAGCGGCCGGACCAGCTCGACGGTCGCGGCCTCGCCGCCGACCATGATTGAGAGCGTCGCGTTGCGGGCGCCGATGTCGCCTCCAGATACGGGCGCGTCGACGCTCGCCACCTGCCGCTCGCGCGCAGCCGTGAAGATCTCCTGCGCCAGCGACGGCTCGCTCGTGGTCATGTCGACGATCACCGCCCCGGAGCGGGCTCCGCCGAGCGCGCCCTGCTCGCCGAGGATCACCTCGCGCACGTCAGCCGGGTAGCCGACCATCGTGAAGATCACGTCCGCACCATCGGCGGCCTGCGCCGGTGTGTCCGCCCAGGACGCACCCCTGTCGAGCAGCGGCTGTGCGCGCTCGCGTGTGCGCGAGTAGACCGTCGCGCTGTGACCGGCATCGATCAGATGGCCGCACATCGACGTGCCCATGACGCCGGTGCCGATCCAGCCGATGGGTGTTGCTCCTGCCTCGTCTGAGCTCAAGCCCTGCTCCTCTCGTGTTCCTCCGGGAGGCTCATCAGCGCCCCAGTTGCTGCTTGATGACCTTGCCGAGTGCGTTGCGCGGCAGCTGCTCCAGGAAGCGGACCTCACGCGGGCGCTTGTGCGGGGCGAGCTCGCCGGCGACGTGCGCCATCAGCTCCCGCTCGAGTGCGGCGCGGCTGCCGTCGGCAACCACCCAGGCGATGATCCGTTCACCGAGGTCGGGATCCGGCTCGCCGGTGACCGCCGCCTCCAGAACTCTGGGGTGGTCGAGCAGTGCGCCCTCGACCTCACCGGCACCCACCTTGTAACCACCTGTCTTGATCAGATCGGTGGCATGCCGCCCGACGATGCGCCAGTAGCCGTCGGGGTCGCGGGTGGCGAGGTCCCCGGTGTGGAACCAACCGTCGCGCATCGCCTCCGCGGTCACGTCGGGGCGGTTCAAATACTCGCTGAAGAGGTTAGGCCCGCGCACGACGATCTCACCCATCGTCTCGCCGTCGTGGGCGTCGAGCTGGTTGCCGTCGTCGTCGATCAGCCGCACGTCCACGCCGGGAACGGGGATCCCCACACGCCCCGGCCGGCGTCGCCCATCGGCGCGTACCGCCAGGTTCATCATCGTCTCGGTCATCCCGTAACGCTCGACGATCTCCTGCCCGGTCAGCCGACGGATGCGCTCGCAATCGGGTGCCGGCAGCGCCGAGGACCCGGACACGAGCAGGCGTGCGCGACGCAGACCGTCGGCGATTGCGGCGCCACCAGGGGCGTCGGCCTCGCGGCCGAGACGGTGGTACATCGTCGGCACGCCGAACAGCATCGTGCCGCCGTCGCGCAGCGCCGCCGCGGCCCCGAGT
>JBOGYJ010000294.1:0-5077 GCA_050696795.1 Solirubrobacteraceae bacterium | reverse complement strand
GGTGTACATCGCCTTCACCTGGATCGTCGACAACGCCTACCCGACGCCCGCGGCGCTCGCAGCCGCCCCGGCACCGCTCGTGCATCTCGCCGACAACTACCTAGGGTCGGCAATGGGCAAGCTCGTGAACCTGGCCGGCGTGATCAGTGCCTTCGGTGCGCAGCTGGCGTGCATCAACGCCGCCAACCGCCTGCTGTTCTCGCTTGGCCGCGAGCTCGGGGGCGGACGCACCGCCCGTAACCTGCTTGTCCGCACCGACCGCCGCCGCGGCTCGCCGATCGGTGCGCTGGCGATCACCGGCAGCGCGAGCCTGATCGGGCTGCTGGCCTTCAGCTTCGAGGCGAAGGCGATCCGCGCGCTGACCGACATCGTCACCTACGGCTCCTACCTGATCATCGTGACCTACCTGCTGACCGTGATCGCGGCCGCAGCCTGGGTGTGGCGCCACGGCCGCCGGTTGGTACCGCTGATCGTCCTCAGTGTCGGCGTGGTGGTGCTCGGCGGGATTCTCTACTACACGTTTGATCCGTTCCCGCCGTATCCGTTTGACTGGGATGTGTGGGCCGGGGTCGGCAGCGCCCTACTCGGCGTCGTGCTTGCGTTCGTCCCGGCCCTGCACCGTCGATTTGCCAGGTCCGAGCTGCTGCGGGCAACCCGGCTGCACCCCGACCCCGCCGAAGCCGCTTGACTTCGTGTGTTAGAGGTTCGCGTATGCGTGACGCGACGACCGGCCAACGTGACGACGGCGTCCCACGGGCGTTCTGGGATCGCGTCAGCCGCCAGTACGACCGTCAGCTACGGCTGGAGCGCGCCGCGATCCGGATCACGGTCGAGCTGCTCGCGCCCCAGCGTGAGGATCGGGTGCTTGATGTTGGTACAGGGACCGGCGTGGTGCTGCGCCAGTTGGCGGGGGAGTCGTCCAGACCGCGCGAGGCAATCGGACTAGACACGTCCGCGCGAATGCTCGCGCGTGTCCCGGAGCTGCCCGCCGGCTGGTCGGTCACAGTCGCCGATGCCCTCGCGCTGCCGTTCGACGCTTGCGAGCTTGACGCGGCGACGGCCTGCTATCTGCTGCACGTACTGCCAGCCGCTGACCGGCTGGTCGTCCTCACAGAGCTGCGGCGCGTGTTGCGCCCCGGCGGTCATCTCGCGGTCGTGACCCCGGCGATAGCTCCGCGAGGCTGGGGCCGACCGATCGCTTGGCTGCTTGATCGGTTGGCCGCATACTGTCCGATCCGTTACGGAGGGCTGCGCGCGCTGGACCCGCGGCCGGCGCTGCAACAGGCCGGATTCGAAATTCTCGAGACTCGCTGGAGCACGCGCGGGTACGTGTCTATCTGCGTGCTCGCCCGCCGCCCGGAGCAGTTAGCCGCCACCGGCCCGACCGTTGGCTGCGCGTGATGCTCGATCGACGCGCCCGAAGGCTCTACGCGCCAGCGCTCAAGCCGGTGTCGGCGGCCGCGAACCGGGCAGGGGTCAGAGCGGACTCGATCACCGCCGCCGCCCTGATCGTCGGGATCGGAGCTTGCGTGGCCGCGGCGCTGAGCGTATGGATCGCCGCGCTGGCGCTGTGGCTGCTCAACCGCGGACTCGACGGACTCGACGGCGCGGTCGCTCGACAGGGATCACCGTCGGATCTCGGCGGGATGCTCGACTTCCTCGCGGACTTCGTGGTCTACGGCGGGTTCATCGTCGCTGTCGCTATCGCCGTCCCACACGCACGCATCGCCTGCACCGCGCTGCTGGCCGCGTACCTGCTCAACAACGTCGCGCTGCTGAGCTTTGCCACACTCATCGAGAAACACGGACTCGGCCTGGGGGACGAGCGCTCGCTGCCCTTCACGGCCGGGTTGACTGAGGGCAGCGAGACGATCCTGGCTTATGTGGCGATCTGCCTGACCCCGGCGCATGCCGAGCTGATCGCCTGGATCTTTACCGGCATGGTGCTGATCACCGTCGGCCAACGGATCGGCGTCGCGATCCGCACGCTCGGCTGAGACCGCGCCACATCGCGCTCGCGGCAGCGACCCTCAACTCGTTCTCCCGGGGATTGAACCTTCGCGAGCCCGGCTGGGTCTAATGGACATGACCCCACATCAGAGCGCTGCTCGATGACGGTGACCGCGACGCTGGGCGGCGTAACGATCGCCGCCAGTGACCACACGGTCATGATCGAGGGCAACCACTACTTCCCACCCGCAGACGTGCAGATGCGGCTGCTGCATCCCAACGCACGTCGATCGCTGTGCTTCTGGAAGGGAATCGCGCGCTACTTCGACATCGAAGCTGACGGTGTCCGCGCCGCAAGCGCCGCGTGGAGCTACCCCCGTCCATCGCCGCTGGCCCGGCGGATCAAAGGTCACATCGCGTTCTGGGGCGATGTGGAGGTCCGTCGCGGATGACCGCCACAGCCAATCGCAGGCCAAGGGATCAGATATCAGATGAAACTACCTGCAAACAGTGCACAGAAAAGTGGCGCGGCTACATGATGGCAATGGCAAAGCGAGTGATGACCGGTGGAGCCGTCGCAGGGGTCGTCGGGGGCGCGGCGATGATCGGTCTGATGATCATCGTGATGGGCGCGATGGGCAGCGGCTACGCAACCCACTGAACCTCGGCATCCCCGCATTCGTGAAGACGATCACCCCACCAACCAGCGTGCTGCCGACGATGATGGCCGGGATGGGAATCCACCTGCCAGCGACGGTGATGACACAGCTCAAGCCTGCCATCGCCAGCGGGCATCTCTCGCCGGCGATGATGCACAAGCTCAGCACCATGCTCATGGGCACCCATCTGCCCTCAGTGAAGGTGACCATGATCGGCTAGGTGATGAGCGGTCACGCATCCAACAGCACGATGGCGACCCTGCTCCCCGGCGTGAGCGCCACGGGACGGCATGCCGTCATGCGGGCGATGCCCGTCACCGCGGGCAACGTCGTGACCGGCGCGGTCACGCACTTCGTCCGGAGACCCCTTCGTTCTCGCGGTGATCCTCGGCGTCGTCCTCGCGATGATGATCATCGGGGTCGGGATTCAGCGGTGCTCGGTCGCGATGCTGCGCACTGCGCGCCGGGATCATCATCACCATCATGATCGGCTCGGCGATCGTCTATGTCATCAACCGCTGGGCGGTACTGCCGGCGATCGACCCGATGATGCGGCTCGTACCAGAGGCATGGTTCTTCGTCTCTCACCTGCTGTTCGGCCTGGTCGTCGGAGCCGGCATCACGATGATCGCATCCCGCGAGGGACTGCTCACCGCCGAGGCCGTCTCCCGTGGAGTCGAAAACGAGATCACCCGGCAGGGGCCGCCGGGTGATGAAGACGTTCCACAGCACGTACCGACCATGAGCGCCAACAGCCGACGCTCGCTGCCTGCTTACGCGACGAGCCCTCACCGCTCGGACGCTTGCGCATGAGCACCACCGCGACTGTGCGCTTGCCGACCGGCTCCTGGGAGACTGCGCCACATGCCCAGGCGCACGACTTGAGCGAGCCAGCTGCCGATACAGCGTTGGTTGAGGGCGCCCGGAGCGGGGACCGGCTTGCCTTCGAGCGACTTGTTATACGCCACGCCGACCGCCTCCACGCCGTAATCCGGCTACTGCTTGACAACGACCAAGACGCAGAAGACGTCACCCAAGAGGCATTTCTTCGCGCTTGGCGAGCAATCGGCAACTTCCAAGGTGAGAGCCAGTTCTTTACCTGGCTGTGTCGCATCGGCATCAACGAGGCCAACCGCCGCGCCGCCAAGACGAGGAGCCGCGGACGTACCACGTCGCTTGACGAGCATCCTGTCGAGCCCGCCGACGACCGTCCCGGCCCCGCTCGAACGCTCGTGCACGATGATCTGCGCCGAGCCCTCGAACGAGCAGTGCGCAATCTTCGCCCCGAGTACCGCGCTCCGCTGGTCCTTCGAGACATCGAAGGTCTCAGCACAACCCAGGCCGCTGAGATCCTCGGCGTCGGCGAGGCGGCTTTCAAGAGCCGTCTGCATCGTGCCCGCCTCACCATCCGCGACGCAATCCGCGACTATCTACCGGAGGACGACTCATGATGCTAGCGGCGTTCAACCACCCGCTGCGTTTCATCACTGACCACAGGTTCACCCGTACGAACGCATCGAGCTACATCGACGACATGCTCGACGAGACAGCCCGCAAGCGCGTCGATGAGCACACGCATGTCTGTCCCGCCTGCATGCGCTTCCTGAACACGCTACGGCGCACGGTCACCGCCCTACACACCCTGCGCACACCGCAGGCGACGTCACCACAATCGTCACCCATCAGCAAGAGCGTGCTCGCCCGCCTGCGCAGCGACCCACCCCCGCAGACAGGAGAGACACACCTCAACCCTGACTGACCGTAGCCAGGACAGAGGCGCCGGAGGATACAGCCTGGATAAGGGGCGGAAGAGTCCTTCAAGATCGCCGTGTGGGCTCCCTCAGCGAGTCGCCGAGTTGCAGCAGCAGCAGGAGCTGCACTCCCTAGCGGTGGTACCCCGACGCGCTGGCGACCATCCTCGACTGTCCGCCGAGTCATGCTTTGCTCGCCGGACGCGCATCTGGTGCCATGCGAGCTCTAACTCGCTTTGCGCGGCAAGCAGAACCGGCGGGCTGCCCGGACGATGACACCCCCTTTGTCGCCGACGCGGCGGTCCCCCGCCGGCTGCTGCTCTCGCTCTCGCCGGAGGTGAAGCAGCAGCGTGACGGCCGTCACGGTCGTCGCGGTGACGCCCCAGCTTCGTGGTTGGGGAACTGGTGCGACGCCGACGCGCGGCTCCTGCTTCTGGGCTGGTGCCGATTCTTCCTGCGCAGAAGGAGCGTCGTTTCGGACTTCGGCGCGCTTGACTCTCGGCAAGTCCTACGCGGTGTGCGGGCTGGTCGCTTCGGGCGAAGGCACCCCGAGGCCAGGCACGGTGTTTTCTGGTGCCACCACGTCGCGGCCCAGGAGCTTCCCGTCGTAGGCGAAGGGCCGCTCGCGCAGGGCCCGCGTGTATCGGGGAATGGCCTGGCGGGTCAGCGAGCCACCGTGCATCGCATGCATCCAGTCGGCGTCAAGCGCCTCCAAGC
>JBOGYJ010000293.1:0-24937 GCA_050696795.1 Solirubrobacteraceae bacterium | reverse complement strand
CCCTACGCCGACGCGATCCGGCGGATGACCCGTGAGGCGGCGCAGGCGGCCGGGCAGCTGCCCAGCATGCCGGTCCTGGTCGAGCACGAGTCTGTCGAGAGGGTCGGGCTGTTGCTGGTCGCGGGCGACCGTGGCCTGGCCGGCGCCTTCAACTCGCAGATTGTGCGGGCCGGTGTCGCGGCCGCGCGCGGGCACGACTCGGAGGGCCGCAAGGCGCTGTTCTTCGCCTCCGGCCGGCGTCCGGCGTCGTCGCTGGGGTTCCGCGGGCTCGAGGTCGCCGCCACGTTCACCGGGTTCTCCGATCGCCCGGCGTACGCCAACGCTCGCGAGATCGCCGAGCGCCTGATCGCCGCCTACGTGGACGGCGAGGTCGACCGCGTCGATCTCTTCTACAACGGCTACATCTCGCCGATCTCGCAGGTCGTGCGGCGCGAGACGCTGTTGCCGCTGCAGCACGCCTCGATCATGGGTGACGACGAGGACGCCGGCGATGAGACTCCGAGCAGCGGCGAGGAGTCGAAGTCACATGCGCTCGTCGAGTACGAACCCGATCCCGACGAGATCCTGGGCCGCCTCGTGCCCGACTACGTCGAGATCTCCGTGTTCCGCGCGCTGCTGGAGTCCACAGCCTCCGAGCACGGCGCGCGCATGACCGCGATGCGGAACGCCTCCGAGAACGCGGGCGTGCTGATCGAGGACCTCACCCTGCAGATGAATCGCGCCCGTCAGGCGGCGATCACGCAGGAGATCATGGAGGTCGTTGCCGGCGCCGAGGGTCTCGGCTGACGAGCGCGACACAGGATTCACACAAGGTTTTCCAAGCATCTGAGCAGACTGGAACTGGAGCGAAATGGCTGTCACAACAGAACAGAACGTAGGGCGGATCGAGTCGATCCAGGGGGTCGTGATCGAGGCCTCCTTCCCCAACAAGCTGCCCAAGATCAACCACGCGATCACGGTCAAGCGCCCGGAGGCCGCACGTGCCGAGGAGGACATGGACCTTGCCGCCAGCGGGGACGAGGTGCTCGTGCTCGAGGTGCAGCAGCACCTCGGGGACGACCGTGTGCGTGCCGTCGCGATGGACTCGACCGACGGTCTGGCCCGGGGCGTCGAGGTCGTGGACACCGGTGGGCCGATCTCCGTGCCCGTCGGTCGTCAGACGCTCGGACGCATCTTCAACCTGCTCGGTGAGCCGATCGACCTCGGCGAGGAGCTCGACGACGACGTCGAGCGCTGGCCGATCCACCGTCCCGCCCCGCCGGTCGAGGACCTCAGCCCGACCACCGAGATGTTCGAGACCGGGATCAAGGTCGTCGATCTGCTCGCGCCCTATGCCAAGGGCGGCAAGGTCGGTCTGTTCGGCGGCGCCGGCGTCGGCAAGACGGTCATCATCCAGGAGCTGATCCACAACCTCGCGCAGGAGCACGGCGGCCTGTCGGCCTTCTGTGGCGTCGGCGAGCGCTCGCGCGAGGGCAACGACCTCTGGCTCGAGATGAAGGAGTCGGGCGTCCTGGAGAAGACGATGCTCGTCTTCGGCCAGATGAACGAGCCGCCCGGGGCGCGCATGCGCGTGGCGCTGTCCGGCCTCACCATGGCGGAGTACTTCCGCGACGAGGAGGGCCAGGACGTGCTGCTGTTCATCGACAACATCTTCCGCTTCGTGCAGGCGGGCTCGGAGGTCTCGGCGCTGCTCGGCCGCATGCCCTCGCAGGTGGGCTACCAGCCGACCCTGGCCTCCGAGATGGGCGCCCTGCAGGAGCGCATCACCTCCACCCGCAAGGGCTCGGTCACCTCGATCCAGGCCATCTACGTGCCCGCCGACGACCTCACCGACCCGGCCCCGGCCTCGGCCTTCGCCCACCTCAACGCGACCACGACGCTGTCGCGCTCGATCTCCGAGAAGGGCATCTACCCGGCCGTCGACCCGCTGGACTCGACCTCGACGATCCTCAAGCCCGAGATTCTCGGCGAGGAGCACTTCAACGTCGCCAACGAGGTCAAGCAGGTGCTGCAGCGCTACAAGGAGCTGCAGGACATCATCGCGATCCTCGGGATCGACGAGCTCTCCGACGACGACCGCCTGACCGTGAATCGCGCCCGCAAGATCGAGCGCTTCCTGAGCCAACCGTTCTTCGTGGCCCAGCAGTTCACGGGGCTCGAGGGCAAGTATGTCTCCGTCGCCGACTCGATCCGCGGCTTCAAGGAGATCCTCGAGGGCAAGCACGACGAGATCGCCGAGCGCCACTTCTACATGAAGGGCACGATCGAAGAGGTCATCGAGGCCGCGAAGGCTGACTCCTGATGGTCGCCGACGAAAAACGTACCTCCGTGGGAGACCGCTAGGTATGGCGCACACCAAGTTCCGGGTCGAGATCCTCACCCCCGAGGGCGAGGTCTATGGCGGCGAGGTCGAGATGCTGTCCACGCGCACGACCGTGGGTGAGATCGGTCTGCTCGCCAACCACGCGCCCGTGCTGGGCATGCTCGAGCCGACCGAGCTGCGGGTGTACGTGTCCGAGGGCGAGGTGCTGCGCTTCGCCCAGTCCGAGGGCTACATGCAGGTCGGCTCAAACCACGCGATGCTGCTGGTTCAGGACATCCAGAAGCCCGACGAGCTCGACGTCGGGGTGCTGCGCGAGCGGCTGTCCGAGGCCGAGCGCGAGCTCGAGCAGGCCGGGGAGGACACCGAGCGCCGGCGCGTCGCGCTGCGCGAGCAGAAGCGCTGGCAGGCCTTCCTGAAGGTCGCAGAGGGCTCCTGAGCCTTGATGGGAGGCGACGGGCGGCGGGCTTTGCCGCCCGTCCTTTTTTAGCGAGACTGAAGGTTCTTGGCCGGATGCACCCCTATCCTGCCTGCGATGGCTAACGCGGCGGAGTGGATCGTGCGCGCGCCCAGGAGCTCTGGATGCGACTGATGCCGAGGACCCGCTGGGGCGTTGCCTGGCGAGGCCTGCTGTGCTTTCTGATCGTCGTCGGCTGCGCCGCCGGCGCGACGGCGACCGCCGGCCTGTTGCAGATCAAGCAGGTCGTCAACGACCTCAACCTCAGCACGGCGTTGCCGACCAAGCAACTCACCCCGCCGGCGCCAGGGCAGCCGGAAACGTTGCTGCTGATCGGCGTCGACTGCCGTGGCAGCGACTGCAAGAACGGCAACGTCGGCAACACCGACACGATGATGCTGGTGCGGATCAACGACAGCTCGGCGACGATCAACGCGCTATCGATCCCGCGTGACCTCGGGGTTCAGATCCCGGGTGTCGGCTACGGCAAGATCAACTCGGCCTACTCCAACGGTGGCGAATCGCTGCTGATCAAGACGCTCAAGGCGGATGTGTTCCCGCACCGGCACCTGCAGGTCAACCATGTGCTGATCGTCGACTTCGCCCGCTTCGCCAACCTGATCAACGCCATCGGCTGCGTCTACGCGCAGGTGGATCACCGTTACTACAACAAGAACATCGGCACGATCGCCACCGACTACTCGGGGATTGACATCCAGCCCGGCTACCAGAAGCTGTGCGGTGGCTCGGGCAACAACCTCGGCGGACCCAACACCGCGCTCGCGTTCGTGCGCTTCCGCCACAACGACAACGACTTCGTGCGGCAGGCCCGCCAGCAGGACTTTCTGCGCTGGGCCAAGCAGGGCTTCAGCTCCGGTCAGCTGCTCAGCGAGAAGGACGAGCTGCTCAAGTACTTCGGCGAGGACGTCCAGACCGACGAGCATCTGCACACGACCGCCGAGGTCGATGAGCTGTTCGGGCTCGCCTTCAACGCCGACGGCAGCGCGCTCAAGTCGATCCCGTTCCCCGACGGCGGAACCGTCGCAGGCACGAGCAATGTGGCCTTCAGCGAGTCGGCCGCCGAGCAGGCTTACCAGGAGCTCATGACGCCGACCAACGCGCCGCCCGGGGGCTCCGCGACCACGCCCACTCCGCCGACGCCGCCCACGCCCGGTAAGGGCAAGAGCCACAAGCGCCTGCATCCCTACGTGGCACCGCCGGGGATGACGGCCGACCCCGACGACGGCACTTCACAGGCGGCGCACCTCGGCAAGCCGGGGCTGGCGGTCTACTACCCCGAGTACATACCCGAGGGCTACGCCTACTGCTTCTCGATCACCGGCAACTGCAACGTCAATTACGAGTCAGCGTCCGCGTACGCGGACTCCTACCCGCGCGCCTACAAGATCGACGGGACCGACGGCAAGCGCTACCCGTCATACGTGATGTCGCTCAACCAGAGCGCCAGCGTGGGCGTGTACGCGACCGTCCAGGGCACGACCTGGCCCGGTGCAGGTCACGAGGCAGGGCCACCCCTGCTGCGCTCACCGAGTGGCTATAAGATCGTCAATCACAAGCTGCTCGACCTGTACTCGCAGGGCGGCCATCTCACGGTCGTCGCCTGGAAGACCGGCAAGGCCGTCTACTGGATCTCCAACACGCTCGAGAACAACATCCCGAACGACCAGATGGTCGCGATGGCGGCGTCTCTCACCCGCGCTGGCGCATGATCGGGTCGATCGTGCGCGCAGCGTGCCCTACGGGGATGTGAGAATGCGCCGCCTCTTGCCGAGAACCCGTTGGGGCGTTGCCTGGCGAGGGCTGCTGGCGTTCATCGTTGTCGTCGGCTGCGCCGCGGGCGCCACCGCGACCGCCGGTCTCCTGCAGCTCAAGCAGGTCGTCAACGACCTCAACCTCAGCAAGGCGCTGCCGGCCAAGCAGCTCACGCCGCCGGCGCCGGGGGTTCCGGAGACGTTGCTGCTGATCGGCGTCGACTGCCGCGGCAGCGACTGCAAGGACGGCAACGTCGGCAACACCGACACGATGATGCTGGTACGGATCGACGACAGCTCGTCGACGATCAACGCGCTCTCGATCCCGCGTGACCTCGGCGTTCAGATCCCGGGTATCGGATACGGCAAGCTCAATGCGGCCTACTCCGATGGCGGCGAGGAGCTGCTGATCAGGACGCTGAAGGCCGATGTCTTCCCGCAGCTGCAGGTCAACCACGTGTTGATCGTCGACTTCGCGCGCTTCGCCAACCTGATCAACGCCATCGGCTGTGTCTACGCGCAGGTGGATCATCGTTACTACAACAAGAACGTTGGCACCGTCGCCACCGACTACTCGGGTATCGACATCCAGCCCGGCTACCAGAAGCTGTGCGGCGGCGCCGGCAGCGACCTCGGGGGACCCAACACCGCGCTCGCGTTCGTGCGCTTCCGCCACAACGACTCGGACTTCGTGCGGCAGGCCCGCCAGCAGGACTTTCTGCGCTGGGCCAAACAGGGGTTCAGCTCCGGTCAGCTGCTCAGCGAGAAGGACGAGCTGCTCAGGTATTTCGGCGAGGATGTCCAGACCGACAGCCATCTGCATTCGACCGTCGATGTCGATGAGCTGTTCGGGCTTGCCTTCCACGCCGATGGCAGCGCGCTCAAGCCGATTCCGTTCCCCGATGGGGGTGAGGTGGGCACCAGCAGCGACCTCGCCTTCAGCCAGGCGGCCGCCGAGCAGGCCTACCAGGAGCTCATGACGCCTACCAGTGCGCCGGCCGCAGGCACAACCACGCCGACACCGCCTGCGCCCACGTCGGGCCGGCGCGAGGGCCACAAGCAGGCCCACGCGTACATCCCGCCGGCAGGTATGACGGCCGCTGTCGATGATGGCAACTCGCAGGCCGCGCACCTCGGGTCGCCGGGGCTGCCCGTCTACTACCCGAAGGACATCCCCGACGACTACAGCTACTGCTTCGCCATCACCGGCAACTGCAGCATCGGCTACGAGCCAGCGTCGGCAGACGCGAGCTCTTACCCGCGTGCCTACCGGATCGAGGGCACCGACGGCAGTCGCTACCGGTCGTATGTGATGACGCTCGTCGTTTCGTCGGGCGGCGTGTCCGACACCGGCACCGGCGAGTATTTCACGGTCCAGGGCACCACCTGGCCGGGTGCCGGCCACGAGGCAGGGCCGCTGATCCTGCGCTCGCCCAGCGGATCCAAGATCGTCAACCACAAGCTGCTCTACCTGTACTCGCAGGGCGGCCATGTCACGGTCGTCGCCTGGAAGACGAGCCGAGCGGTCTACTGGATCTCCAACACGCTCCAGGACGACATCCCGAACAACGAGATGGTTGCGATGGCGGCCTCCTTCACGCCCGGCGCGCGCTGATCGGAGTTGGCGTCCTGCGTGGGTCCGAGCCGCTAGCCTACGGCGCCGTATGAGCACTGAGCGCGAGCCGATCGCTGTCATCGGCACCGGCTACGTTGGACTCGTCACGGCCGTCGGCTTCGCTGAGCTTGGCAATGAGGTCTGGTGTGTCGACATCGACGAGGCCAAGATCGAGGCGCTGAATCGCGGCGAGATCCCGATCTACGAGCCTGGCCTCGCGGAGTCGGTTGCCACCCACTCGAGCCGGCTGCACTTCACCACGGAGCTTGCGCCGGCCATCGAGCGCGCCCGGCTCCTGTTCGTCGCCGTCGGTACGCCGCCGACCTACTCGGGCGATGCCGACCTTTCCGCCGTCTACGCCGTGATCAACGCGATGCCCGCGTCCGACCACCACGCGATCGTGATGAAGTCGACCGTCCCGGTCGGCACCGGCGCCGCGATCCGCCGCGAGCTCGAGCGCACCGACAAGGGCGGCTTTGCCTATGTCTCCTGCCCGGAGTTCCTCAAGGAGGGTGCCGCGCTCGAGGACTTCCGTCACCCCGATCGCGTGGTTGTCGGCGACGAGGGCGATTGGGCCGGGCAGGCCGTCATCGACCTCTACGCACCCGTCGGAGCGCCACTGCTACGCACTGACATCGCCAGCGCGGAGATGGTCAAGCTCGCCTCCAACGCCTTCCTCGCGACCAAGATCTCCTTCATCAACGAGATCGCCAACGTCTGCGAGGAGACCGGCGCCAACGTGCTCGAGGTCGCCCGCGGCATGGGCCTCGACCGCCGCATCGGCGAGCACTTCCTGCGGCCGGGTATTGGATACGGTGGCTCCTGCTTTCCCAAGGATGTTTCGGCGCTCAAGCAGCTGGCCGGCAACTCGGGCTACCACTTTCAGCTGCTGACCTCGGTGATCGAGGTCAACGAGCTCCAGAAGCGGCGCGTGATCGCCAAGCTGCAGAAGCATCTGGGCACGCTCGTGGGCAAGAAGATCGCGCTGCTGGGGCTGACCTTCAAGGCCGAGACCGACGATATGCGTGAGGCGTCGTCGCTGGTGCTCGCGGCACGTCTGCAGGGCGAGGGCGCGCTGGTGAGCGCCTATGACCCGGTCGCGGCCGAGGAGGCCGTCAAGCTGATGCCGGGCGTGGACATCGCCGCATCCGTGCTCGAGGCCGTGCGACGTAGCGACGCGATCGTGCTCGTCACCGAGTGGCCCGAGTTCGCCAGGCTCGACTGGACCGAGCTCGCCAGGGCAACCAGGGGCTCGCTGGTGATCGACGGTCGTAACTTCCTTGACGGTGCAGCGGCCCGGGCAGCGGGCTTCGTCTACGAGGGCATCGGTCGCTGAGCCGCGCTGGCTGCGGGCAGTCCGATTCGGAGGAGTAGGGCGTGCAGGCATTGATCTTGGCGGGCGGAGAGGGGACGCGACTGCGGCCGCTGACCTCGAGGGTGCCCAAGCCGGTCGTGGAGCTGGTCGACCAGCCGTTCATCGGTTACATGTTCGACTGGCTGCGCGGCCACGGCGTCGGAGACGTGATCATGTCCTGCGGCTTCCTCGCGGATGGCGTCAAGTCGGTGTTGGGCGACGGCTCGGGCTTCGGCATCCGGCTGAGCTACGTGGAGGAGCCCCACCCACTGGGCACCGGCGGCGCGTTGAAGTACGCCGAATCGCTGCTGCAGGAGCGCTTCTTCATGCTCAACGGCGATGTGCTCACGGACATCGACCTGACCAAGCAGCTCGAGCAGCACGAGCGCACCGGAGCGCGCGCGACGCTGGCGCTGATCGGCGTCGATGATCCGTCGGCCTACGGTCTTGTGCGCCGTCGCGCCGACGGCAGCGTGACCGAGTTCCTGGAGAAGCCCGGTGCCGACCAGGCGCTCGACACCAACCTGGTCAACGCCGGCGCCTACATCCTCGAGCGCGAGATCCTCGCCGACATGGCTCCGGCGGGCACCAACAGCTCGATCGAGCGCGACGTCTTCCCGAGGCTGGTCGGCCGCGGCCTGTACGGGTACGAGGCCAGTGGCTACTGGCTGGACATCGGGACCCCGAGCCGTTATCTGCAGGCCACATACGACATCCTCGAGGGCAAGGTCACCACTGAGGTGGGGGCGAGGCTCAACGCCAGCGGCATGCGCCTGCTGCCCGAGGGTGGCGTGGCCGGGCGTATCGCCGCTCCGGTGCTGATCGCCGACGGCTGCGGGATCGCTGCGAACGCCAGCATCGGCGGGCGCGTGGTGCTTGGTCGCGGCGTGCAGATCGGCGCGGGCGCGACCGTCGAGGATTCTGTCCTGCTCGACGGCGTGTCGGTCGGAGCGCGCACGCACATCCGCGGCGCGATCATCAGCCGTGATGTCGTCATCGGCGAGCGTTGCACGATCAACGGGTACGTGATGCTCGGCGAGGGCGTGCGCATCGGCAACGACAACGTGCTGACCGCAGGCGCGCGCGTGTTTCCCGGGGTAGAGCTGCCAGACGGGGCGATCAGGTTTTGAGCGGCGGGCGCAGACTCTCGCGTGAGGCCGTCGCCGAGGTCGATGTCAGCGGCCAGTTCGACGAGGTCCTGGCGCTACCGGAGCACCTGCGCGACGCGCTCTGGCGGGTCGAGTCGGCAAACCTCAGGCCGCACGACTCTCCTGGCGGCCTGGTGATCGCCGGCGTCGGCGGATCGTCGGCCGGTGGCGCGCTCGCGCGCGCGGCATTGGGCGATGCAGCCTCGCGACCGATCGCGCTCGCGCGCGACTACGCACTGCCGGGCTGGACCACGCCCGACACCACGGTGCTCTGCGCGAGCTACTCGGGCAACACCGAGGAGACGCTGGCGGCCTACGATGGCGCGCAGGCGCTCGGTGCCCGCACGATCGTGCTCACCACCGGCGGCAAGCTCGCGGAGCAGGCCCGCATCGACGGCGTGCCCGTGGTCCCGCTGCCCGGAGGCTTCCAGTCGCGTGCGGCGATCGGCTACTCGCTGGTCGTGACGCTCGAGGTGGCGCGTCTGTGCGGTGCCGGCGAGAGCATGCGTGCCGAGGTCGACGTCGCCGCCGAGCACGCGGCCAGGCTCGCGGCCTCGTGGGCCCCCGAGTCAAGCGAGGACTCATTGCCAAAGACGCTCGCACGCGGACTCCACGCCACGATCCCGCAGATCGCGGGGGCCGCCCTGACCGCGCCGATCGCCTACCGCTGGAAGACTCAGATCAACGAGAACGCCAAGGCACCCGCCTTTGCCGCCGAGCTGCCGGAGCTCGACCACAACGAGCTCGTCGGGTGGGACGGCGCCAGCGAGCTCGGCCCCTTCAGCGCGGTGTTCCTCGATGACTCCGATCTGCATCCGCGCGTGCGCCAGCGGGTCGAGCTCACCCGAGGGCTGATCGCGAGTCGCGGCGGAGCGACGTTCCGGGTCGAGTCGATCGGCCAAACCCGCTTACAGCGCCTCATCTCGCTGGTTCTGCTCGGTGACCTCGTGTCGCTGTACCTGGCCACGTTGCGCGGGGTTGACCCAGGCCCGGTGGCGGTCGCCGAGTCGTTGCGATCCGCGCTCAGCGGCGGCTGAGCAAGAGCCTACGGCCACCGTCACCGACACATCTGTCGGTTTTCGCCACCGGCAGCTGTCGATCTTCCTAAGAATCGCTCCGGAGGGATGCGTGAAGCCGCGGAATCATGGGAATACGGACGGGTACGCGTCACCCCGACTTGACAAGATGCCGCCATGATTGAGCGGCGGCGATCGCAGCCAAGCGCGTCCGTGCGCGCACTGGCTCTGGGTGCTCTGCTGCTCGCGATCGCGGCCATCGTCTACGTGGCGCTGAGCAGCGGTTCCGTCTACAAGGTGCGGTTGCTGTTCAGTGACGCCAGCGGCCTGGTCACAGGCGATCAGGTGATGATCGGTCCATCGAGCGTTGGCTCGGTGCAGTCGATCATGCTCACTCCCAGCGGTCAGGCGGCGATCGTGATCGCTGTCGGCGGCAGCGCGGCCCCGCTCTACCAGGGCACCGTGGCACGCATCGAGGAGAACGGGCTGGCCGGCATCGCCAGTCACTACGTGACACTGCAACCGGCCTCGTCCAAGGGCAGCGCGCAGATTCCCTCCGGGGGCACGATCCCGCAGAGCGACACCTATGCCGAGGTCGGCCTCGATCAGATCTTCAACACACTGAACGCGCAGACGCGTCAGGGCCTGCGCAACATCATCCGCGGCGAGGCGACCAGCATCCAGGGCAAGGCGCTCGCGGCCAACAAGACGCTGGAGTACCTCGACCCGCTGCTGCAGAGCACAAGTCAGTTCACGGGCGCGCTCACCCGCGACGAGCCGGCCTTCGACCAGTTGCTCGTGCAGGGCGCACAGACGATGCAACTGCTCGCCTCGCGCAGCAACCAACTGACCGATCTGGTCAGCCAGGCCGATGCCGTTACCGGCGCAGTGGCAGGTCAATCGAGGTCGCTCGAGGCAGCCTTGGCACTGCTTCCGTCTGCGTTGAGCAAGTCGACCACCACCTTCGCCGGTCTGCGCAGCACGATCGCCGCGCTCGAGCCGCTGGTCGCGGCGACCAAACCCCAGGTCAAGCACCTCGGTGCATTTGCCACGGCGCTCGACCGCTTCGCGACGGCCGCGACCCCGACGCTGGGCGAGCTCGCGGCGTTGATCTCCAACCACAAGGGCTCGGATCTCACGACCTTGCTGAAGGAGGCTCCGGCGCTCGAGCGCGCGGCCAGCTCGGGCTTTCCGGCGATCATCGCCTCGATCGCCGCGCAGACCTCCTCCGGACAGATCCAGGCGCTACGTCAGTACACGCCCGACATCGTCGCCGCGCTGGCCAACACCGGCCAGCTGGACGGCTACTACGACGCCAACGGCCACTACGGACGCAGCGAGCCGTTCTACGGCGCCTACGGCATCAGCGGCGGCACGCTCACCGATCAGCCGCCGCAGGATCGCTACAACGGGCTGACCGTCGTCAAGACCGGCCGCTGCCCCGGCGGCGCCACGCAGCCGGCCGATGGCTCGATGCCCGAGTCCGCGTCCGGCTGCGACACCACCAACCCGCCGTCCGGTCCGTGAGACGCGTCGCCGCACTCAGCGCGATCGTCGTCGTGGCGGCCGTGATCGTGGTGCTGATCGTCACATCCGTCGGAGGTGGCTCGGGTGGCTACCGCGTCGAGGCCCTGTTCGACAACGCCGGCTTTGCCGTGCCAGGTGAGCAGGTGCGGGTCGCGGGCGCTCCGGTCGGAACGATCTCGGCGCTCTCGGTCACCAAGCAGAACCTGGCGGCAGTGACGCTCTCGATCGCCAACGGCGACTTCGTTCCCTTCTACGCCAACGCCACCTGCACGATCCGGCCACAGTCGCTGATCGCCGAGCGCTACGTCGACTGCACACCCGGCAGCTCCGACCAGCACAAGCTGCACGAGATCACAAGCGGCTACGGCAAGGGCGCATACCTGTTGCCGGTCACGCGGACGAGCTCACCGATCGACCCGGACATCGTCCAGAACGTCTCCCAGGACTCTGTGCGCCAGAGCCTTTCGGTGATCCTCGATGAGCTCGGCACCGGGCTCGCCGCTCGGGGCCCGGATCTGAACGCGGTGATCCTGCGGGCCGACCCCGCGCTGGCGCAGACCGAACGTGTCTTCAAGCTGCTGGCCTCGCAGAACAAGGTGCTCGCGAAGCTCGCCCGCGACTCGGACACGGTGCTGGCACCGCTCGCGAAGACTCGCGGCTCGCTGGCTGACTTCGTCGTGCAGGCCAACAAGACCGCCTCCGCCAGCGCCGCGGAGCACACACAGCTGGCGGCCTCGATCAGGCTGCTGCCACCCTTCCTCAAAGAGCTCAAGCCGCTGATGGCCGACCTCGGCCAGCTCGCCGCGCAGGGCACGCCGGTGGTCAAGGACGCGGGCTCGAGCGCGGCCTCGCTGGATGCGGAGTTCAAGACGCTGGTGCCGTTCGCCAGCCGCGCCAAGACCGCGATCAGCGACCTCGGCAACGCCGCACAGCAGTCGGAGAGCTCGCTGGTCGACTCCCGTGGCCTGGCCGAGCAGCTGCAGAGCGTCGGCTCGAGCGCGGGACCGTCGTCGCGGTCGCTGCAGAAGCTGCTCCGCAGCCTGGACTCCACCGGTGGCATCGAGCAGCTGATGAGCCTGCTGTTCTACGGCGTCGGTGCGACCAACGGGTACAACGCCGACGGCCACTACGTGCGCGTCGCGCCGGTCGTCGGCTCCTGCACCGCCTACGCGCGCACACCGGTCGCCGGCTGCAGTGCCAACTTCAGCCCCACCAGCACGACCCCGGCCAGCACCGCCTCGGCGGAGATCGCCAAGAAGGCCGTCGATGATGTCGTCGGCAAATCGGGGTCTTCGAAGATCGCCGATGGCGCCACGCTGCGCGGCCTGCTCCGCTACCTGACGGGGCGCAAATCCTGATGTTCCGCCGCCGTGGCAATACGCCGTTCTCGAATCCGGTGCTGATCGGCGCCCTGGCGGTGCTGGTCGCGGTGATCGCCGTCGTGCTCGCGTTCCAGGCCAACAACGGGCTCCCGTACGTGCCGCGCTACACGCTGCACATCGAGGCATCCAATGCCGAGGAGCTGGTGCACGGCGCGGAGGTGCACATGGGTGGGGCGCTGATCGGCAACCTCAGCAAGGTCACCGCCTCGCGCGACCGCAGCGGTCGGCCGATAGCGGTGCTCAATGCCGAGCTCGACAAGAGCGTCGGGCCGCTCCCGGTCGATACGCACTTCACGATCCGCATGAAGAGTTCGATCGGCGACAAATACCTGGAGGTGACGCTCGGACATTCGCATCGCACATGGCCAAACGGCGCCACCGTGCCACTCGGGCATGCCAGCGCGGCCGTCGACCTCGACCAGGTGCTGGACATGTTCACGCCGCCGACGCAGAACGGTGTCGCCGCTACGACGCTCGGCTTCGGGCAGGCGCTGGCCGGCCGCGGCAACGGGCTCAACCAGGCGATCGGCCAGCTCGTGCCGCTGGTCAGCACGCTGCGCCCGGTGATGCGCAACCTGGCCTCGCAGCGAACCAACCTGAAGGGCTTCGTCGACGGCCTCGGCGCGTTTGTCGGCGCGCTGGCTCCGGTCAGTGCTCAGAACGCCGAGCTCTACTCGAACCTCGATACCACCTTCGAGGCGCTCGCCGGGGTCGCGACGCCCTACCTGCAGCAGTGGATCCAACAGACCCCGCCCACCTTCCAGACGGTCGTCTCCGACGGACCGGCGATCGGCGGCTTCGCGACCGACACGGGACAGCTGTTCGCCGATCTCAAGCCTGGCTTCGACACGCTGCCCAAGGCGACGCCGCAGATCACCGCCGCGCTCAGGGCCGGCGTGCGGACGCTGCCGGGGACGTCGCGCTTTGACCAGCAGACGGTCGCGCTGGCCAACGCGCTTCACGAGTTCGGCTCCGACAGCACTGTCAAGGCCGGCCTCTCCCGGCTGGCGCTCGCCACCGGCAGCCTGACCAAGCCACTCCAGTTCCTGACGCCGGCTCAGAGCACCTGCAACTACATGACGCTGCTCCTGCGCAATCTCGCCAGCTCGCTCTCGGACAACATCGGCACCGGCACCGTGCTGCGCTTCGTGTTGGTCGCGATCGACAACGACATCGCCGGTGGCGAGGCGGCGCCGTCGAGCACGCCGTACACCTCGACCTCGCTGGATGGCGGCAACAAGCACGGGCCGCTGCACTACGACCCGTATCCGAACACAGCCTCGCCCGGCGAACCGGCCGAGTGCTCGGCCGGCAAGGAGCCGTACTCGCCCAGTACGGCCGTGATCGGCAACCCGACCACGAACGTCGGCACCGCGACGGAGAAGACGAACGGATGAGCGACCCGGCGCCCCAGCTGAAGATCAGGCGTCACAAGCCACGGATCTCGAACCTGCAGGCGGCTGTGATCGGCCTGATCGGCGTGGCGATCGCCTGCTACCTGGTGTTCGCCGGCGGCCTCCCGTTTGCCAGCTCGTCGTTCGAGCTGAAGGCGGTGTTCACGAGCAACACCGATCTGCACATCCCCTCGCCGGTCCGGATCGCGGGGGTGGACGTCGGGCAGGTGACCGGTGTGCAGCGAATCAAGGGCAGCCCCAGCGCCGGCATCGTGGTCATGCAGATCAACCGCGACGGCCTGCCGATCCACGCGGACGCGACCGCCCAGATCCGCTCGCGGATCCTGCTCGAGGGGAACTTCTACGTGGACCTGCATCCGGGCACGCCAGAGGCCGCGATCCTGCCCTCTGGAGCGACGCTGCCGGCCGCCAACACCTCCGGTCCGGTGCAGCTCGACCGCATTCTCTCGTCGTTGAACTCAGGCGCCCGTGCCAACCTGCAGAAGCTCGTGCAGGGCTTCGGCGCGGCACTGAACAAACCCGCCACCGGCGGCACCGGCGCGCAGGGCCTGAACCGGGCGCTCAGCTACTCGGCCAATGCCTTCGAGGCCTCCTCGATCGTCAACCAGGCGCTGTTGGGCGAGAAGTCCGGCGATCTCACCGGCGTGGTGCGTGGTGAGGCCGAGGTCTTCCGCGGGCTGGCGCAGAGCGGGTCGCAGCTGCCCGGCCTGATCTCGAGCTTCGATGCCACGATGAGCGCGCTGGCTTCACACCAGCAGGATCTGGGCGCGGCCGTCGCGGCGCTGCCCGCGGTGCTGCGCTCGGCGCTCGGCGCGGACAACGCGCTGGAGGCGTCGTTTGCCCCCACCGAAGGCTTCGCGCGCGATCTGATCCCGAGCATCAAGCAGCTGGGGGCGACGGTTGCGGTCGCTACGCCGTGGTTGCAGCAGCTGGCGAAGCTCTCCTCTCGTGGTGAGCTCGGCGGCCTGCTGCGCTCGCTCACCCCGGCCGTGGACAACACGGCGCTGGCGGTCAAGAACACGACCCCGCTGATCAACGGCGCCGCGACGCTGTCGGAGTGCTTCACCAACGTGCTGGTCCCGACCGGCAACGAGAAGATCACGGTCGACAGCTCACCGCCGGCCGGACTCACCGTCTACCAGCAGCTGTTCGAGAGCGCGGTCGGCCTGGCCGGATCGACGCAGAACTTCGACGGCAACGGCCACTACGTGCGCGCGACCGTCGGTGGCGGCGCCAACCAGATCCAGACGCAGACGCTGAGCGGTGCCGGTGCGCTCTACGGCAACTCCGTGCTGCCGGTGCTTGGCACCTTCCCGTCGTTCCCGGCGGTCAACACTGCGCCGCCGCTGAAGCCGAACGTGCCCTGCTACACCCAGACCGCCCCGGACCTCAACAGCGCGAGTAAGGGTCCATGAAACACGCGATCAGGACGCACATGCGTGACTTCATCGCGGTCGCGGCACTGGTCGTGCTGGCGATCGTGACGGTCGGCTACATCCTCGAGCACCAGCCCGCCTTCACCTTCGGGCGCAGCTACTACCAGGTCAAGGCCGAGTTCGCCGAGGCCGCGGCGGTGACCGCCGGCCAGGGCCAGTCGGTGACGATCGCCGGTGTCGAGGTTGGCCTGATCGGCGGGGTGGCGCTCGAGCATGGTCAGGCGATCGTGACCATGGACATCTTCAAGAGGTACTCGCCGATCTACCGCAACGCGACCGTGTTGCTGCGCCCACGCACGCCCTTGAAGGATATGTACCTGGCACTCGATCCGGGCACCCCGAGCGCCGGCGCGCTCCCCGGCGGCGGCACGCTCGCGCTCGCCAGCACCCAGCCGGATGTGGATGTCGACCAGATCCTCGACTCGCTGGATGCCGACACGCGCACCTACCTGCTGTTGTTGCTGGCCGGCGGCGCGCAGGCGTTCAACGGCAAGGGCGCGACCGCCAACACCCCCAGCGCCGCCACCGCGAAGGCGCTCGCCGCCGACTTCAAGCGCTTCGCGCCGCTGGATCGCAGTGCGCTCAACTTCAGCAAGCTGCTCTCGCGGCGCAGCTCGAACCTGCGCCGCGCAATCCACGACCTCAACCTGGTCGCGGGATCGCTCGGCCGGGTCGACACGCAGCTGACCTCGCTGGTGAAGCAGTCGAACACCAACTTCCAGGCGATCTCCTCGCAGGACCAGCAGCTCTCACAGGGGATCTCACTGTTGCCGGGCGCGCTGCAGCAGACCGGCTCGACGCTCGCCAAGGTGCAGGAGTTCGCCGCCGCCTCCGGCCCGGCGCTCAAACAGCTCGAGCCGTTCGCCCGCGACCTCGGACCCGCGCTCGAGGCGCTGCGACCGCTGGCCAAGCAGACCACGCCGGTGATCGAGCGCCAGCTCGAGCCGTTCGCCTCCGACCCCGGTATCCGCCGGCTCGCGAAGACGCTGGCGCCGGCGGCGGAATCGCTGGCGAAGGCGGCGCCCGCGCTCTCGGGCTCGTTCTCGGTGCTCAACAAGCTGGTCAACACGCTTGCCGACCAGCCGTCCGGTGGCGAGCCCAGCTATCTGTACTGGGGCGGCTGGCTCGCGCACAACCTCGACAGCCTGACCACCCTCCAGGACGCCGAGGGACCGATCATTCAGGGCCAGTTCCTCTCCAGCTGCCCATCGCTGAACCTGCTCGAAGTCGCCTTGCAGCCGGGCACGCCATCACTGACCCCGATCCTCGACATGTTGAACGCGCCCGACTGGTCGAAGATCGTCAACTGCTATGCCCGGTAAGAGTGCATGAACACGATGGCTCCCAGCAAGCTCAGGATCGCGGTGATGATCGCTTTCGCCGCCTCGTGCGTGGCGTTGACGCTGTTCCTATGGCTGTCCTTCGGGGGATCGGTGCCGTTCGTGCCGCAGGGCTACCGGATCACGGTCGAGTTCAACCAGGCGGTGCAACTCGGTACCCAGGCCGACGTGGATATCTCCGGGGTCACCATCGGCCGGGTGGTCAGCGTCGGGCTGGACCACCACACGGGCCTGGCGCGCGCGGTGCTGCAGATCGACCCGAAGTACAGCCCGCGGCCGGCTAGCACCCGCGCGATCCTGCGCCAGAAGTCGCTGCTGGGCGAGACCTATGTCGAGCTATCTTTGGGCAATTCACGCGGACGGATGCTGCACGACGGCGCGCAGCTTCCGCAGGCGCAGGTCGAGCCGACCGTCGAGCTCGACCAGATCCTGGACGCCTTCGACCCGCAGACGCGGCAGGCCTTCGAGACGTGGATGCAGGATGACGGCATCGCCTTCACCAACCGCGGTCAGGCCTTCAACGACGCGCTCGCCGAGCTCTACCCGTTTGCGGGCAACGTCAGCAAGGTGCTCGCGGTGCTGCAGCGCGACAAGAGCGCCACCGGCACGCTGCTCGACGACGGCGGCCGAGTGCTCGCGGCGATCAGCCGCAACCCCGTGCAGCTGCAGGGCCTGATCCGCAACGCCAACGCCGTGTTCGCCGCGACCGCCGGCCGCAACAAGGACCTGGCCGCCGCGGTGAAGGCGTTCCCGGCCTTTCTCCAGAGCACCCGCCAGACGCTGCAGACGGTGAAGGCCTTCGCCGGCCAGACCAAGCCGCTCGTCGACGAGCTCAAGCCTGCCGCCAAGCAGCTCAGCCCGGCGCTCGAAGCGATGGCCAAGCTCGCACCCAACTTCGAGACCGTGATGAACGGGCTCGGCCCGCTGACCAGCGCTGCGCAGAAGGGCGTACCCGCGCTGGAGTCCTTCCTGGCGGTCGATGCCAAGGCGGGCTCGGGTTCCGCCAAGGCGCTGTTTACGTCCCTGACTCCGTTCCTCGGGCAGCTCGTGCCGATCTTCGACTACCTCGGGGCCTACCGCCGCGAGCTGGCCGCGTTCTTCGCCAACGGCGCCGCAGCGACTGAGGGCGCGGCGCCGGCGTTCAGCAGCAACAAGCGACTCAACTACCTGCGCTTTTCCTCGCCGCTGAGCCCGGAGGAGCTGACGGCGCAGAAGCAGCGGCCCTACAGCAACCGCAGCAACGCCTACGAGGTTCCAGGTGGCGCCAGCTCGCTGACCGGTTCCACCAACGCGCTCGGCACCGCGCAGGATGTGTTCGGAAGCTACCTGTGCACCACCCATCCACTCGCATCCGTCCCGAGCCAGTCAGGAAGCGTGACCTATCAGAGCGAACTACCCTTGTTCTACGGAGGAGAGGACGCCACGAAGGTGCCGGCACCTGCCTGCAACGCGCAAGCACGCCTGGGGGACGCATTGGGCAATTCGCTTGGAAAGGGTCTTGGGTCTGCCAGCGGCTTCTACCCGCAGCTACAACCCCTCCCATGACCGGGCCGGCGTGGGAGCTGACCCGGTAATCACGAAGGAGAGAGCTGAATGCGAAAGAGATTGGGAGCCGTCACTGCTCTCATCTGCCTGATCGCCGCCGGTGCCGCCGGTGCCGCCTACGCGGCCGGGCCCGTCACGGGCGGTCCCAACACCTACACGGGTGCCATGTCCGTCGCCGGTGGCGCGGGCACCAGGGCCAAGCCGGCCACTGTCGCCTTGACCGAGAATTACGGCATGGGCAGCACCACCTCGGGCAATGTCGGCGCGCCGCTCGTCGTCATCAAGTCGAGGATGTATGGGCTCGCAGCCCCGAACGCGAAGTACTTCGCGACGTGCACGGCGAACAAGATCAACCAGGGCAACGGCAACAACGGCAAGTGGAACGGCGTCTGCCCGAAGGCATCGCTGGTGGGACGCGGCACCGTGCTGGCGACGCTGACGAGCCCTACGGTCAACCTGGCAGGCCCCGGCGCCTCGTGCAACCTGGTTCTGTGGGTGTACAACGGCGGCCCCGGGAAGCTGACGTACTTCTTCACGACGACGCCGGCGCGGTGCGATGGCCTGCAGACCGGCGCCGCGGCCGCATGGACCGGTACCGTATCTCAGGCGGGCAAGTATCTGGTCACGAACACGCCCGAGCCGCCGGACGTGTCGTATAACGCGGGCAACGTCGGCCTGTTCGGCTCGCTGGTGAGCGAGGTCGTGAAGTTCAAGAAGGCGACCGTCAAGCACGCCGGCAAGACTCTGCCGTTCATCGAGTCGATCGGCTGCTCGAAACACGCACGCCCGTTCACGATCACCTACACGGCGACCGACTCCAACAGCGGCTCACCCACCGTCGGCTCTGGCACCGTCAGCGGCTCGGCGCGTTGCTGAGCCGGCTCGTCTGAGTCCCCGGGTTTGCCGGGGCACGCCTGGCCTGCGCCGCGCGTGCCCCGCGACTCGCACGCCACCAGCCGAAGCTCACTCGGGCGAGTCAACCGTGGCCTCATTCCGAACGAGCCCTTAACGCCACAACAACCGACATGGGTGTCGATTATCCCCTCGCGTGGGTATGGGGAACTAATTCCCGATGCGACAAGGAGTGAGAGGATGCGACGTAAGGTCTTAGCGACCGTGACATTTGCGTGCCTGCTGGTGGCCGGCACCGCCTATGCGGCCGGGCCGGTCTCGAGCCCCCCGAACAGCTACACCGGCTCCTTCGCGGTGGCCGGCGCCCCCGGCAGCGCAGCCAGGCCGACGGCGGTCGCGCTGACTGAGACGCTGGGGATGAGCAGCACCACATCCGGCAACGTCGGTGCCCCGCTGGTGGACATCAAGACCAGCACCTACGGCGTCAAGGCGCCGAACGGCGGGATGTTCCCGACGTGCACGATCGCGAAGATCAGCGCCAACAACGGCAACAACGGCAAGTGGAACGCCGTTTGCCCAAAGGGTTCACTGGTCGCCACCGGCAGTGTCACCGCGGCGCTGACCAGCCCGTCGTCGAACCTCGCCGGCCCCGGGGCTCCGTGCCATCTGGGCCTCTGGGTGTACAACGGCGGCCGTGGCAAGCTGACGTTCTTCTTCACGACGACCCCCGTGCAGTGCGACGGCCTCACCACCGGTGACGCCGCCCCATGGCTGGGCAAGGTCAGCGAGCGCGGCAAGAACCTGGTCACCACCGTACCCGAGCCGGCCGACGTCTCCTACAACGCCGGCAACATCGGCCTGTTCGGATCGCTCCAGACCGAGGTTCTGCACTTCAAGCGGATGACCATCAAGAAGGGCAGCAAGATCTACCCCTACATCGAGTCGACCGGCTGCCTCAAGCACGCCCGGCCGTATACGGTCAGCTACACCGCCACCCAATCCAACACCGGCTCGCCGATCGAGGCCGCTGCCACGCTGAAGGGCACGGCCAAGTGCGGATGATGCGGGCCTGAGCGCCACGAGGCGCACGGCTGAACCGAGGCCCCGCCGGTTGCGCGCGCGGGGCCTCGCTCGTTTCAGCGAGCGTTGGCGCAAATCCAGCTCTGAGATAGTTGCATTTGCGACAAACGTACGACCACGATGCGCTCACACGCCCTCGGCCTCGCGCCGCTCGGCCAGTTGCTTGCGATAGCTGGCCCAGGCGGCGTCGTAGCGCTCCTGGCGTTGCGCCTCCTTCTCGCTGTCGTTGAACATCCGGAAGATCACGTAGACGAGCGCGGTGGCCATCACCACCGACTGCTCCAACGCCATCACCGCGCCGGCCAGGCTCTGGTCGGAGTGTGCGGTGAGGCCCCAGTACTGCGGATGATGCTCATACCACGGGTAGATTGCGTGCGGCGCGAATACGAGGAAGATGCCGAGCATGCCCACGAAAAACTTCGTGACGGCCATGTAGACGATCGCCGCCATCCCGCGCACCGGCACCCGCGGCTGGATCGGGGAGAGCAGGTGCCACCAGTAGAGCATCCCGGCGGCCAGGAAGCAGAGATGCTCGAGCACGTGGATCTCGCTGTGCTCGAGGGCCAGGTCGTACATGTGCGGCACGTGCCACATCCCCATCATTCCGCAGTACATGAACAGCGCGAACACCGGGTGCCCGAAGATGCCGGCGCGCTCCTCGATCGCCGTCAGCCGGCGGGTGACCGGGCGCAGCAGCCCCTTCGTGAGGCTGAGGATCAGGAGGATCGGCACGAAGTCGATCAGCATCACGTGTTGCACCATGTGCATCGCGAGCACGCTGTCCGAGACTGAGTCGATCGGGGAGACGAGCGCCGTCACCACGAACAGCATGCTGGCCGTGAACAGCGCGAGCCGGCCGTAGCCGGGGGGGTGCGGCATCCCCGGCCGGCGGGCGCGACGCCAGGCCCACACGTATGCGATGCAGGAGGCGCCGACGCCGACGATCACGCTCGGAGAGAACGTCCAAGTCAGCGGGGGCGACACGCCTCGATTCTTGCACCGATCCAGATGGTCACTGGTTTCGGGTGATTCCTGAAGCGCCTGGACAACTGAAGAGCCTGGACAGAGTTGTCCAGGGCGCGTCGACAAACGCCGGTGTTGGAACTATGGTGTTACTGACCACGAGTCACTCCCTTCTTCCGAAAAGGAGGTCGATCGATGCGTATCGAGGTCAAGGGGCGGAACATTCCCGTCTCCGAAGATCTGCGCGAGCACGTGGAGCGCAGGTTCCGCGTTGTCGCCAAGCAGGTGTCGGAGCTGGCGGAACTCGAGCTGGAGGTGTTCCACGAACACAACCCGTCGATCCACGATTGCTACGTCGCCGAGGCGACCCTGCACCTGAAGGGCGTCACGCTGCGAGCGTGCCACTCCGACCGGGACCTCAAGCACTCGGTGCACGTCGTCAGTGAGGAGCTCGCCGTGCAGGTCAAGCGCCACCGGGAGAAGCGGCGCAAGCGCCGCGAGGCGCGCTCGCCGGTGATGCTGTCCGACGTGGCCGGCGCCGTGCAGTCGGCCGAGCTCGGCTGATCCCGGTATTCACTTCAGGGGGTGGCCGCGCTTGGCCACCCCCTTCATCGCGGCGCCGCGCCAGGCCCCTTAACCGACGGTTACGGTTCTGCGAGGGCCGTCTGCCGCTAGTACCCTAATCCCCATGTCTTTCCTCGACCGCGCGCTTCGCATGGGCGAAGCCAAGAAGTTCAAGTCCTACGAGCAGCGCGTGGCGCAGATCAACGTCTACGAGCCCGAGATGGAGAGCTCGACCGACGGGGAGCTGCGCGAGCTGGCCGGCGAGCTGCGCGAGCGCGCCCGCAATGGCGAGAACCTCGATTCGCTGCTGCCGGAGACCTTCGCGCTCGTGCGCGAGGTCGGGCGCCGCACGATGGGCATGCGCCACTTCGACGTGCAGCTTATCGGCGGCATGGTGATGCACGACGGTGGCATCGCGGAGATGCGCACCGGCGAGGGCAAGACGCTGACCGCCACGCTAGCGGTCGTGCTCAACGCGCTCGCCGGCCGCGGCGTGCACCTGGTCACCGTCAACGATTACCTGGCCCGTCGTGACGCGCTCTGGATGGGGCCGATCTACGACGCGCTGGGGCTGAGCGTCGGGATCCTGCAGACGATGCAGAGCTACGAGGACAAGCAGCTCGCCTACGCCAGCGACATCACCTATGGCACCAACTCCGAGTTCGGCTTCGACTACCTGCGCGACAACATGGCCAGCACGCTGGCGGAGAAGGTCCAGCACGGTGGCCGTGAGAAGCCCGAGGAGGGCTCGCCCTACCACCACTACGCGATCGTCGACGAGGTCGACAACATCCTGATCGACGAGGCCCGGACGCCGCTGATCATCTCCGGCGCTCCGGAGCAGGCCGCCGACCTCTACGTCAAGTTCGCCAAGCTCGCGCCGCAGATGGTGCTCGGCAAGACGCCGGACGGCATGCTGCCGCAGGAGCGCCGCAGCTACGTCGCCGAGTTCGACTACGAGATCGACGAGAAGCAGGAGGCCGTCTCGGTCACCGAGTTGGGCGTCGCCAAGGCCGAGCGCGTCCTCGGCATCGACCACCTCTACCGCGCCGAGAACGGTCACTTGGTCAACCACCTCTACCAGGCGCTCAAGGCCGAGTCGCTGAAGAAGCGCGACGTCGACTACGCCGTGATCAACGGCGAGGTGCAGATCATCGACGAGCACACCGGCCGCATCCTCGAGGGCCGGCGCTGGTCGGACGGCCTGCACCAGGCCGTCGAGGCCAAGGAGGGCGTGCGCATCCAGGAGGAGAACCAGACGCTGGCGTCGGTCACGCTCCAGAACTACTTTCGCAAGTACGACAAGCTGGCGGGCATGACCGGTACCGCCGTCACCGAGGCGACCGAGTTCATGAAGATCTACGAGCTCGAGGTCGTGCAGATCCCGACCAACGCGCCGATGATCCGCGACGATCGCAACGATCAGGTCTACAAGACCAAGGACGGCAAGTGGAACGCCGTCGGCAACGAGATCGCTGCCCGCCACGAAAAGCGCCAGCCGGTGCTCGTCGGCACGATCTCGGTCGAGGTCTCCGAGCTTCTCGCCAGCCAGCTGAAGAAGAAGGGGATTCCGCACACGGTGCTCAACGCCAAGCCGGAGTACGCCGAGCGCGAGGGTGAGGTCGTGGCCGAGGCCGGTGCGCCCGGGGCCGTCACGATCGCTACCAACATGGCCGGTCGCGGCGTCGACATCAAGCTCGGTGGCAACGCCGAGCACCTGGCCACGCTCGAGGTCGCCAAGCTTGGCCTCGAGCCCGGGCAGCCGGACTTCGACGAGCACTATCAGCACGTGCTGCCGGAGATCGAGCGCCGCGTCGAGGCCGCCCGCGACGAGGTGGTGGAAGCCGGTGGTCTGTTCATCCTCGGCACCGAGCGCCACGAGTCGCGCCGCATCGACAACCAGCTGCGCGGCCGCGCGGGCCGCCAGGGCGACCCGGGCGAGACCCGCTTCTTCCTGTCCGCCGAGGATGACCTCGTGCGCCTGTTCGCCGGCGACCGGATCTACCGGATCCTCGACCGCCTTGGCTCCTATGACGAGGAGGGCAACGAGGAGCCGATCGAGGCCGGCATGCTCTCCAAGCAGATCGAGAAGGCGCAGAAGAAGGTCGAGGAGCAGTACTTCCTGATGCGTAAGCACACACTGGAGTACGACGATGTCCTCAACCAGCAGCGCGAGGTCATCTACAACTACCGCGACGAGATCCTCGAGGGCCGCGACATGGGCGACGTCGCCCGCCGGGAGATGGCCAATCTGATCGAGCGCATCATCGCCGAGCAGACCGCCAGCGACTTCGTCGAGGATTGGGACATCCCCGGCCTGTTCGTGCGGATTCAGGAGATCTTCCGGCCCAGCGACGAGGTCCTGTCGATCGACCCGGACCGAGCGGACCGCGAGCATCTGACCGCGCGGATGCAGGACGAGGCGCTGGCGCTGTATGACCAGCGCGAACAGGAGCTGGGCCAGCTCCCGGACGGCGAGCTCGTGATCCGCGCGCTCGAGCGCTGGCTGCTGCTCGACACCATCGACACGCGCTGGCGTGAGCATCTGCACGACATGGACTACCTGCGCGAGGGCATCCACCTGCGTGGCGTGGCCCAGATCGACCCGCTGGTCGCCTACAAGAACGAGGGTTTCAACCTGTTCGGCGATCTGATGAAGCTTGTGTGGCTCGACTTCGCGCGCAAGATCTACCACATCCAGGTGGTCATCCAGGAGGTGGACGATCCGGCCGCCGCCGCGGCGGCGCCGCTGCCGCAGCGCACGCCCAGCCCCGCCTCGAGCTCAGCCACCGGCGGCGGTCGCGTGAGCTACTCCGGCGGCGTCGTGCCCTCAGGCGCTCAGGCGCTGGCCGCGGCAGCCGGTGGAGCAGCAGTTGCCGCCGGGCCAGACGGTCCCCCGGCAGCCGTTCCGCAGGCGGCTCCGGCAGAGCCCGCGCCGGTGCAGCAGCGTCATGCCGACGCCAACGAGCCGGGCCGCAACGACCCGTGCTGGTGCGGCTCGGGCAAGAAGTTCAAGCGCTGTCACGGCGCGTAGGCCCCGGGCGCACCGCTACCATCGACGCGCGTATGGCCGACGGCGACGTCACGCTCTCGGAGCAGCTCGAAGGGATCGGGGCCCAGCTCGTCTGGGTCCGTGATTACCTTTGACCCC
>JBOGYJ010000292.1:0-2739 GCA_050696795.1 Solirubrobacteraceae bacterium | reverse complement strand
TGCTCGACGATCGGGGCGAGGGTGCCGTCGATGTCGAGCAGCACCGCGGAAGTGGACGGGTTCGCTCGCAGCGGCGCAAGCGACTCGCTGAAGAGCGCTGACGTCACGCCTACCAGTATGGCGCGTCCCGGGCAATCCTTGGCCAAGCCGGGTATAGGATCGGCCAATGGCTGCGCGGGAGCACGATTCCCGGGGAGTGCTGGTCGTCTTCACGGGCCTGATGCTCGTGATGCTGATGGCGGCGCTCGACCAGACGATCGTGTCCACCGCGCTGCCAACGATCGTCGGCGACCTCGGCGGGCTCAACCACATCTCCTGGGTCGTGACCGCCTACCTGCTGGCGCAGACCGCGGTGATGCCGGTCTACGGGAAGCTCGGCGACATGTACGGCCGTAAGGTCGTGCTGCAGGTGGCGCTGGTCGTGTTCCTGATCGGCTCCGCGCTCTGTGGCCTGTCGCAGAACCTGACCGAGCTGGTGGTGTTCCGGGCGATCCAGGGACTCGGCGGCGGCGGCCTGCAGGTCGGGGCGATGGCCGCGATCGGAGATGTCGTCACACCGCGTGAGCGCGGCCGCTACCAGGGGCTGTTCGGCGCGGTCTTCGGACTGGCCAGCGTGATCGGTCCGCTGCTCGGCGGCTTCTTCACGAGCTCGCTCACCTGGCGGTGGATCTTCTACATCAACCTGCCGATCGGCGTGCTCGCGTTCGGCGTGCTCGCCGCGACCCTGCCCAATGTCGCCGAGCGGGTCCGCCGGAGCATCGATTATCCGGGCGCGGCGGTGCTGGCGCTCGCCCTGGTCGCGCTCGTGCTGATGTGCACGCTCGGCGGGGTCGACTACGGGTGGCTCTCCGCGGTGATCATCGGCCTCGGAGTTGCCACGGTCGTCCTGATCGTCGCGTTCCTGGTGGTCGAGCGCGGCGCCGCCGAGCCCGTCCTGCCCCCGCACCTGTTCAGGAACGGGGTCTTCAGCGTGACCAGTGCGATCGGGTTCGTGGTGGGCTTTGCGCTGTTCGGCTCCGTCACGTACCTGGCACTGTTCCTGCAGGTGGTGAACGGCGCCAGTCCGACCGGCTCGGGGCTCCAGATCCTGCCGTTGATGGGTGGTCTGCTGATCACCTCGATCGCCTCGGGGCAGGCGATCACGCGCACCGGCAGGTACAAGATCTACCCGATCGTCGGGACGCTCGTGATGATCATCGGGCTCTACCTGCTCTCGCGCATGGACACGTCGACGACCCGGCTCGTGTCCTCTGCGTACATGTTCGTCCTCGGGCTCGGGCTCGGGCTGGTGATGCAGGTGCTGGTGCTGGCCGTGCAGAACGCGGTCGACTACTCCGACCTGGGCGTGGCGACCTCCGGCGCGACCCTGTTCCGCTCGATCGGCGGCTCCGTCGGCACCGCGATCCTCGGCTCGATCTTCGCCAGCCGGCTCGCGTCACAGCTGACCGTCGGCCTGAGGTCGCATCCTGGCATCGCCCCCTCGCAGGTCGCGAAGCTGTCGAGCGCCGGCAGCAATCCCGCAGCCCTGAAGCGGCTGCCGAAGCCGATCCATGACCTCTACGTGAGCTCGTTCACGCACGCGCTCGATCGGATCTTCCTGGTCGCCGCCGGCGTGGCCGCCGCCGCCTTCCTGCTCAGCTGGCTGCTCGAGCAGCGGCCGCTGCGCGACACGGCGGAGGCCAGCAGCGGCATCGGCGAGTCCTTCGCGGTGCCGAAGCCCGCCGACTCGTTCGCCGAGATCGCCCGCGCGCTGACGGTGTTGATCGGACACGATCACCGCCGTCAGCTGGTCGAGCAGATCACGGCCCGCGCGGGCGTCGAGCTGTCGCCGGCCGCAGCCTGGCTGCTGGCGCGAACGGTGTGCGAGCCGGACACCGGGCTCGAGCAGCTCGCCGCCGACTGGGACGTGCCGATCGAGCGGGCGCGCGCCGGCCTGGCCGAGCTGGTCCGACGGGGCATGGTGTCCCCTGATGGCGCGTTTTCGACCGATGCCGCGTCCGATGTCGCATCGATATCGGACCAAAATCCGGCTGATACGCCCACCACCGCCGCGCCCACGACCGCCGCGCCCACCACCGTCACGGCGCTCGGGCAGGAGACCGCCGCGCGCCTGATCGCCGCCCGGCGCGAGGCGCTGGCGCGGCTGCTCGACGGCTGGGAGCCCGAGCGCCACGCCGAGGTCGCGAGCCTGCTCAGCAGGCTCGCCGAGGAACTACAGATCGCGCGGCCTGGCCTCGTCGAAGCGGGGTAGACCGTCGTCGGGGATCGGCTCCCAGCTGGCCGCGTAGGCGACGAACTGCCGGTAGCTGGGACGGATGCCCGGGTCCGCGTCGAACGCCGACATCCGGATAAAGAGTCGCGAACGGTCGGGGGTGCGTGAGAACAGGTGGGCGCCGCAGGCCCCGCAGAAGCATTTCTCCATGCCGTCCGGCGGCTGCCAGCCGCGCACCTGGTTCTCCCCGCTCAGGAACCTGAAGCTCGCCGGATCGATCGCCGCGCCTGCGGAGACGGCCGTGCCGGTGCGGCGCTGGCAACGGGAGCAGTGACAGTAGCCCGCCGAGACGGGCGGCGCGGTCAGCTCGAACCGCACGGCCCCACACAGGCAGCCGCCATGAACCAAGTAATCGGCCTGCTCGCTCATCGCCGGTACCTTTCGTTGTCGTTCCGACCTGTCCTTGCCGTCCACGCGAAAGGTACGACAGTGGCGCTTGACTCAGACCGCATCCACGTGATCGCCGA
>JBOGYJ010000291.1:0-2107 GCA_050696795.1 Solirubrobacteraceae bacterium | reverse complement strand
CACTTGGCCCGGGTGCAGGCAAGGGGTAACGTCAGGCATGGCTGATCCTCCACGGTCGTATGCGGCTCTGGCCCTGCGGGCCCTCAACACTCCGCATTGTCAACCCGCGAAAGATTGTTGAGCGCTGTTGAGATTGTTCAGTTCGGCGCTGCTGTCGGTGGCGATCGGTGGGTTTGACGTTCGAACGTTGAAACGTTCGAAGGGTGGTGTCGGGAACGGCTTGCGAGGAGGGCGGCCGGGTCGGGGGCGTGTCGTGGTGCGTCACGCGTTGAGACCGCTTTGCTTTCGCGGTGATCGTTCGCCACCGAGGTGGCTGATGTTCGCGAGGCGTGCTGACCGGCCGGAGTTGGCGGGGCGAGCGATGCGACCCACTCGCGCGTAGCTGCGGCGGGTCAGGCGCCGGACGGGGCGGCGGTCCAGAGCTCGGCGGGGCGGCCGGCGGTGAGCACGCGGCTGCTGGTGATCTTGGCGTCGGCGGCGAGCGCAGCGAGTGCTTGGTCGAGTTGCTGGGTGGTGGGGTTGCGGTGCAGCAGGTCGCGTAGTTGGGTGCGGGTCAGCCCGCCGGGGAGTTCGTGGATCAGCGCGGTGTGGATCTGTCGGGCAAGCGGATCGCCGGCGGTCTGTTCCAGCGCCCAGGTCGCTGAGCGCAGCGCGTAGTCCCAGAGCGCGAGCGCAGCGTTCAGGTGCGTTGGCTGGATCTGGCGATTCTTGTCGAGCAGCGCGTAGAGGAGCGCGAGGCGGATCGTGTGCGCTTCGGCGCGGGCGCTGAGCGGGCCGGCGATTCCGGGCTGAGGCTTGGCGAGCCGCCGGTATGCGGTCGTCCACGTTTGGCGGGCTGCGGGTGAGAGGCGGATCTGCCCAGCACGGCGAGCGCTGGTGAGCGTGGTGGCGAGGCGACGGTCCAGGCCGGTGCTGTTGAGCGGGTCAGGGTTGCCGCCTTCGGGGAGCAGCCGCACGCGGCGGCAGCCGAGCAGCAGAAAGCGGTTCAGCAGCCCGTTGGCAAGCTCGACGGGGTTGACGTGTGCGCGGAGTTCGATCGCGGTGATGTGACCGATCACGGAGATGTGCGCGTCGCTCGCGCGCGCGGGCGCGGTCCGGGTCAGGATCGCCAACGGGCGACCATCCCACGCTGATCTGAGTGTTGGCGACAGCGTCGAGATCTCGCGGCTGACGTTCTTCAGCACGCTGACGAACTCCGGTTCGATTACCAACAGCCGCCGATCGCTGGAGCCCGGGTCCTGTCCGGCAGGGTCGCGCACGGAGTGGATCAACCCCTCCCCGCTGGAGAGACCGGTCAGGATCCGTCCGCTGATCGTGGTGTCGACGCCGGTGATCAGGCGGTGCACGTGATCCCAGGAAGAGCCCTTGCGGGCGCGAGCAGAGTCACCGATCAAGACCAGGAACTCGTTGGCGTGATGCCGGGTTGCCTCCACCTGGAAGAACGCGCCGCGGCCGACCGCGGCACCGAACGCGACCAGCAGTTGGGAGAGGATCGCGACCGGATCGGCCTCTGTTTCCGGCGCGATCGTTTGAACGATCTCGCCGGCGAGCCCGTGATAGACGGCCAGCTCGGGTGGTGCGGGCCACCCGTCGGGGATCGGTAGCGTCAGCCCGCTGGCTGGTTGCGGGCCGTCGTCTGGCTGGTCGAGCAGCGACAGCGTCACGACCTTGTCGGTCATTCGGCGGAGACCTCGGCGACCGCGGCACGCGCTGAGCTCTCGTCGACGATCGCCTTGTTGGTCGCGAATGCGGAGATCAACGCGGAGACGGCGAGGTTGTTGATCTGTCGGGGAAGGCCGCGGGAGACCTCGTGGATCAGGCTGATGGCATCGTCGGAGAACAAGGTGTCTGAGCGGCCGGCGAGCGCCAGGTGGTGCTGTACGTAGCTCTGGGTCTCCGCGAGCGAGAGGCCGGTGATCGAGTAGCGGACCGCGACACGTTGATCCAGCGCGGTGAACGTTCCCTGCCGGAGGCGATGACGGAGCGTCGGCTGGCCGAGCAAAAGCAGGCAGAACGGGGCGGTCTGATCCATTCCCAGGTTCGACAGGCAGCGGATCCCCTCCAGCGATTCGGCGTCCAAGAGGTGGGCTTCATCGCAGATCAGGAG
>JBOGYJ010000290.1:0-4668 GCA_050696795.1 Solirubrobacteraceae bacterium | reverse complement strand
GCATGGGAATGCCCCGAGGTCGACCGCCTCGAAGCACAGCTCGCCGATCGCGGCGAGGTCGAGCGGCGCGATCGGGAGCCGCACGCTCTCGCCGCCGTGCAGCGCGTAGGAGATCGCGACGCGCATGTCCGGCGGCCCGAGATGGGCGAGCATGGCTCCGTCGGCGAGCTGCACGAGGCCGTGGACGAGCGACTGCGGATGCACGACCACGTCGATGCGGTCGTAGGGCGTGCCGAACAGGTGGTGGGCCTCCATCAGCTCGAGGCCCTTGTTCATCAGCGTGGCCGAGTCGATCGTGATCTTGCCGCCCATCGCCCAGGTCGGATGCGCCAGTGCCTGCTCGACCGTGACATCGGCCAGCTCGGCGCTGGTGCGTCCGCGGAACGGGCCGCCCGAGGCCGTCAGGAGCAGGCGGTCGACCGTGCCGGCGCCCTCCCCCGCGAGCAACTGATGCAGCGCCGAGTGCTCGGAGTCGACCGGCAGGATCTGGGCCCCGGTGGCCTCGGCCAGCTGGTTGACGAGCTCGCCTCCGACGACCAGCGACTCCTTGTTGGCGAGCGCCAGATCGACACCCTCACCCAGCGTCGCGACGGTCGCGAGCAGCCCGGCGGAACCGACGATCGCGTTCAGCACCATGTCGCACCCGGAGCTGGTGACGAGCTCCACGAGCCCCTCCGGACCCGAGAGCACACTGCCGGCGCTCCAGGCCTCAGCGGCGCGCGCGGCCGCATCGACGTCGGCCAGTGCGATCTTCTCGACTCCGAACCGCTGGGCCTGCTCGAGCAGCATCTCCCAGTCACGGCCGGCGCTCAGCGCCACCAGCTCGAGCTCGCCGCCACTGCGCGCGACCACATCCAAAGCCTGCGTGCCAACCGAGCCCGTTGAGCCGAGGATCACCAGCCGTCGTGCCATCTAAAGCGCCAGCCTTCCTAGTGCGTGATGTGGATCGCGATGTAGTAGCCGACGACCACGGTGAAGAGGATCGCGTCGAGGCGATCGAGCGCGCCACCGTGCGCACCGAACATCGAGCCCGCATCCTTGATGCCGACATCGCGCTTGATCAACGATTCGAACAGGTCCCCGGCGGGCGCCAACAGCGCCACCACGATACCCAGCAGCAGGGCGGTCCCGTGCGGTAGCCAGGTTTGCTGATAGAGCCCGGCCACCACGATCGAGACGATCGTCGCGAGCGCACCGCAACCGAGTCCCTCGATCGTCTTCTTGGGCGAGATCGTCGGCGCCAGGGGATGACGCCCGAACATGCGACCACCCATGTAAGCCGCCGTATCGCCGAGGAAGGTGCCGACCATCACGTCGATCAGTATCCCCTTGCCGACCCCGACCCCGCCCGTCCCGGTGACCTGGCGCAGCAGCACCGCGCAGGCAAACGGCAGGGCGATCCAGAGGACCCCGAGCAGCGTCGAGGCGATCGTGGCCGCGCCACCCTCGGCTTGCCCGCGACCAAGGATCGCGAGGAAGACCATCGGCAACGACACGAGCGCCGCGCCGACCACGTCGGCCAGCGTGCCGTAGCGCGCCGCGAAGCACATGCCGATGGCCACGACGAAGCCCACGAACGGCACCGGGCGCCACCCCTCGAGCATCCGGTAGAGCTCGCTCAGGCAGGCGCAGGCGAGGATCGCCATCAACAGCATCCAGCCGATCCCGCCGATGTCCACGAAGACGACGGCCAGCACGGCCGCGGGCACTCCGACAAGCACCCGCGAGAGCAGGTCCGAGCGCTTGCGCGGAGCCGGTGGCGCCGGGGCTCGACGGGCCTGGGCCATCAGCGTCCTCCATAGCGCCGCTGGCGCGAGGCGAACTCGGCGAGGCTCTCGGCGAAGGCCTCACGTGTGAAATCCGGCCACAGCTCGTCCCGGAAGACGAACTCCGAATAGGCCGATTGCCAGGTGAGGAAGTTCGAGACGCGCTGCTCGCCGCTGGTGCGGATGATCAGGTCGGGGTCGTGCATCTCCGGGGCATACATCAGTCGGCGGAAATCCTGCTCGTCACCGCCCGTGAAGTTGCGGGCCGCATCGACGATCTCAGCGCGTCCGCCGTAGTTGAAGGCGACGAACAGCGTGATCCGCTCGTTCTCCGCGGTCTCCGCCTCGGCCCACTGCATCTTCTCGATCAGACGCGGCGAGACCGGCGCGGAACGGCGCCCGATGAAGCGCATGCGCACCCCTTCGGCCTTGAGCTCGGGGGTCTCGGCATCGATGCGGCGCGCGAACATGCGCATCAGGCCCGAGACCTCCGCCTTGGACCGGGTCCAGTTCTCGGTCGAGAACGAGTAGACCGTCAGCTCCCTGACGCCGAAGCTGACCGCGTCGCGCAGGCGCGCCTTGACGACGTCCGCGCCCGCCTCATGGCCGCGAATCGATGTCAGGCCGCGCTGCTTTGCCCAGCGGCCGTTGCCGTCGGTGATGATCGCGACATAGCGCGGACCGTCGGCGCCCGGATCTGGCGCAGCGTCACCGGCCACGTCAGACCTCGAGGATCTCGTCTTCCTTGACCTTCAGCAGCTCGTCGAGCTCGGTGACTCGCGAATCCGTGACCTTCTGGAGCTCACTCTCGGCGCGGTGCTCGTCATCGGCGCCGATGTCGCCGCCGTCCTTGAGCTCGCGTAGGTCCTGCATCACGTCGCGGCGAACGTTGCGGATCGAGACGCGTCCCTCCTCGGTGATGTGGCGCACGACCTTGACCAACTCCTTGCGACGCTCCTCGGTCAGCTCGGGCAGCATCAGGCGGATCACGGCGCCGTCGTTGGACGGCGTCAGGCCCACGTCGGACTCGAGGATCGCCTTCTCGATCGCCTTGATCGAGCTCTTGTCGTAGGGCTGGATCGAGAGCATGCGCGCCTCGGGCGCGTTGATCGTCGCCAGCTGCTTGAGCGGCGTCGCCGCGCCGTAGTAGTCGACGTTGATGCGGTCCAGCAGCGCCGGGCTGGCACGCCCGGTGCGCACCGAGCTGAACTCATGGCGGGTGGATTCGACGCACTTGTGCATGCGCTCGCGCGCATCCTCGAGAAAGCCGGAAACCAGATCATCGTCGCTCATGTCTTTACGAGAGTTCCCACGCGTTCACCTGACACTATCCGGTTGATGTTGGTGCCGTCGGCCATGTTGAAGACGACGATCGGCAGGTTGTTATCCATGCACAGCGCGAACGCCGTCGAGTCCATCACCTGCAGGCCCTGGGTGAGCGCCTCCTTGTGCGTCAACTCGGGGATGAACTGGGCGTCCGGGTCCTTGGCCGGGTCGGCCGTGTAGACGCCCTCGATCCCGTGCTTGGCCATCAGCACGACCTCGGCGTGGACCTCGGCGGCGCGCAACGCGGCGGCGGTGTCGGTGGTGAAGAACGGGTTGCCCGTGCCCGCGGCGAAGATCACGACGCGGCCCTTCTCGAGGTGGCGGATCGCGCGCCGGCGGATGTAGGGCTCGGCCACCTCGGAGATCGTGATCGCCGACTGCACGCGGGTCGGGACGTCGCTCTTCTCCAGCGCATCCTGCAGCGCCAGCGCGTTCAGCACGGTCGCGAGCATGCCCATGTAGTCGCCGGTGGCACGGTCCATGCCGCGCGCGGCGGCCGCGAGCCCGCGGTAGATGTTGCCGCCGCCGACGACGGCCGCGACCTCCACCCCGCGGCGGTGGACGGTCGCGATCTCCTGCGCGACGGCCTGTACGCGCTCGGGATCGGTACCGTAGGAAAGGTCCCCCAGGAGGGCCTCACCGGAGAGCTTGAGCAACACCCGGCCGTAGGCGGGTGCGGCGTTTGTGCCTGGCGTGCCGCTCACGTGTGAGGCCGGATGCTACGCGCCGATCTGGAAACGTGCGAAGCGGCGGATGACGATGTTCTCGCCCGTGTCCGAGGCGAGCTTGGCGCGGATCTCCTCGATCGTCGCGCCGCCGTACTTATCCTCGTTGACGTGCTTCTGGCGCAGCAGCACGACCCCGTCGAGCCACTTGTCGACGGAGCCCTGCACGATCCGCTCGCGGACGTTCTCGGGCTTGTCGGCGGCTTTCTCGGTCGCGACGCGGACCTCGACCTCGCGGTCCTCGACCGGTACATCCTCGTCGGAGACCGCCACCGGCGCTGCCGCCGCGATGTGCAGCGCCAGATCCCGGGCGAACGCGACGAGCGCGTCGTTCTTGGCGACGAAGTCGGTCTCGCAGTCGACCTCGACGAGCACGCCGATCTTGCCATTCGAGTGCACGTAGGTCTGGACCGTGCCCTCGGTGGCCTCGTTGCCGGCACGCTTGGCGGCCTGAGCCTCGCCGCGCGCGCGCAGCAGCTCGACGGCACGCTCGAAGTCGCCGTCGGCCTCGGCCAACGCGTTCTTGCAGGCCATCATCCCCGCGCCCGTGCGGTCACGGAGCGCCTTCACATCAGACGCGGCGATCGCGCTCATTCAGTTCTCCTCAATCTTGGTCTCGGTCGATTGCGCTTCAGCGGGTGCTTCCGCCTCGGCAGCCGGAGCGTCGGCAGCCGGAGCGTCGGCAGCCGGCGCCTCGGCAACCGGAGCCTCGGCGGCTGGCGCCTCGGCGGCCGGAACCTCGGCGGCCGGCGCCTCGGCAGCCGGAGCGCTCGGCGCGTCTGCCTCGGCAACAGGCTGAGCTTCGATCGGCGGTTCGGCGGAAGCAGGAGCCGCTGCGGCCTGCTCGACAG